>JAKIXW010000190.1 GCA_022708865.1 Acidobacteriota bacterium
CCCCCTGCGGCGGCGTGGCCGACCCCGACGGCCGGCAGTGCACGCACACGCTGCCACCCGCGGCGATGTGAAAGGCCCGGTGCGGGCCCGGGGCCGAACAACGGGCGCATTCGGTCAGCGCCGGCGCCCAGCCGGCGATGCCCATGGCCCGCAGCAGATAGGCGTCGAGCACGAGTTCGCGGGCGCGGGTGCCGTCGGCCACCGCGCGCAACGCGCCGATGGTGAGCCGGTGCAGGTCGGGCACCGGGGCACGTTCCTCACCGGCGAGGCGCTCGGCGGTCTCGAGGATGGCGCAGGCGCTGGTATAGCGGCCGTAGTCGTTGACGATATCCGTGGCGAACACGTCGATGGACACCACCTGGGTGACGATGTCGAGGTTGCGGCCCGGGTACAGCTGGACGTCGATGTGGGCGAATGGCTCGAGCCGCGACCCGAACTTGCTGCGGGTGCGGCGCACGCCCTTGGCCACGGCGCGGACCAGGCCGTGCTCGCGGGTCAGGAGCGTGACGATGCGGTCGGCCTCACCGAGCTTGTGCTGGCGAACCACCACCGCCCGGTCCCGATACAGCCGCATCGGGCCAGTCTGGCATCGCACGGCGACATCGACGGGGACGCGCGCCGGTCAGCCGTTCGGGAGCACATCGATGCCTCCGGCCCACGAACCGCCGTCCCCGACCGGCAAACACCTCGCGGCACCGGTTGCTGCCTGCCGGGTAAGGTCACGCCCATGAGGATTGCGCTGGCAATGGCCGCGGCGCCGACGTTGCTGGCCGGGCTCCTGAGCACCGCGCCCACCGCCGCCGCCAACAACGATCGGCTCAACGAGAGCGTCGTGGCCGACATCCACAACGCGATGATGATGGCCGGCTGCGCCGACGACTACAAGATCGAACCAATGGTCAAGGTCAACCCCAAGCTGCGGTTGGCAGCCGAGTGGCAGGCCAACGACGTGCTGACCAACCGCGCCCTGGACGGCGACATCGGCTCGAACGGGTCCACGGTCACCGACCGGGCGCGCGCCGCCGGCTACGCCGGTGTGGTTGCCGAGACCGTCGCGATCAACCCCGCGCTGGCCATCAACGGCATCGACATCATGAATCAGTGGTTCAGCCGGCCCGACTACAAGGCCACGATGGTGAACTGCGGGAACATGGACATCGGGGTGTGGTCGGTGAACGACCTGGACCGCAGCGTGCTGGTCGCGGTCTACGGCCGCGGTGACGCCGCACCGCCGGTGCCCGCCGGCGGCCGCCAATTCGGCTCACCGTCTTCACCCCCATGAGCCGCCGTAATGCTTTCCGAATATCTGTGCTTTTTGTGACACGGGCGTAGAGTCCCGATCCATGTTGGGCAAGCGGTTGGGTGTGCTGTGTGCTGGGCTCGGCCTGATCACCGGGCTGGCCGTTCCGTCCGTCGCGCATGCCGACAATCGCCGCCTCAACGACGGTGTCGTGGCCAACATCTACACCATCCAGCGTCGGGCCGGGTGCGATGGCCCGGCCGGGACCACCAACAGCGGGATCAAGATCAATCCGAAGTTGCGATTGGCCGCCCAGTGGCACACCGACGACGTGCTGAACAACCGTGCACTGGACGGGGACATCGGCTCCGACGGGTCCACGGTCGCCGACCGAGCGCACGCCGCCGGGTATGCCGGGGTGGTTTCCGAAACAGTGGCGATCAACCCGGCGCTGGCCATCAGCGGCGTGGAGATCCTGCAACAGTGGATGGGCCGGCCCGACTACATGGCAATCATGTCGGATTGCAGCAACATCGAGATCGGGGTGTGGTCGGAGAACCTGGTGCCCGATCGCAGCGTCGTCGTCGCGGTCTACGGCAAGGGTGATTCGGCCGCGCCGGTGCCGGCTCCCCCGCGTCAGTTCGGCCAGCGTCCGCCGAACCAGCCCAACTTCTAGCCAGGCAGGTTAGAAGCCCAGGCGGCCGAGCTGCTTGGGGTCGCGTTGCCAGTTCTTGGCGACCTTAACCCGTAGATCCAGGAAAACCTTTGTGCCCAACAGTTTTTCGATCTGCGTACGCGCGGCGGTGCCGACCTCGCGCAGGCGCGCACCACCCTTGCCGATCACGATGCCCTTCTGGCTGTCCCGCTCGACGAACAGCACGGCGTGCACGTCGATCAGCGGATCATCCTCGGGCCGGCCCGCACGTTCTTCGATGTCCTCGATGACCACCGCCAGGGAGTGCGGCAACTCGTCGCGCACACCCTCGAGCGCGGCCTCCCGGATCAGCTCGGCCATCAGCGTTTCCTCGGGCTCATCGGTCAATTCGCCGTCGGGATAGAACGCCGGACCCGGCGGCAGCTGCGCGGCCAGCACCTCGGCGAGCACGTCGAGCCGCTCCCCGGTGCTCGCCGACACCGGCACGATCTCCTTGGCATGCTCACCGAATTCCGCACTGACGGCGACCAATTGGGCCGCAACCCGGTCACGGGGCACCTTATCGGTCTTGGTCACGATGACGATCAGCGTGGTGCGCGGCGCGACGTCCCGGATCTGCTGGTAGATCCAGCGATCACCCGGGCCGATCGGCTCGTCGGCGGGAATGCACAGCCCGATGACGTCGACCTCGGAGTAGGTGTCGCGGACCAGGTCGTTGAGTCGCTTGCCGAGCAGCGTGCGGGGCCGGTGCAGGCCGGGCGTGTCGACCAGGATGATCTGGAAGTCGTCGCGGTGCACGATGCCGCGGATGGTGTGCCGGGTGGTCTGGGGCCGGTTCGACGTGATCGCCACCTTGGCACCGACCAGCGCGTTGGTCAGCGTCGACTTGCCGGTGTTCGGCCGGCCCACGAAACACACGAAGCCGGAACGGAATTCGTCGCTCATTCGACCCCGCCGAACGTGAAACCTGTGCGAAATATCGGGTGATCCATCGCCGAGAGTTCACACTCGGCGACGGCGTCAGTCATCACGGCTTCCATCGTGGCTCTCCTCGGGTTCGACGTTACTGACCAGCACCGTGCCGACGCGGACCCGACCGCGATGGTCGTTGCCACCCTCGGCGCGCAACCGCAGCCCATGGGTCTGCACCTGAGCACCCGGCAGCGGCACCCGGCCCAGCTCCAGGGCCATCAGGCCGCCGACGGTGTCGACGTCGAGGTCGTCGTCGAACTCCACGTCGTACAACTCGCCGAGATCCTCGATGGGCAGCCGGGCCGACACCCGGAACACCTGATCGCCCAGATCGCCACCCCCGCTCACTTTCTCGATGGGCGCGATCTCGTCGGCGTCGTATTCATCGGCGATCTCGCCCACGATCTCCTCGAGCACGTCCTCGATGCTGACCAGCCCGGCGATGGCGCCGTATTCGTCGACCAGCAGCGCCATGTGGTTGTGGGTGCGCTGCATCTCGCGCAACAGATCATCGAGGGGTTTCGAGTCGGGCACGAACACCGCGGGGCGCATCAACTCCCCGACCAGGGTGTCGCGGCCGCCGTTGGTGGAGTAGTAGGTCCGGCCGACCAGGTCCTTGAGATAGACCACGCCCAGGATGTCGTCGACGTTCTCGCCGACCACCGGGATCCGGGAATGGCCGCTGCGCACCGCCAGCGAGGTGGCCTGACCGGCGTTCTTGTCCGCCTCGATCCAGACCATCTCGGTGCGCGGCACCATCACCTCACGCGCCGGGGTGTCGCCGAGCTCGAAGACCGACTGGATCATCCGGCGCTCGTCGTCGGCCACCACGCCGCGCTGCTGGGCCAGATCCACCACCTCCCGCAGCTCGATCTCGGAGGCGAACGGCCCGTTGCGGAAGCCGCGGCCCGGCGTCAGCGCATTGCCGAGCAGGATCAGCAGCCGACTGATGGGCGTCAACAGCACCGAAATGGCATGCAGCGGAAGGGCGGCGGCCAGCGAGATGGAGTAGGCGTTCTGTCGGCCCAGGGTGCGCGGACCCACCCCGATGGCCACGAAGCTGGTCACCACCATGATGGCCGCCGCGGTGAACAGGCCCCAGTCCAGACCGAGCCGTTCGGTCAGATATGCCGCCAGCAGCACGGTGGCGGTGGTTTCACACACGATCCGCAGCAGCACCACCAGGTTGATGTAGCGGGGCCGCTCCTCGACCATCTGCGCCAGCCGGCCCGCGCCCGGGCGTTCGTCGCGGACCAGTTCCTCCACCCGAGCGATCGACACCGTGCTGACCGCGGCATCGATCGCGGCGAACACGCCGGCCAGCACCACCAGGGCCAGCACGCCGAGCAGTGGCGCCAGACCCGTCACGAATTGACGCTGCTCATGAATCGTCCGAGTGCAGGAAGCGGCTGGTGTTGTCCAGCAGATGCTGGTCCCGCTCGCTCTGCCGCGTCCTGCGATACAGCTGCGCCTGGTCGGCGTACCAGTCCTCGAGGAGACGACGCTGCAGGTCGAACATCTCCTTCTCCTCGTCCGGTTCGGCGTGGTCGTAACCGAGCAGGTGCAGCACCCCGTGGACGGTGAGCAGCGCCAGCTCGTGCTCGAGTTCGTGCCCGGCGGCCGCGGCCTGCTCGGCGGCGAACTGCGGGCACAGCACGACGTCACCGAGCATCGACGGTCCGGGCTCTGCGGCATCCGGCCGCCCGCCCGGTTCGAGCTCGTCCATCGGGAAACTCATCACGTCCGTCGGCCCGGGCAGGTCCATCCACCGCATGTGCAGATCGGCCATGGCCGTGGTGTCGAGCAGCACCATCGACAGTTCCGCGCCGGGATTGACCTGCATCTGGGCGATGACGAAGCGAGCGACGCTGATCAATTCGGCTTCCGAGACGTCGATCCCGGATTCGTTGGAGACCTCGATGCTCATTGCTCGACTCCCACGCGCTCCGGTCCTCGCTCGGATTCCCTCGCTGCGATCCTCACGCGCGGCGATCCTTCGCGGCTCATTTCCGGGCACCCCGTCGCTGGGCCCGATTGCCACCGAGTTCGCTTGCACCCGAGGACTTTTCGTACGCGTCGACGATCTCGGAGACCAGCCGGTGGCGCACTACGTCGGCGCTGGTGAGTTCGGCGACGGCAATGTCGTCGATGCCGTCGAGGATGTCGACGGCGGCCCGCAGCCCCGAACGCTGCCCGTTCGGCAGGTCGACCTGTGTGATGTCCCCCGTCACAACGATTTTCGAGCCGAACCCCAGCCGGGTCAGGAACATCTTCATCTGTTCGGGCGTGGTGTTCTGCGCCTCGTCGAGAATGATGAACGCATCATTGAGCGAGCGGCCCCTCATGAACGCCAGCGGCGCCACCTCGATCACCCCGGCCGCCAACAGGTTCGGGATGGCGTTGGGGTCCATCATGTCGTGCAGCGCGTCGTACAGCGGCCGCAGGTACGGGTCGATCTTCTCGGTCAGGGTGCCGGGCAGGAAGCCCAGTCGTTCGCCGGCCTCCACCGCGGGACGGGTCAGGATGATCCGGGTGACCTCTTTGGTCTGCAGGGCCTTGACCGCCTTGGCCATGGCCAGATACGTCTTGCCGGTTCCGGCCGGTCCGATGCCGAACACGATGGTGTTGGCGTCGATCGCATCAACATAACGCTTCTGATTCAGCGTCTTGGGCCGGATGGTCCGACCGCGCCGGCTCAGGATGTCCAGGGTCAGCACCTCGGCCGGCGATTCTCCCTCGGCCCCCGTCAGCATCGTCACGCTGCGGCGCACCGCGTCGGGGGTCAGCGCCTGACCACCCACGGCGATGGCGATCAGCTCGGTGACGGCGCGTTCGGCCAGGGCGACGTCGGCGGGCGATCCCGACAGTGTCACGGTGTTACCCCGTACGTGCAGGTCGGCGGCCAGACCGCGGTCGAGTTCACGCAGGTTCTCGTCTGCCGAGCCCAGCAGACCGACGACGATGTCGGGCGGGATGTCGATGCTGCTCTTCGCGGTGCGGGCGGCCGGAGCGGCGGTTGTCTCGCGGGGCGTCACGGTGGGTGTTCGAGCCTGCTTTCCAGGACGGGGGGCGTTCTTGCCGTCCAAGTTTACCGTCGGCCCGGCGGCGTCACACCGCGATCGTGTCGTCGACCCGGCCCGGGACCACGGCGTCCCCCAGCACCCCGAGCACGGTGGCCGTGATGGGACCGCCCGGGGTGGGGATGACGATCGTCGAACCCTCGTCCTCGACGTACTCGATTTCGGTCCGGCCGGAGTACCAGGTGTTCACCGAATCGTCGGCGAACCGCTGAAGGGCCAGGATCGCGCGCTGTGAAGCGTTGCCCACCAGCCAGCTGATGATGCTCTGAACGGCCGGACTACCGGACTGCACGGAGTCGGTATGCGCTGCACCGCTGATGATCACTCCGTTGAAGTGGTTCGGCCGCCCGGTCGCCAGGGCCTGGTGGAAATTGCTGGGCCTGTTCCAGTCGTTGGGCGGGGCGCCGATCTCGGTGACGGGCACGTAGCGTCCCGTTTCGTGCTCGTAGGCGGCGAGCCGGGCCAGCGCATCTGCCGCGGTGGACCCCGACGAGACGGTGTCGAACAGCAGAACACCCGTCAGGTCATCGAGCGTGCGGTTGTCGAGATCGCTGATGGCACCGAGCATGAGCGCCGCTCCCGCGGAATGACCGCTGAGCACGAACTCCCGCGGCAACTCGGCGCTTGCGGGATCCAGGCCGTACAGCTTGGCGTACCCGGCCGCCAGCGCACTGGCGTTCAGCGCCGCACGGTCGCCGTCGAACAGACTCGCGATCACCGATTCCATCGCCGGACCGCCGATCCAGAGCCCTGCGGGCGCATAGGGGTTCCAGCTCATGGTGGGTACGACGACGATGCTGCCGGTGTTCTCGGCCAGCTGGGCCGCGGTGTAGCTGTACATCGCACCGACGGTGAACATGCCGTGCGTCAGGAAGATCAGGTGTTGCGGAGCCTGCCCGGGTTCGCCGGCCTCCGGGAAATACCAGTCCGTCGGTACCGCGAGAGCATCCGTCAGCTGCAGCGACGAACTACGCAGGGAGACGGTGCTTTCCGACGGCAGGGACGCCGGACCCGCGGCCGACTGAACCACCGACGCCATCATGCCCCAGAACATCGAGAGCAATACGTCCAGGATCGACATGCTGGTGGCGGCGGCCTGCTTGGCCGGTTCGCCAGCCGCGACGCTCAACGTGGCAGTCCCGACGGTTTCGGCGTCGGCCGGTTCCACCTCGGTGGGAGCCCCATCAGCGGGATGATCCGTAATGTCTTCCGCCACAACCACTTTGCGCTCTGTTGTGGCCTCGGCAACCGGTTGCTCGGACGGGCTCTGCGAGTCCGATTTGGCCGGCTCGGCCGACGCCGGATCGGCGGACGGCGCGGCCGGCGTCTC
>JAKIXW010000191.1 GCA_022708865.1 Acidobacteriota bacterium
ACACTGACAACCGCTACGCTGCCCGAAGCCGCTTAACCAGAAATCCCGTGTCCACTACGCGGGGGCAAGGCCCCCGAGTGTCTCGGCGAGGATGGCGATCGGTGTTGTCCGTTCTCATTTGATCTGACACAGGACCAGTGAGCTGAACTGCGGTGTATCAGATCGGATGAGAATTCCACTTGACCAGCTTTATCAGCCGATCTGATGCACGACCGAATTCGTCTGCGACGCTCGCCGCGACCGGGAGCAGCTCCGAGAATGGCTGTCACGAATGCGCCCCTTTCGCTAAATCGGCTTCGATGGTTATCATCGTTGTGTGACGATGAATAAGCGGGACACCTGCCTGGCCGGCAACACGTCCGACCTCGATGCCGCGGTGGCACTGTTCCACAGTCTCTCCGATGCGACGCGGTTGACGATCGTGCGCCGCCTGGCTGACGGGGAGGCGCGAGTTGTCGATCTGATCGGTGAGCTGGGGTTGGCGCAATCCACCGTCTCCGCGCACGTGGCGTGCCTGCGGGACTGTGGGCTGGTCACCGGCCGCCCAGAAGGCCGTCAGGTGTTCTATTCCTTGTCTCGCCCCGAGCTGCTGGACGTGCTCGCTGCGGCGGAAACGCTGCTGGCGGCCACCGGCAACGCGGTGGCGTTGTGTCCCACCTATGGAACCGGCGCCCGGGGTGCGGCGATCGACACCGAGGAGACGCGGCAATGAGCGATGCCTGTGGCTGCGGCAGCGACGAACCCCGCAGCGCCGAGGAGCAGGAGCGTGAACCCGAACGGCTCTGGCAGATCACAGAATTGCAGTTCGCCGCGCTCTCCGGGGTACTGCTGCTGGCGGCGTTGATCGCCAACCTGGTCGGCGCCGCCGACCCGGTGGTGCTCACGTTGGAGGCAGCGGCGCTGCTGGCCGGCGCCTATACCTTCGTGCCGTCCACCCTGGGGCGGCTGGCCAAGGGCAAGATCGGGGTCGGCACGCTGATGACCATCGCCGCCGTGGGCGCGGTGCTGCTCGGCGAGGTCGGTGAGGCCGCGATGCTGGCGTTCCTGTTCTCCATCAGCGAAGGCCTGGAGGAATACTCGCTGGCCCGCACCCGCCGCGGACTGCGCGCACTACTGTCGCTGGTGCCCGATGAGGCCACCGTTCGCCGCGACGGCACCGAAACAACCATCGCGCCAACAGAATTGCGCATCGGTGACCTCATGGTCGTCAAACCCGGAGAACGAGTCGCCACTGACGGCATCATCACCCGGGGCCGCACCGCCCTGGACCTCTCGGCCATCACCGGCGAATCAGTGCCCGTTGAAGCCGGCCCCGGTGATGAGGTGTTCGCCGGGTCGATCAACGGAGCCGGCGCCCTCGAAGTAGAAGTCAGCACCACCGCCGAGGACAATTCCCTGGCCCGCATCGTGCGCATCGTGGAAGCCGAGCAGTCCCGCAAGGGCGCCGCCCAACGTTTGGCTGACCGCATCGCCAAACCCCTGGTCCCCGCCGTGATGATCGCCGCCGCCCTGATCGCCGTCGCGGGGAGCCTGCTCGGTGACCCCGCCACCTGGATCGAACGCGCTCTGGTGGTGCTGGTCGCCGCCTCGCCCTGTGCTCTGGCGATTTCGGTACCGGTCACGGTCGTCGCCGCCATCGGCGCCGCCAGCAAGCTGGGCGCCCTGGTCAAAGGTGGCGCCGCGCTGGAAGCGCTGGGCAGGATCCGTGGGGTCGCCCTGGATAAGACCGGTACCCTCACCGCCAACCGGCCCACCGTCATCGAGGTGGCCACCACCCCCGACGTCACCCCCGAGCACGTCCTGGACCTCGCGGCCGCCGTAGAGGCCCGCAGTGAACACCCCCTGGCCGCGGCGATCCTGGCCGCCGCCGGCACCGTCACCCCCGCCGCCGACGTCGAGGCAGTCACCGGCGCCGGACTCACCGGCCACCGCGACGGGCACCGCATCCGGCTGGGCCGCCCCGGCTGGCTCGACCGAGGTCCGCTCACCGCCGAGGTCACCCGGATGCAGCAGGCCGGAGCCACCGCCGTCCTGGTCGAAGACAACGGACAGGTGATCGGTGCCATCGCCGTGCGTGACGAATTGCGGCCCGAGGCAACCGAAGTCATCACCCAGCTGCGCCGCGACGGCTACCAGGTGGCGATGCTCACCGGCGACAACCACGCCACCGCGGCCGCCCTGGCCCGCGAAGTCGGCATCGACACCGTGCACGCCGATCTGCGCCCCGAAGACAAAGCCCGACTGATCGAACAGCTCCGCACCCAGCGCCCCACCGCGATGGTCGGCGATGGCGTCAACGACGCCCCCGCACTGGCTACCGCCGACCTCGGCATCGCGATGGGCGCCATGGGCACCGACGTCGCCATCGAAACCGCCGACGTCGCACTCATGGGTGAAGACCTACGCCACCTGCCACAAACATTCACCCATGCCCGCCGCGCCCGACGGATCATGCTGCAAAACGTCGGCCTATCCCTCGGACTGATCATTGTGCTGATGCCGCTGGCTTTGTTCGGGGTGCTCGGGTTGGCCGCCGTCGTGCTCGTCCATGAACTCGCCGAAATCGTGGTCATCGCCAACGGTGTGCGCGCCGGCCGCACCACAGCACTGACCGCACTCACCGCACAGCGGTCAACCAACCTAGCCACCGCGACCGCAGTGGGTGCCCCGTCGTGACCACCGATGGCACACACCCATGATCCTGTCGTCGGTTCTGCCCGCGATCGGGCTGTTCATCGTCACCAACATCGACGACATCATCGTGCTTTCACTGTTCTTCGCCCGCGGCGCAGGACAACGCGGGACCACCTCCCGGATCACCGCCGGCCAATACCTGGGATTCGCTGGAATTCTCGGCGCCGCCGTCCTCGTGACCCTAGGTGCGGGCGCATTCCTGCCGCCCGACGTCATCCCGTTCTTCGGACTCATCCCCCTCGCCCTGGGACTGAAGGCGGCTTGGCAAGCCTGGCGCGGAAACGGTGACGATGATGGTGACGCGAAGGTTGCGGGCAAGACCGTCAGCGTCTGGGCGGTCGCTGGCGTGACCTTCGCCAACGGCGGCGACAACGTCGGCGTCTACGTCCCGGTCTTCCTCAGCGTCGGACACGCAGCCGTCGTGGCCTACTGCGTCGTCTTCCTTCTTCTCGTCGGGGTGCTGGTGGTCATCGCCAGATATGTTGCCACCCGCCGCCCGATCGCGGAGATCCTCGAACGATGGGAACACATCCTGTTCCCGATTGTTCTGATCGGACTGGGTATTGTCATCCTGATCGGCGGCCTAGCTTTCTAGCTCGTCTAGTATTTCCATCTACGTATGCCTCACGGTCGGCTGGCAATGGGTTTTCCTACGAATATGGTTGCAAGATAAAGACTTTTGCATCAGGTATGAACGATCATTGATTTATCGCGGGACTTCCGGATGATCTGCTGGTTGTTCAGCCAGCCGTCGAGGGCCGCGGTGGTCGCCGTCTCATCCTCGGCGCCGAACACTGCGTTCGCGGCTGCCAAGAGAGCTACGCGGGCGACACTGGGATCGCCGGTGCGGTTCAACAATGCTGGCCGCTGGTCAATGATGACTGCGGCCATCCGGACTGTTTCGACGTAGGTGGCGATGTGCAGGTTGACCGTTGAGATGCTGGCCCATCGCCCCCGTAATGCGATACCGGTGGCCGCGCTATCACCGAGACCGTCATCCCGTCGGAATCGGCGCTGCCGCAGCACTATACGTGATGCGTCGTTGATCGCTAGCTCAACGATGTCGGGGGCATTGCGCTTGGCCAGGGCATGATGTGCCCTGGCAGATCGGGCAACAGCTGGATGGTGTTTCAGTGACATCTGATCGTCCCATCGCTGGGCGGAGGGGCCAATCCAGCGGCCGTGGCGATGACAGACGGTGAGGTGGTCGGGCAACCAGCAATGGACCGGCTGGGGCACCCCTCGCCGTGCTGTGCAGTACCGGCAAATCGGGCGGGCACGTGCCCGCTGGCGGGTGAGATCACGTTCATCAGCGGTCAGGCCCCGCAGTCGGGCGCAGAGGACATGTCGTGGGTAGCCGCTGAGGCGGGCGAGGCGCTCAGGGTCGACGTAATGGCTCTCGCGTGCGGCGTAGTCGCGCAGGCTTTGGGGTGGGATTCTGTTGGCGTGGGCGAGTCGGGTGGTGAAGGAGTACACGGTCTCATCGCGAAATGCGGTGACTGACTGCGGAAGTGGTCGTGGTGGGAGTCGGGGCCAGTCGGTGATCACTGCTATCCGGCGCTGCGTTGGGCTGAGGCCTGAGCCGCGTAGTCGATGAGGACGCTGTCCAAGCCCTCGCGGTCGATGTGTTCGGTGTGGTCCAGCATTGCCCGGATGGCTGCCGAGCGGATGAGGTGGGCGAGGCTTCCGATCATTCCGCCGGTGCGCTGGTGCAGGTGTTTCGTCTGGCGCACGAGCGTGCCCGGCTCGTGTCGGTGCAGTCGCAGGGTTCCCTCCATCGCGGCGACCAGAGCCCGCCACTCCTGCCCATACGGGAAGGCCGCTGTGTTGATGACACCGCAGCGCCCGGCAAGCTGGCGGCCGCGAGTACCGGTAAACACTCCGGAGCGTTCGACGTCAATGCCGGCGTAGACGAAGGTCGCGGGCAGGTGTTCGGTGAAGTACTTGAGGTGATCGGAAAGTTCTTCTCCGGCACGGGTATCGAGATTGAGGTTATGGATCTCGTCGACGACCACTATGTCGGTACGCGCATCGATGAGCACTTGGCACACCGCGTCGGCGATATCGGTGACGTTCATCCGTCGTACCGGTGGAAGCCCGAGGAAGCGGGCGAATTCCATTGCGAGCTTGCGTGCTGAGCCCTTCGGTGGAGCGGTCACGTAGACGACAGGGATGCGGGTTTTGTCCGAGTAACGGGTGCGGATCCGAAGTTCGTGGAACCGGCCGAGTTGTTTGATGGCCGTGGTCTTTCCGGTGGCTGCGCCACCGGAGACGATCAGCCCTCGCCGGGCGCCGATCTCGCGTTGATTCAGCAAAGTGAGCAGCTGACCCTCGTTGGTGATCTTCTGGATCGCCGAGGTGGTCACCACGACGAGCTCGGAATGGTGGGCCACCCTGGCCTCGTTGTAGGCGATCCGATCAGCATCGTCGAGATCGGACCAGTCTTGGTCGGGCAGCAAGGTGAATTCAGGCCGGTCAGCGTCAATGAACCGTCGCCACCCTTCCAGGGTTGTCGTCGGCTGCCGGCGCTCCTCGAGTTGACTGATCGGACTCACCAATGCCACTGCTCGGCCTCCTTACGTGCGTCGAACACCGGCAACGGGATGACATCAGCAAGATCGTCATCGTCGGAGTTCGCTGGCCTGTCGGTGCTCACCTCAGACGGTTCCTGGTTCTGGTTGGTGCCCTCGACACTGGGGTGTGGCCAGGACGGCTCGGGGATGGATCGGGCCCTGGCGGCTGCGCGTCGAGCTGCTGGCGGGTCCTGCTGGGTGTCGGGGCCGCGTTCGGCACGGTCCAGCAGAGCGTCGGCCGCCGCCGCGATCTCGGCTTCGGTCACCGGATCTGCGCCCCTTTCGGCGACGATCGCTTGGGCCTGTTTCCACACGGTGTCCCCGAACGGCACTGCAGCGGTGCGCATGTGGGTCCAGGTCGCGGTGATCCAACCGTCGTCGTGGTGATTGCGAACCCAAATCTGAGAGACGTCATAGGGGTCGTAATGAACCTCCCACCGGCCGTTGCGGGAACGAACCCCAGAGTCGACTCGCCGGTACGGGTTCAATGCCCGGGCATCGTAGGTCCGGTGATTGACCCGGATACCCGCTGAGCCGATGGTGCGCCACGTCGCGGGCAACAACTCGATGTAAGCATCAGCGCTCAGAGGCACCGGGACGTAACCAGCGACTTCGACCAGGGCCGCGAACTTCTCGTTCGGCGTCAGCGCTTTGCCCGGGGTCACCGGGTCACGTAGTCCGTCGTGGGGACGGTTCTGCCACACCGCGACGAGCCACTCATCGAGCAACGCCTGCAGTTCCACCAGCGACCACACTGCGTCCTGGTCGGCGTTCTTGCCGCGACGTTCCACGCTGGAACCGACATACCCGGCGACATACTGGGCGAACAATGTACCCACCGACTGCAGGGTGCGTTCCACCTTCGGTTTGTCGGTGGGCTGATCCGGATGAGCGGGTTGCAGGTTGATGCCCAGTGAGCAGCACGCCTGCTCAAATGTCTTGGAGAGAAACGCTTTCCCGTGATCACAGACGATGGTCTCGGGAGCGATCACCGGGCGAGCCGCGGCATCGGCGAGCCGTTGATCGATATCGGTCAAACGCCGATGCGGCAACACCGAGCGTGACAACCGCAACGCATCGGACCAACCCGGGCGCATCGGCTCTGGGGTCAGCGCCTTGGCCAACAGCAGCGCGGCATCGACGGCCTTGGTGGTGGGCCGCAGAACTGCCGCCGGGATCGAGCGGGTGACGTTGTCGACCATGGCGGTCAGCTCCACCCGATCGACTACACCGTCGTCAAGGACCACCCGCACGTCCAGCGGGGTGGAGTCGATTTCCACCATTTCACCGGGACGGGCCGCGGTTACCGTGCCGAAGGGGCCGTCGGGTTGCTTGGCCAATGACCTGCGAGTACGGGCGGAACCGAAGGTGTGTTTGCCTTCCTCCAGGCGTTTGACGAGCCGGTAGAAGGTCGCCTGTGACGGGGCCTTCGGGGCGTCGTCGGGACCGTATTCGGCCAACAGCGCCTTCTCCAGCTTGCGCTGAAGTCTGCTCACCGTGCCGGTTGATAGCTCAGTTTCGTTGTCGATCAGACGCCGGACCACGGCAACGACACGCTCATCGACACGGCCCAACACTGGACGTTTGGCGAGATAGCGGCCGTCCACCAATCCCAGAAGACCTTTGGCCTCGTAGCGAGATCGCTGACGCTGCAGGGTGATCAACGCCAGATCGTGACCGGCTGCTCGAAGCTCCTCAAGCTTGGTCAGCTCCCTCTGGCGAAGGGATCGGACCGCCGGATCGAACTCTGGCCGGATTGGCTGCCCAGGCGGACTTTCGGGTCGGCGCCCGGTCAATACCTCAACGATGTGCTGCTCCCACCATCGTGCGCGATCAGCGACCTCCTCGGGGACACCTTCGAGCGCCTCAACAGACCACAGCACCGGTCGTGACCCCGCCAGAACCTCCA
>JAKIXW010000192.1:0-3203 GCA_022708865.1 Acidobacteriota bacterium
TCGGTCCAGCCGAGCAACTGCAGTGCATCGTCGTCGCTGTGCTCCACCGGGACGCCGTGATCCGCCAGGATCTTCTTGGCGAAGTCGATGTGTTCCTGGGGCACCAGATCATTGAGGGTCTTCTTGAGCACCTCGGGATCGATGTCGGTCTGATCCATGCCCTCGTACTTGTTCGGGATCACGATGTCCACGCCGTACGGGTGATCGCCGATGTTCTCGTCGATCCAGTTCAGCTCGATCTCCAGCTGTTCGGGGGTGAAGCCGACGGCGCCGAGGACACCGAATCCGCCGGCCTTGCTGACGGCGACGACGACGTCGCGGCAATGGGTGAATGCGAAGATCGGGTATTCGATGCCGAGCTGATCGCAGAGCGCGGTACGCATGGTGGCTCCTAGGCCTGAGGGAATCCGAGGAAAACTGGAACGTGTTCTAATTTAGTATGCCACTGCGCGCCGGGTGATCGGTCCGCGGATCTCGTAAGGTATCGGCGTGCTGCGCCGAGGAACCGCCCTGATGGTCCTCGTTGCACTGCTGGTGGCCGTGTTCGCACTGGGGGCCGGCGACTTCCCGTCATTCGCCCGTGCACAGGCCGCGCCCGCCGCCATCGAGTTGTCCGACGGCTGGAAGCTGTCCTCGGCGCGTGCGGTGGCCGAGTCCGGCCCGGCCGTGTCGGAGCCCGGTTACGACGACGGGGCCTGGCACCCCGTGCGGCGGATGCCGGCCACCGTGCTGCAGACCCTGCAGGACGACGGGGTGTACCCGAACCTGTATGTCGGCACGAATCTGCGCGACGAAGTGCCCGACGACCTCTACGAGCAGGACTGGTGGTACCGGACCACCTTCACCGCCCCGGCCGGCCACTCGCAGTACCTGCTGCAGTTCCCCGGCATCAACTACCGGGCCGAGATCTGGCTCAACGGACGGCGATTGGCCGGCCCCGACGCGGTGGTGGGGATGTACGCCGCGCACGATCTCGACGCCACCGCGCTGGTGCGTCCCGGATCAGCGAACACGTTGGCGGTCAAGGTCACTCCCGAACAGTCGGTGCAGGACGTCGACGGTGTGGAGCTGGCCGACAGCTGGTGGGACTGGATCAACTGGCGCGGCATCGGCTACCGCAAACAGGGTGCGGCCGGCACCTCGTTCGTTCCGGACCGTAACGCCGGCATCTGGAAGCCGGTGTATCTGCGGGCGAGCGGCGACGTGACGATCGGGCCTGCCACCGTCAACTCCGAATTGCCGCTGCCCAGAACGGATTCGGCCCGGCTGACGGTCTACGCCGACGTCCGGAACCGGACCGACGCGCCGGTGCGGGGAGTACTGCGCGCGACCATCCGTCGCCCCGGCAAGCCGGACGTCCGCGTCGAGCAGCCACTGAATCTGAAGCCGGGCGAGAGCCGCGAGGCCCGATTCGACCCGGATTCGTTCCCGGCGCTGGCGGTCAGTGATCCGGACCTGTGGTGGCCGTACACCCTCGGCTCGCCCGACCTCTACGACATCGACCTGGAGTACCGCACGTTCGACCGCGTCGTGGACGCGCTGCACCAGCGGTTCGGGATCCGCAGCGTGCAACAGTTCCGCGACACCGATGACAGTCACCCGGAGTTCGGTGACGGCGGCAACTTCTACCTGAAGGTCAACGGCCGCGACCTGAGGGTCCGCGGCGCGACGTACACGCCGGACCTGTTGTTCGCCTCGGACCCGGACCGCGAGAGCGCGATCCTGCGTTACGTGAAAGACCTGGGGCTGAACATGATTCGGCTCGAGGGCAAGTTCCCCGGCGATCATCTGCTGCAGGTGGCCGACGAACTCGGTATCCCGGTGATGTACGGCTGGATGTGCTGTAACCAGTGGGAGAAGTGGGCGCAGTGGGACGCCGAGGACCGGGCGGTCGCGCAGGCCAGCATGCGCTCGCAGATCACCGCGCTGCGCCCGCACGCGTCGGCGTTCCTGTGGGCCAACGGCAGTGACGGCCGTCCGCCGCCGGAGGTGCGCGGCTGGTACCACGACATTCTGACGGAACTGCACTGGCCGAACGCCGTCGTCGACACCGTGTCGTCGATCAACCACGACGAGGACGGCAACATCGCCTGGGACGGCATCCAGATGGCCGGCCCCTACAGTTGGCGGCCGCCGAGCTACTGGTTCGCGGGCACCTACGCGGCCACCCAGGGTGCCACCGCCGAGCAGGGCGACAACGAACACATCCCGCCGTTCGCGAGCCTGGAGCAGTTCATCCCGGCCGACAAACTGTGGCCGATCAACAGCACCTGGTATTTCCACGCCGGCTCCGACGACAACAACGAGCAATTGAGCAGCATCCGCACGGCCATCGTGCGCCGGTACGGATCCTCGCGGAGCGCTCAGGAATTCACGGCGAAAGCTCAACTGGCACACTATGAATCGACGCGCGCACAGTTCGAGTCGTTCGCCGCGGGCGGATTCGACACGCACAAGATGACCATCTACTGGATGCTCAACAACCACTGGCCGTCGTTCTTCGGGAACCTGTTCGACTACTACCTGCGGCCCGGTGGGGCGTACTTCGGCGCCAAGAAGGGCCTGCAGCCGCTGTCGGCGGTGTTCGACTCCTACGCCACCGGCGACCACAGCACCGCTACCGTCACCGCTGTCGACCGACCGGGACGGGCTGCGTGTGCGGGTGCGGGTCTACGACCTGTCCGGCCGGGTCCGCGATGACCGCACCAGCGATCCGGTGTTCGTGCCCGCCAACGGCGCGGTCGCGGCGCTGGAACTGCCGCCGGAGACGACGAATTCGCGGGTGTTCTTCGTGCGCTGCGAGCTGCTGGATCCGACCGGGACCGTCGTCGCCGACAACGTCTACTGGCAGTCCCAGCAGCGCGACGATGTCGGGGACCCTCGCGACGACAGCGCCTTCTCGCTCAACCAGGTCAGCTGGGCCGACATGACGCCGCTGAACACCATGCCGCGAACCGACCTCGACGTCAGCGCGCGGCGCGCCGGTGCCGACGCGATGACCATCACGCTGGCCAACCACACCGGCCGGCTGGCCTTCTTCAACCGGGCCGAGGTGCTCGCCGGGGAGTCCGGATCGGAGATCCTGCCGATCGAGTACAGCGACAACTACGTGACGGTGTTCCCCGGGGAGTCGGTGGAGTTGCGCGCCACCCTGCCCGACGGCGCGCACGCCGACCGGGTGCGCGTCCAGGGCTACAACACGC
>JAKIXW010000192.1:3275-7149 GCA_022708865.1 Acidobacteriota bacterium
GAACTACGCTGCAGCCATGCCTGACCACGACATCGCCGCGGCCCGCCGCGAGATCACCGACGCCCTGCTGACCGCGCTGGACCGGCGCCACGAACTGCTCGACGCGATTGTCGAGGCCGAGGACCGCCCGGCGGCCCTGGCCACCATCCGGGAAACCCTGGGCACCTCCGAGCGCAGTGCGGAGGCGGTCCTGGGACTGTCCTTCGACCAGCTGACCAAACAGTCCCGCCGGGCGATCGCGGCCGAGCTCGAGGACCTGAACTCCCAGCTGAGCTTCACCGCCTCGGACCGGCCCGCCAGCATTGGCGACAGCCTGACGCTGCGGCCGTTCTCCGGCACGACCGACCGCGACATCTTCGCGGCCCGCACCGAGGACGTGCACGCCGCCGGCGACGGCTCGGGTGCGCCGGCCGGTGACCTCGACGACGAGATCCGCTCCGCGGTCAACCGGGTCGCCGCCGAGGACGCCGCCTGGTTCGTCGCGGTGGAGGGCGACGACAAGGTCGGCATGGTCTTCGGGGAACTCGCCGGCGGCGAGGTGAACGTTCGGATCTGGATCCACCCCGCACACCGCAAGCGTGGATTCGGCACCGCTGCGCTGCGTCGTTCGCGCGCCGAGATGGCCGCGTATTTCCCGGCGGTGCCGATGGTGGTCCGCGCTCCCGGCGCGACACCGTCCTGAGCCGCCGGTGAGCGCCCGCGCCGGCATCGTCGTCACTGGCACCGAGGTGCTGACCGGCCGGGTCGCAGATGCCAATGGCCCGTTCCTGGCCGATCAGCTGCTCGACCTGGGCGTCGAACTGGCGCACATCGCGATCTGCGGCGACCGGCCCGACGATATCGCCGCTGCGTTGCGGTTCCTGGCCGGCGAGGGCGTCGACCTGATCATCACCAGCGGGGGACTGGGGCCGACCGCCGACGATATGACGGTGGCCGTGGTGGCCGAATTCACCAGCCGCCCAATGGTTCTCGATATCGCGCTCGAGGAGAAGATCGCCGCCATCCTGCGCTCGATGATGCAGCGTTTCCCGGACGCTGATTTCGAGGCCGTGCGCGCCGCCAACCGGAAACAGGCCCTGGTGCCCGACGGGGCGCACGTCATCGATCCGGTCGGCACGGCCCCGGGGTTGATTGTGCCCGGTGCCCCGACGGTCCCGACGGTTCTCGTCCTGCCCGGACCGCCGCGCGAGCTGCAACCCATGTGGCGCACCGCAATCGGGCTGCCGGCCGTGTTGGATGCCATCGCGGGGCGGACCGCTTACCGGCAGGGCACCGTGCGGATGTTCGGGCTGCCGGAGTCGGGTCTGGCCGAGACGTTGCGGATCGCCGAGCGGGACATCGACGGCTTCGACCGACTCGAGATCACCACGTGCCTGCGCCGCGGCGAGCTCGAGGTCGTCACGCGCTACGAGCCCGGCGATGCCGCCGTCTACACCCAGTTGGTCGATGCGCTGCGCACGCATCATCCGCGGGAGTTGTTCTCCACCGACGGCTCCCTGATCGACGATCAGGTGGCCGCGCTGCTGGCCGGGCGGAAGATCGCCACCGCCGAGTCCTGCACCGCGGGTCTGATCGCCGCCCGGTTGACCGACCGGGCCGGCTCCTCGGAGTACGTGATGGGCGGGGCGGTGGTGTATTCCAATGCCGCGAAGAGCCATGTGCTGGGGGTGGATCCGGCGCTGATCGCCGAGCATGGTGCCGTGTCCGAACCGGTGGCCGAGGCGATGGCCGCGGGTGCCCTGCGGCAGTTCGGCGCCGACGTCGCGATCGCCACCACCGGCATCGCCGGGCCCGGTGGAGGTTCGGCCGAAAAGCCGGTCGGCACGGTCTGTTTCACCATCGCGGTGTCCGGCGCCGATCCGGTGACGCGAACCCTGCTATTGCCCGGCAACCGCGCCGATATCCGCGAGCGTTCCACCACTGTCGCGTTCCACATGTTGCGGGAAGCGTTGCTTCCCTAGCTCAACCGCACCAGGCCGGTGGAGGTGGGGCGGCCATCATGTGTTCGATGTGGTCGCGGTCTGGGTCGAGTGCGTTGATGAGGTCGGGGTCGAGGTTGTGGTGCCAGTCGTCGTAGGCGTCGGCGGCGGGGTCGTCGTTGAGGCCGAGGATGTCGTGGTAGTGGGCGGACCACCAGTTGTCGGGCCAGTCGTCGTCTTCGCATTGGTCGGGGTTGTGGGGCAGGGGTTGTTGCCAGAGGGTGAGGCCCTCGGGGTCGGGGTCGATGGTGAGTAGGTATTGGAAGATTTCGTCGTCGTAGCGGTCGGGTTCGGTTACTGGGCAGGGTTTTTCGATGACGGGTCTTTCCTGGCGCACTGGTGCACGCTCGGAGATCTCGGGTGGTTCGTGATGGGGTGCGAGCAGGTCCTGTGGATGGTGCATGGTGTTGATGCGGGGTTGACCGTGCTCGAGTTCCGGCGGTGGGATCCATTCGACGCGGCCGTGTTCGTTGAGGTGGGTGTCCCAGTTGAATTCGGTGCACATCCGGTTGTCCGGGCCGCAGGCCAGGGTGAGTTCGTTGATATTGGTCTGGCCCCCGTCGCCCCAGTCGGTTTCGAGGTGATGGGCCTGGCACTCATACCCGCTGGCACGGCAGCCAGGTCGGGTGCAGCCGTGGTCACGGCCGAACAGGGCGATCCGTTGGGCCACCGAGGCGGTGCGTTTGGAGCGGCCCAGGTGCAGGACTTTTCCTTTGCCGTCGAAGATCACCAGGTAGTGATACGCCTCGGCGGCATTGCGGATCAGATCACGCATCGGCATCCGGGAGCCGCCGCCGGTGATCGCGATCCCGGCACCGGCTTCGAGTTCGGCCAGGGTGGTGGTGACGATGACGGTGACCGGCAGACCGTTGAGATCGCCGAGGCTCTTGGTGGACAACACGATCCGTCCGGCGGCCACCAGGGCGTCGTGGCGGCGTTGGGCGGGGGAGCGTCGGTCGTTGGTGATCTGTTCGGCACTGGGGCGTCCGGTCACGCACGGGTGGGGGTCGTCGGGGTTGCACATTCCGGGTGCGGACAGTTTGGCGAAGATCGGTTCGAACACCGCCCGGCCTTCGGGGGTCAGCGTTCCGGTGATCTCGCTGAGGCCGTCGGCGCCTTGGGGGCCGAGGGTCACCCCGCGGCGGCGTTGCCGGTCGGCGTCGTCGAGGTCTCCGTCGGGGTGAAGCAGTGCGGCCAGGAAGTCGGCGGCCTTGCGGTACTGCTCAGGCCCGAACGTCGCGGCCCGGTGCGCGAGGTCTTTCTCCGCGGCGGCCCGGGTCGGCCGGTCCACCGCCGCGGGCAGTTTCTTGAAGAATTTGCGGGTGATGCGCAGATGCTCGGCCCCGATCTGCCCGTGGGCCTGCGCGGCGGCGAAGTGGGGCAGCACCGGCTCCAGTGCTTCCCCCGTGACCGCGGTGCGCGGACCCAGGTCCGCGGCATCGGTGAGGCGCCGAGACGCCTCCTCGGTCGACACCTGCAGCCGCTCGGCCAGGACCTTGGGCCAGGTGGTGGACCCCAACTCGCCCGGGCGGGCCTGGGATCGCAACCCATGGATGATCCGATGATCCAGGGCCGGGCCCCGGCGAACGGTCACTTCCCGGCGGGCCAGCAGCTCGAGCAGCTCGGGTGGGGTGAAACCGTCCAACGATGCGGCGGCCAGCACATCCAGCGCGCTGTCGATGGCAGCGAATGCACCCAGGACGGTGTCCCGGTCAGCGAGTGCATTGGATGTCATATTCGAACACTAGTTCGAACCCCTGACATTGTCCAGTGTCAGTCCAGTGTCAGCGCTGTGATGTATCAGGACATCGGTGACAGTTCGTCGGTTTTGGGGTGTGAGCCGCGGGGTTTTCCGTTGCCGACGTATTTGACTCCCGGTGTGGGTCGGGTGTGCT
>JAKIXW010000193.1 GCA_022708865.1 Acidobacteriota bacterium
TGGTGGGCCTCGTCGCACTGTTCATCGGGTTCTCCGCCCGTGACATCGCCCGCGCCCAGCACACCCGCGGGGCCGTCGATGCGGGCGAGTTGTGAGCCGCGTGTCAGACTGACGGTCTTCGTGCCGTGTGGCGCGGATCACTTCGTCGGGGAAGTAGGGCCACGGTGTCGCGTGCGGCCGGCCGCATTTCGCGGGTGTCGATCTTGTTCCTCTGTGTGGCCGTCGTCGCGATGTCGCTCAGCCTCCCGGCGCGGGTCTACCACGCCGCGGTCCGGCTGCTCGGGACCACGATCGGCGTGGGTCCGTCGTTCGACGGGTTCGGCCTGAGCATTCCACTGCTGTTCAACGGCACCGTCCTGCCCGCGGGGAACTCTTTCCACACCGTGCCCTACCCGGCGCAGCTCAACCTCGACTATCCGTTGATCTCGGATCTGCCGGTGCTCTCCGATCTGCCGTACTGGCCGCATTCGCTGAAGCAGTCCGAGCGCATCGGTGCCGGCTTCCTCGAACAGGACCTGGCGCGCACGCCGGCGGGCACGAAGGTGACCGTCATCGGTTATTCGCAGGGCACTCAGGTCGCCGAGATCGCCCGGGCCGATATGGCCAAGGATCCGGCCTACGTCGCCAATGCCGACGACTACCGCTTCATCCTGGTGGGAAATCCCTATCAGCCCAACGGCGGGATCCTGGCGCGGTTCACGTCCTGGAGCCAGGTGCCGGTGATCGGCGACCTGTTCCCGCTGGGCCGCCCGGGTCCGTCCGACAGCCCGTTCCGCTCCACCTACTACCAGAACCAGTACGACGGATTCGCTGATTTCCCAGCGTATTTCAGCTTGCTCGCGGTGGCGAACGCGTTGCTGGGGATTGTGTTCGAGCATGTCCTGCCGGGCTACGTGTTCGACGACCCCACCGCTTCCAACGTCGTGTCCACCACGGTCGGCAACAACACCTACGTGACCATCCCGCACCGGCTGCCGCTGCTGGAACCGCTGCGACTGGCGGCGGGGCTGATCGGGGCGCAGCGCTTCGTCGACGCGCTGGATCCGATCCTGCGGGTGTTCGTCGAGAGGGCTTACGACCGCACGGCCGATCCCAGCCAGGTCAAGGAGTTCGCCTGGACGATCCCGCAGGAGAAGATCCAGGCCGCGTCCGACGCGCTGCCGGCCGCATTCGCGCAGTCGTTGGCCATCCTCTGCGGGGCGACCTACACCCCGACCGTGCCCGTACCGGTGGTGGCGTCCGAGCAGCCCGAGACACCCGTGACCGAACATCCCGCGCAGCCGGTGGATGACTCGCCCGCGGCCCAGGCGGTACGCAACACGGTGGTCGGGCTGACCAATGTGTTGTCGGCGGTGACCCAGTCGGTCGCCTGGCTGCTCCAGGTCGTCACCGGTCGCACGCCGTCCCAGGCCGTCCTAGAACCCGCCGCCAGGGTCGCGGCCGAGGGCGGACCGGCCCAGCGTGACGCCCCCGCGGCCGCGGCGCTGTCGACCGGCGCGGCTCCGTCGCCCAATGAATCCGGGGCCGACGACGACGCCGACTCGTCGGCCCGGGTCGAGTCCGCATCCGCGGCGACCTCCGACGACGCTGCGCCGGGCCGGACCGGGCGGAAGCTGCCCCAGGCCGATGTCACGGATCCAGCGCCCGCCACGGATCCAGGGTCCGTCACGTTCACCGACGCGGACGACGAGCCCGATGCGGATGCGGCCCCCGACGATGTCGAGACACCGACGAACCGGCCATCGACCGGTGTGACGTCAGATCCCGTGGACGACCCGAATCAGGAAAGCCCCCGCGCGCAACAGGATTCGCCGGCAGCCCGTGCTACCGACGGGGACGCCACCGGTGCTGCCCATGCGGCTGCCGACACCGCTGCGCCGGCAGCCGCATAACCCCGTTCTGCTCGGTCGGCGTCGACCGCTTCGGAGAGTGTCAGCGGGCTCCGGTCGGCGCCCAGGGTTGCCCGCCGGCCATCTCGTCTAAGCTGGCCCGCTGTGATCACCCGCATGTCGGAGCTGTTCCTGCGCACGCTCCGCGACGACCCCGCCGACGCCGAAGTCCCCAGCCACAGGCTGCTGATCCGGGCGGGCTATATCCGGCCGATCGCGCCGGGGCTGTACAGCTGGCTGCCGCTGGGACTGAAGGTGTTGCGCAAGATCGAGGCCGTGGTGCGGGACGAGATGGTCGCCATCGGCGCGCAGGAGATCCTGTTCCCGGCGCTGCTGCCGCGCGCACCGTACGAGACCACGGGACGCTGGACGGAGTACGGCGACAACCTGTTTCGGCTGACCGACCGCCGCGACAACGACATGCTGCTGGGCCCCACCCACGAAGAGCTGTTCACGCTGACGGTCAAGGGGGAGTACAGCTCCTACAAGGACTTCCCGCTGATCCTGTTCCAGATCCAGACCAAGTACCGCGACGAGGCGCGTCCGCGCGCGGGCATCCTGCGTGGCCGCGAGTTCATCATGAAGGACTCGTACTCGTTCGACATCGACGAGGGTGGTCTGAAGAACGCCTACCACGCCCACCGCGAGGCCTACCAGAAGATCTTCGACCGCCTGAACGTGAAATACGTGATCGTGTCGGCGGTTTCGGGTGCGATGGGAGGCAGTGCTTCCGAGGAGTTCCTGGCCGAGAGCGAGGTCGGCGAAGACACCTTTGTGCGCTGCGTCGAATCCGGCTACGCCGCCAACGTCGAAGCCGTGCTGACCCGGGTCCCGGAGTCACAGCCGACTGACGGGCTGCCGGCGGCGGTGGTGCACGACACCCCCGGCACCGAGACCATCGCCAAGCTGGTCGACTGGGCCAACGGTGCACTCGATCGCCGGGTGACCGCGGCCGACACCCTGAAGAACGTCCTGCTGAAGGTTCGCGAGCCCGGCGCCGAGGACTGGGAGTTGCTGGCCGTCGGCGTCCCCGGCGATCGCGAGGTGGACGACAAGCGCTTGGGCGCGGCCCTCGATCCCGCCGAATACGCCATGCTCGACGACGCCGACTTCGCCCGCAACCCATTCCTGGTAAAGGGCTACATCGGCCCGAAGGGGTTGCAGAACAACGGTGTTCGCTATCTGGTCGATCCCCGGGTGGTGGACGGCACCAGCTGGATCACCGGTGCGGATGCGCCCGGTAAGCATGTCGTCGGTCTGGTCGCCGGGCGGGACTTCACCCCGGACGGAACCATCGAGGCCGCCGAGGTCCGCGACGGCGATCCCTCGCCGGACGGCGCCGGCCCGCTGGTCAGTGCGCGCGGCATCGAGATCGGCCATATCTTCCAGCTGGGGCGCAAGTACACCGACGCATTCACCGCCGACGTACTCGGCGAGGACGGCAAACCGGTGCGGCTGACCATGGGCTCCTACGGTGTCGGTGTCTCCCGGCTGGTGGCCGTGATCGCCGAGCAGCATCACGACGAGATCGGCCTGCGCTGGCCGGCCAGCGTCGCCCCGTTCGACGTGCACGTGGTGATCGCCAACAAGGACGACGAAGCTCGAACGGGCGCAACCGAATTGGCCGCGGCCCTGGATCGCCGTGGTCTGGACGTGCTGTTCGACGAGCGCACCGCCTCGCCTGGGGTGAAGTTCAAGGACGCCGAACTGCTCGGTGTGCCGTGGATCGTGGTGGTGGGCCGGGGCTGGGCCAACGGCGTGGTCGAGTTGCGGAATCGGTTCACCGGGGCGAACCGCGAGATCGCCGTGGACGAGGCCGTCGCGACGATCGAGGCCGCTGTTCGGAGCTGACGCCGGGGTTCAGCGCCGTGACTCCCAGCTAGTCCTTGCCCCCGGGAAAGGCCTGGGTCAACGGCCAGGCTTTCAGGATGCGCTTCCAGCGTGCGGCCAGCACCGCCGACTGCGTCAACGCCGACACCGCGAACGCGCGCACCGCATCGCCGTCCGATCCCGCCCGTGATTGTTCGAGGACGGCGCGCCACGCAACTGCGGCGTCGTTCTCCATCCGGACGGCCAGGTTCGCCGCATCGGTCGGATCGTTGACCTCCATGGGGACCTGGTATCCGGCCGCGGGCAGCGGCGGCGTGACCGACTGCGACCGCAGGATCTCGATGGCTCGTTCCCGCTGGGCGCGGTGGGTCTTCATCGCCTCGGCCACCAGGTCGTTGTCATCCGGGGTGGAGTGCGCCGACACGATCCCGTAGCCGTAGATCGTGGCGTGCTCGACGGTCAGCGCGTCGTACAGCGCGGCCGCATCGGCGGCCTCGGGCCGGCTGGGCAGCGGCTCGGTGGACGTCATCGTGCCGCCACCGGCGCGTTCAGCGTGACGGTGGCCGACGCGGTGCAGGATGCGGCGATCGAACCGAGCAACCCCGCCCGGTAGCCGGCCTGGGTGGCGGCCAACTGGCCGGCGCCGTCGGCGGCCCGGCGGAGCGCGGCGACGACATCCTTGACGGTTGCTGGGGGCGTGGCGCCGGTCCCGGCGGCGGCCGTGCTGGAGGTGGTCGTGGTGGCGGTGGGGGCGGCCCGCCCGGCCGCTCGCGCGATCTCGACGCCGAGGGCCCGGGCGTGCTCGGTGCGCTCGGCGGCGATCTGGTTCAGCGCCCGCACCAGCGGGGGAGCCGGCGGAGGGGACGCCGCCGCGGCGGCCCGGGCCTGTTCGGCGTCGGCGACGGCCTGGTCCTGCACGGCCTGCAGCGGATCGATCTTCGGCTCCGACGGGCCACACGCCGAAGCGGTGACCGTCAGCAGCGCGAGTCCGGCGGCTCCGACCAGGACGTCCCGCCTACGTAGAGTGGCCGTATCGGGACGGGGTCGCAGCACAGCCACATCCTGCCACGGCTGCGTTTGCGGCTGTTCGCCCGTTTGGCTGGCGTATCGTGGGTGGCTGGTCAGGTGCAGGTGACAATTCAAGATGAGGAGCTCGTCGTGACGGAAGGGTCTCGGGGAATGCCCTCGCCGCCCGAGGTGGTCGAGCTTCTCGGCGCGGATTTCGCCCGCGCGGGCTTCGAGATCGACAACGTCACCATCGACACGGCGGCCCGGCCGCCGCGGATCGTCGTCGTCGCCGACGGCGACACCGCCCTGGATCTGGACACCGTTGCCCAGTTGTCCCGCGCCGCGTCGGAGCGACTCGACGCCCAGCCCGGCATCGTGGACAGCTACGTGCTCGAGGTCAGCTCGCCCGGCGTCGACCGTCCGTTGACCACCGAGAAGCATTTCCGCCGGGCGCGCGGCCGAAAGGTGGAGCTGCAGCTGGCCGACGGCACCGGCCTGACGGGCCGCATCGGTGATGTCGACGGAGACGCGTTGAGACTGATCACCCGGGTCCGGTCGGACTGGGACGTCCGTCAGATCCGGCTGGCTGATATTGCCAAAGCTGTTGTGCAGGTCGAGTTTTCGACTCCGGGCGCACGTGAGCTGGAACTGTTGGGTCAAACCGGAACGGAGGCCTGAGCATGAATATCGACATGGCCGCACTGCACGCCATCGAGGTTGACCGCGGGATCCCCGCAGGGGAACTCCTCGACACCATCAAGTCGGCGCTGCTGACGGCCTACCGGCACACCGCGGGTCATCAGGCCGAGGCCGCCATCGACATCGACCCCAAGACCGGTGAGGTCAAGGTGATGGCGCGCGAACTCGACGAGGACGGCAACCTGGTCAGCGAATGGGACGACACCCCCGAGGGATTCGGCCGGGTGGCGGCCACCACGGCGCGCCAGGTCATGCTGCAGCGGTTCCGCGACGCCGAGAACGAGAAGATCTACGGCGAGTTCGCCGCGCGTGAGGGCGACATCGTCGCCGGTGTCATCCAGCAGAACGCCCGCGCCAACGCGCTGGGCGAGGTGGTGTTGCGGATGGGCAGCGAGACCAAGTTCTCCGAGGGCGTCATCCCGTCGTCCGAACAGGTTCCCGGCGAGAAGTACGACCACGGCGATCGGCTGCGTTGCTACGTGCTCGGGGTGACCCGCGGCATCCGGGAGCCCAAGATCCGGTTGTCGCGCACCCATCCCAATCTGGTGCGCAAGCTCTTCGCGCTCGAGGTCCCCGAGATCGCCGAGGGCTCGGTGGAGATCGTCGCCGTCGCCCGCGAGGCTGGGCACCGGTCCAAGATCGCCGTCGCCTCCAAGGTGGCGGGACTCAACGCCAAGGGCGCCTGCATCGGGCCGATGGGGCAGCGGGTGCGCAACGTCATGCGTGAGCTGTCCGACGAGAAGATCGACATCATCGACTACGACGAGGACCCGGCCCGGTTCGTCGCCAACGCACTCTCGCCGGCCAAGGTCATCTCGGTGACCGTGATCGACCCGCAGGCGCGGGCGGCCCGCGTCGTGGTGCCCGATTTCCAGCTGTCCCTGGCCATCGGCAAGGAGGGGCAGAACGCCCGGTTGGCGGCCCGGTTGACCGGGTGGCGCATCGACATCCGCAGCGACGCCGCCGTCGACGGTGCTGATCAGGTCGGACCCGGGCCCGGCGAGTCAACTCAACGGGCGGCGCACGACCGCTAGCCGAAGCCGGGCGCGGCCAGGCGAGACCCCCTATTCAGGTGGTTCGGAACACCCCTCGCGTGCAGGTAGACTGAGCCGTGATCCAGCGCGAGGATTCGGTTCGCGCGCATCGAAGCCCCGAAGGACCGGTGCGGACGTGCGTGGGATGCCGGAAGCGAGAGTTGGCCGCCGAACTGCTGCGGATAGTGGCTGTGTCGGATGGTGCCGGAGTCGGTCAGGTGGCCGATTCATTGGTCGTTGACACGGCCGGTAACCTTCCGGGTCGGGGTGCATGGCTGCACCCCGATCAACAGTGTCTGACCGAAGCGATCCGGCGGCGAGCGTTCACCCGAGCGCTGCGCATCACCGGTTCACCGGACACCACCGTGGTCGTCGAGCACTGGCAGTCGCTCGCCGCGCCACCGGCAGCACCAAGTTAGGTAGCGAAGAACATGAGCACACCGTGAAGTCCCGATGACCATGCGTCATAGCTAAACCCGAGGCGCGGCGCCGACCGCTGTCGCCTCTAGAGATGGAGATGTCAGTGGCAGCAGGCAAGGCCCGCGTGCACGAGTTGGCCAAGGAACTCGGTGTCACCAGTAAGGAAGTCCTCGCGCGGCTCAGTGAGCAGGGCGAGTTCGTGAAATCGGCGTCGTCGACGGTGGAAGCTCCCGTCGCTCGACGCCTCCGTGAATCATTCGGCGGG
>JAKIXW010000194.1 GCA_022708865.1 Acidobacteriota bacterium
GGCGAACCGGCCGTTCTGCTCCCGCCAGGCGACGATGGCCGCCGCGGTTACCGGGCCGATTCCGGGCAGCGCGTCGAGTTGCTCGGCGGTGGCGGAGTTGAGGTCCAGTTGGGCCCCCGGGACCGGTGGTGAGCCGGTGGTCGTGGGTTTGGGCCCGGCCGCGGCCGGCGCCGCGCCGCCCACCGAACTGCCCAGGACCCGCGGGCCGTCCGGCGCCGGGGCGATCCCGACGAGGACCTGCTCGCCGTCGGACAACCGGCGAGCCAGGTTGAGCCCCACGCTGTCGGCGCCGGCCAGCGGACCACCAGCCGCCGACAGCGCGTCGGCCACCCGGGCGCCCGGCGGCAATGTCACCAGGCCCGGTGTCCGCACCAGTCCGACCACGCTGACCACGACCGGCACGTCGGCCGGGGGCACCGCGGGGGTGGACGTGTCGGGACGTGCGGAGGTGGTCGAAATCGGTTGCACCGGAGGCAGTTTCGCCGATACCACCGGATGCGGATCGGATCTGACCAAGGTGAAGACGGTGACGAGCACCGCGACGACCGCCAGGGCGCTCAGGGCGAGCACACCGGCCCGGCCCGGGTCGGCACGAACCTTCGATAGCCAGCTCGCGCCGCCCCCCGGCGCGCTGTCGGGCAGCCACCGCGGCAGCAGTGACCGACCGTCCTCCTCGTCCGCGTCGGCAGCACCCACGTCGGCGTCGTCGACACCCTCGTGCTCCCGATCCGGATGGTCCACACCGGCAAGGCGGCGCCGCAGCAGGCGCGCGGGTGATTCGGTTGGCATGCCCCGACCGTAGGGCCGCCCCGGGTCGCTGAACGTGCCCGGTGTGGCCCGCACGACCGCGGCTGTGGAGAAGGTCCGAACTGTGTGGAAAGCGGCCGCGAAGTCCGCCCCGAAGTGCCGGCCACGGCGAGTAACGTCAGGTTGGTGGTGACCCATACGCACCGGCACGGCCCGGGACTGCGGGAGCGCAAGAAGCTCAAGACACGCAGCTGCCTGATCGAGGCCGCGCTGACCGTGGCGGAGCGACAGGGTTACGAATCGACCACCGTGGAGCAGATCGCCGATACCGCCGAGGTCTCGGCGCGGACCTTCGCGCGATACTTTCCCACCAAGAGCGGCGTGTTCGAGTCGCTGCTGCACGAAGTCACCGTCGCGGCCAACGTCGAACTCGAACGCGTGCCCGCCGACGTCCCCCCGTTGCGTGCATTGCGCGCCGCGCAGCTCGCCATGCTCCGGGGCAGCCCGGAGACACCCGGCCGGCTCTCCCCACACCGGCTGGTCCGGCTGTTGCATGTCCTGAGCAATTCGCCCAGTCTGCGACTGATGGCGGTCCAGGTGCGCACCCGTGACACCACCAGGGCCATCGCCAGGCGGCTGGACAAGCCCATCCACGACCGCCCGGTCCGGCTGACCGCCGAGATTTGGGCCACCGTGGTCGGCGACGCCCTCGAGGGCCTCGCCGAAAAGCCCTTCCCGGCTGCCGACGACGTCTGGGCCATCACCGAGTTCGAGCGGCTCGTCGTCGCGAACTTCGATGCACTGATCGCGATCGCCGCCGAACTACACGAGGAGCCACATTGACCGATAAGCCCCTGCGCGTCATTCAGTGGACCACGGGCAACATCGGTCGCCGCTCCCTGCACGCCATCATCGGCCGGCCCGATATGGAACTTGTCGGGGTCTACGCCCATGGCGCGGACAAGGTGGGCCGCGACGCTGCCGATCTGGCCGGCCGATCGGAGCCGACCGGTGTGCGGGCCACGAACGACATCGACGCATTGATCGCCCTGGCGCCCGACGCCTGCTGCTACAACCCCCTGTGGCCGGATCTCGACGAACTGGTCCGGTTGCTCGAGGCCGGGGTGAACGTGTGCTCCAGCGCGGCGTGGATCACCGGGGGCAAGCAGACGCCGGCCGACCGGGAGCGCATCCTGATCGCCTGCGAGACCGGCAAGTCCACCATCTTCGGCAGCGGTGCGCACCCCGGGATGACCAACATGGTCGGGATGGTGCTCTCGGGCGCGTGCGAACGCGTCGACGAGATCCGCATCACCGAATCGGTGGACTGCTCCACCTATGAGTCGGCCGGCACCCAGTCCGCGATGGGCTTCGGCTGCGACCCGGACACCCCCGGTCTGGCCGACAGTGTCCGCCGGGAGAGCGAGGTGTTCGCCGAGTCGGCCGCGATGATGGCCGATGCGATCGGCGCCGAGCTGGACCGAATGACATTCGACGTCGAATTCACCACGGCCACCGACGATTCCGACCTGGAATTCATGAAGATCCCGGCAGGAACGGTCGGGGGCGTGTACGGATATCACCGCGGCTGGGTCGGTGAGCGCAATGTCGTCTCCGTCGGCTTCAACTGGACCATGGGCCAGCACGTGACGCCGCCCAAGCCCCTCGAGCACGGCCATGTCATCCAGGTGTTCGGGGTGCCCAACATGCGGACGGTGCTGCACTGCCTGCCACCGCGGGACTGGACCGAGCCCGGCTTCATGGGGCTGGGCATGATCTACACCGCCATGCCGGTGACCAACGCCGTGCCCGCGGTTGTCGCCGCCGCACCGGGCATCGTCACGCTGGCCGACCTGCCGCCGGTAACCGGTCGTTTCGCCGGCTGAGCCGGGCGGCCCCTACAGGCCGGCCAGCTGCGGCAACGTGGCGTGGGCGATGGTGGCGATCGCCGGACCGGACACCAGGGCACTCGAGGATGTCGGCCGCCGACTCGGCCGAGAGCACGCCGATCAATCGCCGGGACTCGTCGACGATCGGCAGTGCGGCCAGGTCGTTGTCGACCAGTGCCAGCGCAGCATCCTCGGCGTCGACCAGCGGGCTCGCCCAGACCGGGTCGTCATCGATCAGCTCCGAGACACGTTGGTCGGGGACGGCCAGCACGAGATCCTGGAATTCGACCACCCCGACCAGGCCACGATCGGCGTCGGTGACGTAGATCTGCGCGCCGACCTTGGCGCGGCCCCGCACCAACGGCGTCTGCGCGCGCACTGCCGGCTACGTTCTGCGGGAGTCACCTCGCGCAACCACGCGCGTACCTGTTGCGCGTCGGTCAGTTCGGCGGCCCGCCGATCGACGGATTCCGTGGACACGCTCACCGTCGAACCTCCATTCGTCGAATGCGGGGAGAGCCTAGCTCCCGATCCCGGTCAGCGCGCTCGAAAGAAACCCACAACCGATGCGCGGCAAGGCTGTTCAACGCGGGGGGAAACGGACGGCAAGCACAGGGTTGCTACCGCGAAACCGACAGGCCGGTCATCCCTCCAGGACGGCGACGGCCAGCGCTCCCGCGCCGACATGCAGCGCGAGCACCGGACCCAGGTCGGTGACGATCACCGGCGAGCAGGCCGGCAGCCGTCGCTCCAGCACCCCCGCGAGCTGCGCGGCGCCGTCCGGGTCCGCGACGTGATGCACGGCAATGCCGGCGGGGCGGTCGCCGACCACGCCGCACACCTGGTCGAGCATCGTCGAGACCGCCTTACTCGCCGTCCGAACCCGCTGCGCCAGAACAAGTTTCCCGTTATCAACCCGCAGCAGAGGTTTCAGTGAGAGCGCGGTGCCCAGCCAGGCAGCCGCGCCACCGAGCCGTCCGCTGCGCCGCAGGTTGTCCAGCCGCTGCACGACGATGTAGGCGTGCGTCCGACCGACGGCCGCGCGGGCCACGTCCGCCACGGTGTGCAGATCGGCGCCGCCAGCAGCTGCGCGCGCCGCGGCCAGCGTGATGAAGCCGGTACCCATTGCCGTGGACCGCGAATCCACCACGGCCACTTGGCCCCCCAGCTGACGCGCGGCCTCCTCGGCGGCCGAGAAGGTACTCGACAGCTCGGCGGACAGATGCACGCCGAGCACCCCATCGCCACCACTGGCCGCCAGGGCGCGTTCGTAGGCCTCGCAGAGCTCGGCGGGCGTCGCACCGGCGGTGCTGGCATGTCTGTCGTGGATGTCGGCCGGGATCTCGTCGACGCCGTCGGACAGATCGATGCCGTTGACCAGAATGTGCAGCGGAACAACCCGAATTCCGTTGGCTGCCCTCAGTTCTTCAGGCAGTCGGGCACTCGAATCGGTAACCACCATGACGGCCATCTCAGGCCCCGGCACCGGGCGGGACAACACCGGCTTCGGCCAGGGCCTTCAGCATCAGGTCGGCGACGTTCTCGTGCGCGGCGAAGTTCCAGTGGATGCCATCCGGATTACCCCGACCGGCAAACATCTCCGCGGCCACTGCGGCCTCGAGGTCCACCAGCGGAACATCGTGTTCGACGGCCCAGCCGGTGATCGCGGCCACGGTTCCCGCGCGCCCGCGGTGCGCCCGACCGTAGGTGTCGGCGATGTGCACGCTCGGTAGCGATGCCACCACGGGTATGCCCGGACGGTTGAAATCGATTGCCGCCCTCGTCATTTCCAGATACTCAGCGGTCAGATGCGGCGGCAGCGCAGCGCGTGCGATCGGGGACAGTCGGGGCTGCACCCAGCCGTATCCGTCGCGGACCCATCGGCGCAGCGTCGCCGGACGGACGTACCGGATCAGTTCGCGCATCGCCGTCGGTAGCGGCGAGGGCAATGAATCCATCCCACCGGTGGCGAACACCACCGCGCCGGCATGCCGCAGCGCGGCCCATGACCGCGGGTCCTGGGTGGCGGCCCACCACACGTCACGGCAGGTCCAGCCGATCCGCCCGATCAGCTCCACATCCCAACCGAGCTGGGCGGCAACGACATTCGGCCAGATTCGGGGATCGTCGGACGGCAGGCCGCCGGTGGGGCCGTAATACGACAGCGAATCGCAGAAGATCAGCAGCTTGGGCCGCCCGGCCGGCTCAGAGGACATCATTGGCGACCTGGGCCGAGGCGTTCCACACATCCAGGCGCCACTTGATGTCGGCGAACTCGACCGGGCGGGCATCCGTTGGACCGTGGCCCGAGAGCTGGACCCAGCTGGCATTGCCCATCCCACCAAGCACCGGCCAGTTGTCCACCGGGATGTCGAGGAGGGCCGCCGTGAGCGCCGCGATCAATCCTCCGTGGGCGACCAGCACCACCGGCCGGTCGGACTCTTCGGCGCCCCATTCCGGTTGGCGTGCAACGAGTTCGGCGACCAGCGGCACGCTGCGCGCAGCAACATCGACCCGGCTCTCCCCGCCGTGCGGCGCCAGATGCGCATCGTCGCGCCAGGCCGCCCGGACTCCCGGCGATAGCGCATCGACCTCGGCGTGGGTCAGCCCCTGCCAGTCCCCCAGATGGGTCTCGCGAAGCCGGGTGTCGACGTCGACCTCGACGCCGGCGCGCATCCCCAGCGCGATCGCCGTCTCATAGGCTCGGCGCAGATCCGAGGAGACGATCAGCAGCGGCCGGCGTTTGGCCAGGACGTCGGCGGCGGCGACGGCCTGCGCGCGGCCCAGGTCGGTCAGGTCGGTGTCCAGCTGACCCTGCATGCGGCTGCCCGCATTCCATTCGGTCTGGCCGTGCCGCAGCAGCACCAGACGGCGGATCCTCACGATCCCTCCTGCGGCGGCTCACCGAGATCCACGTCGATCACCGGGCAGTCACGCCACAACCGGTCCAGGGCATAGAAGGCGCGCTCCTCCTGGTGCTGGATGTGCACGACGATGTCGACGTAGTCCAGCAGGACCCAGCGCCCCTCCCGCGTGCCCTCGCGGCGGGCGGGCTTGTACCCGGCCAGGCGCATCTTCTCCTCCACCTCGTCGACGATCGCAATGACCTGCCGGTCGTTGCTGCCCGACGCAATGACGAAGCAGTCGGTGATGACCAACTGCTCGGAGACATCGATGACCAGGACGTCATCGGCGAGTTTGGCGGCGGCGGCACGGGCGGCCACCTCGGCCATCCGGACCGCTTCGGCGGATGCGCTCATTCGGTGCCAATCCTCCTCATCGCTCGTACCTCGCTCTGCATCGTCGCCGGCACGTCATTTGGTGCTGTCCTGTCGGTAGAGCCCTCGTTTGGAGACGTATTGCACGACGCCGTCGGGAACCAGGTACCAGATCGGCCGGGAGCCCGCCGCGCGCCGCCGGCAGTCGGTGGACGAGATCGCCAGGGCCGGGATCTCGACGAGGGTCAGGGCGTCGGGCGGCAACTCGGCCATGGCGTCGGAGATGTGCTCGCTGTCCAGTTCGAAGCCCGGCCGGCTGACCCCGACGAACCGGGCCATCGCGAACAGGTCCTCCCAGTTCTGCCAACTCAGGATCGAGCCGAGGGCGTCGGCGCCGGTGATGAAGAACAGTTCGGCATCCGGATGCGCGGCCTGCAGATCCCGCAGGGTGTCCTTGGTGTAGGTGGGCCCGCCACGATCGATGTCGACCCGGCTGACCGAGAACCGCGGATTGGATGCCGTGGCGATGACCGTCATCAGATAGCGGTCCTCGGCGGCGGTGACGTGGCGCCCCTGCTTCTGCCAGGGCTCCCCGGTCGGCACGAACACCACCTCGTCGAGTCCGAAGAGGTCGGCCACCTCACTGGCGGCCACCAGGTGGCCATGATGGATGGGATCGAACGTCCCGCCCATCACGCCCAGCCGCCGGCCTGGGCCTGTCCTGGCCGTTTGCACGATAGGGCAGCTTACTGGAGCGCGCGCCGCCTCGATCGGCGGCGACGGCCAGCAACGTCGTTTGCCCATGCTTGGGTCGTGCGATCTCGGTTTCGCGCGTCCTCGTTCCAACAGCTTGGGATCCCCGCCGGTTTCGCGCTGCTCGTCTTCGCGGCGTGTCTGGTTGGCATCTAGAGCCGGTTGCCCGGAACCCTTGCGGTCTTCTGGCCTGCGAATGCGCTCCTGCTGGGCGTGCTCGTGCGCTGCCCGTCGACCGCCACCGTCACCACACGGCCTGGCTGCGGCGGTGGGTTATCTCGGGGCCGGCCTGGTGACCGGTTCGACGATGGTCAAGGCCGTTCTCTGAACTCGGCGAATCTGGTGGGCGTGCTCGTGCGCTGCCCGTCGACCGCCACCGTCACCACCTGGCCTGG
>JAKIXW010000195.1 GCA_022708865.1 Acidobacteriota bacterium
ACCGCTGTCCATCGCCCCTCCCCTGGACGGGCCGAACTGGCTGGATGCCAACAGCTGCTGCGACATGACGGCGCACCGCACGGCAGCCACTCCGATCAACGGGAAGCTCTTCGTCGCACAACGGTTCGCCGTCGATTACCTCCAGCTGGACAAGGACTTCCGGTTGTTAAACGGTGATGTCACCAAGCCGGAGAGTTACCCGTACTTCGGCGTTCCGGTGCACGCCGTCGGGAACGGCAAGGTGGTGTCGGTGGTGAACGACCTACCGGAGCAGGTTCCCACCAAGTCGCCCAGTGGGTTGCCACTGGACCAGTTCCCCGGCAATCACATCGTCGAGGATCTCGGCGACGGCAACTACGCCCTGTATGCGCACCTGAAGACCGGCAGCGTCACCGTCAAGCCCGGCGACGACCTGAAGATCGGACAATCCTTTGCCGCACTGGGCAATTCGGGCAATACGGATGCGCCGCACCTGCATTTCCATCTGATGGACGGACCCGACCCATTGGCGGCCAACGGGCTGCCGTTCGTCATCTCGTCGTTCCGGCTCGATCAGCGGTTGGCGAATCCGGCGGCGATCGATGAGCTGCTGGCCGGGCGCCCCGGCCCCTTGCAGCCAGGCTTCGCCGCACGTGACCTGAGCGGGGTCGGTCCGCTGTTCCTCGACATCATGAATTACTCTGCTGGACAATGACTTCCAGACGAACTTCCCTAGCAGTAATTGCAGATATGGTGTGCGTCCTGGCCTTCTGCGCCGTCGGCCGGCGCAGCCACGCCGAGGGAATCACTGTTTCCGGGTTGATCGAGACCGCGTGGCCGTTCCTGACCGGCACCGCGGCCGGCTGGCTGCTGGCGCGCGGGTGGCGACGGCCTACCTCGCTCTCCCCGACCGGGCTGATCGTGTGGATCGCGACCGTCGCCGTCGGCATGGCGTTGCGCAAGCTCTCGGGCCAGGGCGTCGCGGTCAGCTTCATCGTGGTGGCATCTGCCGTCACGGCCGTGCTCCTACTGGGCTGGCGGCTGGCTCTGCGAACCCGGGCAAACTCGACTCGATAATCCCCTGACCCCACTGGACAAGTCCATCCATTCGAACTAGTGTTCGAATATGAGCTCGAATGCACTCTCTGACCGGGACACCGTCACGGCCGCGTTCGATGCCATCGACGCCGCGCTGGACGTCCTGGCGACCGCGTCGCTGGACCATTTCACCCCGACCCAGTTGCTCGACCTGTTGGCTCGCCGTGAAGTGATTGGCCGACGCGGCCCGGCGCTGGATCATCGGATCCTGCACGCGGTGCAATCCCAGGCCCGTGCCCCGGAGTTGGGATCGACCACCTGGCCCAAGGTGCTCGCCGATCGGCTGCAGATCTCGGAGACCGAAGCCGGCCGCCGCGTCATGGACGCCGCGGTACTGGGACCCCGCACGGCGGTGACCGGGGAGCCATTGGCCCTGGCGTGGCCTCATTGTGCGGCCGCCCAGGCCGCCGGGCAGATCAATGGTGAGCACATTGCGATCACCCGAAAGTTCTTCAAGGACCTGCCCGCCACGGTCGATGCCACCACCCGGGCGGCCGCCGAGAAGGACCTGGCCCGCGCTGCAGCGCAGACCCGCCCCGAGGACTACCGCAACTGCACCGCCCTGCTGCTGGCCCTGTTGCATCCCGACGGCGACTTCGACGACGCCGACCGGCAACGCCGCCGCGGCGCAACGATGGGCCGCCAGGGCGCCGACGGGCTCAGCGAGTTCACCGCAACCATGACCCCGCAGTGCCGGGCGGTGTGGGAACCCATCTTCGCCAAACTGTATGCGCCCGGCATGTGTAACCCGGCCGACGAACACCCCTGCGTGACCGGGCGCCCGACCGCCGAACAGATCGCCAACGACACCCGATCCCCGGCCCAACGCCGCCACGACGCCCTACTGGCCGCCGGCCGGATCGTGTTGTCCACCAAGAAACTCGGCGACCTCAACGGCCTGCCGGTCACCGTCATCGTCACCACCACCCTGGCCGAACTCGAAGCCGGCGCCGGGATCGCCCTGACCGGCGGCGGCTCCCGGATGCCGATGCGTGATCTGATCCGTGAGGCCGCCGAGGCGTACCACTACCTGGCCATCTTCGACGGCCAGGGCAAAGCCTTGCACCTGGGCCGCTCCAAACGCACCGCCTCGGGCGCCCAACGGATCATGCTGCACGCCCGCGATCACGGCTGCACCAAACCCGGTTGCATCGCCGCCGGTTACCGATGCCAGGCCCACCACCTCGAAACCGACTGGGGCGACGGCGGCCAGACCAATATCGACGAACTCACGCTGGCCTGCGGTCCGGACAACCGGATGTGCACCGAATTCAACTGGGACACCCACCTCAACGAACACGGCCGCGTCGAATGGATCCCGCCACCGGGCCTCGATCACGGTCAACCCCGCATCAACCCCCTGCACCACCCCCAGGACCTACTCGCCACACTCGGCACGAACGACGAGCCCACACGGGTCCACGCGGGGCACCTAATCGTCGAAAAGCATTGTCCTGTAACCGAACCCGACCGATACGACGACCACATTCTCGAATACCAGCTCGCCATCGACCCCGACCCTGACGGCCTCACCCTCTGGCTCGAACCCGTCCCCCACAGCCCCGACGACTGGCGCGACGACGACTGGCCCGAAGACCTATCCGCCTACTACTACGACGTCCTCGGCCTCAACGACGACCCCGCTGGCGACGCCTACGACGACTGGTACCACAACCTCGACCCCGACCTTATCGCCGCCCTCGATCCCGACCGCGACCACATCGAAGAAATGATGGCCGCCATTCAGACGCCGGCCTGACGTGTGACACCCGGGTCAGGACGACAGGCCGCTGGCGATCCGCAAGGTGGCACGCAGCCCGCCCAACGGGCTGTCGGAAAGTTCGACCCGGCCGCCGTGCAGGGTGGCCTGCTGCGCAACCAGCGCAAGTCCCAGGCCGGAGCCGCCCGAGGCCGCGGTACTGCCGCGGGAGAACCGGCCCAACACCGCCGAGTACTCGGCTGCCGGCAGCCCGCATCCGTTGTCATCCACGATGATCTCCAGGACCCCTGGATCAGGCCGATGCGCGGTCAACACGATGCGTTCTGCCCGGCCGTGGGTGATGGCGTTGCGCACCAGGTTGTCCATCGCCAACCGCAGTCCGCCCGACCAGCCGAACACGATGCCAGCCTCATCGGCGTGCACCTCGATCGCCACGTCCGACAGACGCATGTTCTCGCGGGCGACGCGATCCAGCAGTTCCTCGACATCAATGGGCTCGCGGTCCTCGTCGCGGGCCAACTGGCCGGACGCCAGCTGACCCAGCGCGGTGATGGTGGATTCGATTCGGCGCTGGGCGCGCGACAGGTCGGCCACCACCTCGTCGCGCTCCTGTGGCGGCAGATCGTGGATGCGCAGCGTGTCCAGGTCCGCGCGCATCGCGGTCAGCGGTGTCCGAAGCTCATGGGCCGCATTGGCGGCGAAGTCCTGCGCGGCCTGCAGCGACCTGGTCGTGGCTTCCCGGGCAGCCGCCAACCGAACCAGCATCAGGACCATGGCCTCGGACAGGTCCTCGGCCTCCTTGACCCCACGCACCGGGACGATCTGATCGCCCGGCGACCCGTCGCCCGCGCCGAGCCGGCGGGTCTGCTCGGTCAGTCGACGTAACGGACGGGTGGCGACCCCGCCGAGGAACCAGCCCAGCCCGGCTGCGATCAGCAGTGCCACCAGACCGATGGACACATAGAGCGGAATACGGGCCGGCGTCAGCAGGATGCTGTCGGCCCGGATGCCGATCGAGACCAGGAGATCCTCCCCGGCGTCCCGCTGGACGGCCACCGTGCGCACCCGGTAGTCGACGCCGTTGACCGGCACGGTGCGCGTTCCCGGAGGCAGCTGGGGCAGCTGGAATCCGCGCTGGAATATCACCTGCCCGGTGTTCGCCGCCCGTCCAGTGGACAACACGTCGTGCGCAGGGTCACGCGGGTCAGCGGTACTGACACTGGCGTTCACGATCGCGTCGAGCCGCCGATCCAATTGCGCCACATCATTGTTCGCGAGCACGATCGAACTCAGCACGACCAGCGCGCCGACCACCACCGCCGCGGCCACGGCGGCCGCGATGGCCACCCGGGTACGCAGCGACGCGGTGAACCGCGCACCCGCGGCCGGTGCGGTCACGGATCGGCCCGCAGCACGTACCCGATCCCGCGAACGGTGTGGATCACCCGCGGCACACCGTCGCGTTCCAGCTTGCGCCGCAGGTAACTGATGAAGACGTCGGCCACGTTGGTGTCGACGTCGAAGTCGTAGCCCCACACGAGTTCGAGCAGGCGCTGCCGGCTGAGCACCACGCCGGCGTTCTCCACCAGGACCGACAGCAGATCGAACTCCCGCTTGGTGAGCTCGATCCGCTCACCGTCGACGAACACCAGCCGCCGGGCCGTGTCGATGGTCAACGGACCCACCGTCATCGCGTCGAACTGCTCGTCGGAATGTGCGGCACGGCGCAGCAGCGCGTGCAGGCGTGCCACCAACTCGCCGAGATCGAACGGTTTCGTCAGGTAGTCGTCGGCGCCCGCTTCGAGGCCGGCGATCCGGTCGTTGACGGTGTCGCGCGCCGACAGCACGCAGATCGGGATGTCGTTGCCGAGAGCCCGCAGTGCGGTCACCACCGCAACACCGTCCAACTCGGGCATCTGCACGTCCAACACCAGTGCGTCGTGGTCCTCGTTGGACAGCATCCGCAGGGCCTCTTTCCCGTTGGCCGCTACCCGGACGTCGAAGCCGGAGTGCCGCAGACCACGGGCCACCGAGGTGCGCACGTCGGGGTCGTCGTCGACCATGAGCACCGTGTGGGCGGCGTTCTCACGCACGTGCGACCCGTGCCCGCGGGACTAGTTGCCGGGGCCGCCGGCGATTCCGTCGCCGAGCGGGGCGCCGCAGCGGGTGCGGATGTCGACCAGCGGCTGGCGGATACCGGTCAGCTCGTCACGCACCTGCGGGTTGGCGTCCATGTACGACTTGACGTCGGTGCGCATCTGCTCGCGGGACTTGCCCTGCAGCCCGCTGAAGAAGTTGTTCACGTCCGGGTGGGTGAACAGGTACGCCGACGTGGCAGCGGACACCCCGGAGGCCACCCCGGCCAGATCTGCGGCCGTGCAGTTCGGCGGGTCGGCGAGTGCGGATCCGGCGCCGGTGGAGAGCATCGCGACTGCGACGGCACCCGATCCGATCACACCGATGGCCACACGACGGGCAACAACGAACATCTTCAGGCTCCTTCTGCCGCGATACTGGATCACGAATATTCCTACCCCGCGCCGTGCGGATTCGCCAGGAGACCAGGCATCAACTCGCCGATAACACCTGCGCGGGCGCCTGCGGTGCGGTCTGTTGTACACCCTGCATCACTGGGCCGCGCACGGGTCCGGTGCCCCGCCGGCCACCGGCGCCTGCACTGCCTGGCGAACCTGGGAACCCGAACCGACGATCGCGCCATCGTCCTGTCACCTGCGCGGGGCGGGCCGCCAATCGACTCAGCGGGATTCCACCAGCGAACTCGTGATCGGGCCAGTTCAGCGTGCCTGCGAGGCCCCGGCGGACTAAGGTCGCTGCGGTACGCTTCCGGGACCGCCCTCGGTACAGAATGCGGGGAGACCGCCATCCAGCAGTTCATGATGCGCCTGAGCAGCAGCCTGCGCAGAGCCCGCTGGCTGGTGTTCGGGGCCTGGTTGCTCACCCTGATTCCGGCCGTGTGGTTGGCGCTCACCCAGTCCGGTCACCTCACCGGCGGCGGGTTCGAGGTCGCCGGTTCGCAGTCGCTGAACGTCCAGTACCAGCTCGAGGACCACTTTCCCGGTGAGGGGGCATCGCCGCTGGCGCTGGTCGCCGCGCCACGGCCGGACGCGACCTACGCCGACATGAACTCGGCCGTCGACCTGCTGCGGCAAGTGGCCGGAGAAGTGCACAGCGTGACGCTGATCCCCGACCCGCGCCAGCCGGCCCCGCAGCCCGACCGGCCCTACGTGGTGTCGCTGCGGCTGGACTTCGAAAACACCGGCGCCGTCGACGTCGCCCGGCAGTTGCGGGAGAAGGTCGGCGTCACCGGCGATCAGCCGGGCCAGACGACCAACGGCAAGGTCCGGCTCTACGTGATCGGCCAGGGTGCGCTGGGCGCGGCGGCCTCGGAGGCCACCAAACACGACATCGCCGAGGCGGAGCGCTGGAATCTGCCGATCGTCCTGATCGTGCTGCTGGCGGTGTTCGGATCGCTAGCGGCCGCGGCCATCCCGCTGGCGCTGGGCGCGTGCACGGTCATCGTGACCATGGGCGTCGTCTACCTGTTGTCGACCGTCACCCAGATGTCGGTGTTCGCGACCACCACGGTGTCCATGTTCGGCATCGCCCTGGCCATCGACTACTCGTTGTTCATCCTCATGCGGTTCCGCGAGGAACTCCGGGCCGGTCGTGACCCGGCCCAGGCCACCGACGCCGCGATGGCGACCTCGGGTCTGGCGGTGGTGTTGTCGGGGTTGACGGTGATCGCGTCGGTGTCGGCGATCTACCTCATCAACACGCCGGTGCTGTCGTCGATGGCGACCGGCGCGATCCTGGCCATCGCGGTCGCCGTGCTGACGTCGGTGACCATGACCCCGGCGGTGCTGGCCACGTTCGGGCGTCCGGCCGCCAAACGTTCCTCGCTACTGCGCTGGTCGCGGCGCGGTGAGACGACGGAGTCGCGGTTCTGGACCCGCTGGGTGCGCTGGGTGATGCGCCGGCCGTGGCTGTCGGCACTGGCGGCGACGGCCTTCCTACTGACGCTGGCCGCGCCGACGTTCTCGATGGTCCTGGGCAACAGCATGTTGCGGCAGTTCCCGGCGGCACACGAGATCCGCGGCGGGGTGGGCGCGGCCGCCGAGGCGCTGGGCCCCGGCGCGCTCGGCCCGGTCCGGGTCCTGGTGGCATTCCCCGATGGGG
>JAKIXW010000196.1 GCA_022708865.1 Acidobacteriota bacterium
TGGCGACTACCACGCGCTCGGTGAATAGTCCTTCAGGAAGACGCCGCGCAGATCTTCGCCCAACTCACCCCGAACGATCGGGTCGTACACCCGGGCGGCACCGTCGACGAGGTCGAGCGGCGCATGGAAACCCTCATCGGCGAGCCGCAGCTTGGTCGGGTGCGGCCGCTCGTCGGTGATCCAGCCGGTGTCGACGGCCGTCATGAGGATGCCGTCCTGTTCCAGCATTTCACCGGCGCTGGTGCGGGTCAGCATATTGAGGGCGGCCTTGGCCATGTTGGTGTGCGGGTGCCCTGGGCCCTTGTAGGCGCGGCTGAACTGTCCCTCCATCGCCGACACGTTCACGACGTATTTCCGACGGGCCGATGATGCGGCCATCGCCGGACGCAGCCGACTCACCAGAATGAACGGCGCGGTCTGATTGCACAGCTGAACCTCGAGCAGTTCCATCGGGTCTACCTCGTGCACGCGCTGGGTCCAACTGTTGATCGATGCGGTGTCGGGCAGCAAGCCGCCCGCGTCGATCGCGGTGCCGGCGGCGATCCGCTCAGGCGATGCGCTGCGGGCGGTGAGGGCCAGTTCGGTCAGCCCGTGCGGAGTGTGGTGTTCGTCGAGACTTCCGGCCAGCGCGGCCGGATGGGCGTCGCTGACGCGGTCGAACGTGACCACGTCGACGAGTTCCGGTGCCGGTGACCGCTCGGCCTCGACGAGTGCCGCGTAGGAACCGGGGGCTCGGCGCACCGTCTGGGCGGCGTTGTTGATCAGGATGTCCAGCGGACCCCGTGCGGCCACGGTGTCCGCGAGCGCGACGACCTGAGCGGGGTCGCGCAGGTCGATACCGACGATGCGCAGCCGGTGCAGCCAGTCGGCGCTGTCGGGCATCGCGGCGAAACGGCGCACGGCATCGTTGGGAAAACGCGTGGTGATAGTGGTGTGGGCACCGTCGCGCAGTAGCCGCAATGCGATGTACATGCCGATCTTGGCGCGGCCGCCGGTGAGCAGTGCCGTCCGACCGGTGAGGTCGGTGCGCGCGTCGCGCTTGGCGCGGTTGAGTGCGGCGCACTCCGGGCAGAGTTGGTGGTAGAAGGCATCGACGACGGTGTGGTGCTTCTTGCAGATGTAGCACGCCCGCGACCGGAGCAGGGTGCCCGCCGATGCCCCCGCCGCCGTCGACACCAACGGCAAGCCGGCTGTCTCGTCATCGATGCGACCAGGGGCACCGGTCGCCGTCGCTGCGATGACGGCCCGATCGGCAGCGGCCACGGCGTCGCGCTTGGCGTGGCGGCGGGCCTTCCTGACCGACTTGAAGATGCCCGCAGTGGCCCGACGCACAGCAACGGCGTCAGGGTGCTCGGGCGGCAACGACTCGACGTCAGCCAGCACCTGCAGGCAGGTGCTGAGCTTGTCCGGGTCGATCGCGTTCACCAGGGAAGAATACGGTGCAGGTCAGGCAGGTCGTGAATCGAGACCGGACGGCGTGACGACTCAGGACGCTAGCCCAGAATCACGGGCATCGAGTCCCAGCCCCGCACGGTCGCCGTCGGGGCCCGCACGGCGTTGTCCAGGTCGACCGTCCAGTCCGGCCAGCGCTTGAGGATCTCCTCCAGCGCGACCCTGCCCTCCAGCCGGGCCAGCGAGGCGCCCAGGCAGAAATGCGTTCCACGGCCGAAGGACAGGTGAGTGGCGCCGTTGCGGCGGATATCGAAGACGTCCGGGTCGTCGAACCGCCGCTCGTCGCGGTTGGCCGCGGCCGCCATCAACAGCAGCGCGCTGCCGGCGGGCACGGTCTGGCCGTGATACTTGACGTCGTTGGCCACGTAGCGGGCGATGTTCTGCACCGGCGGCTCGAAGCGCATGACCTCCTCGACGGCACCCGGGATCAGCGAGGGGTCCTCGACGAGTTGGCGGCGCTGGTCGGGGTGTTCGCCCAGCAGCTTGCCGAGCCATCCGAAAAGCCTTCCCACCGTTTCTGTTCCGGCGTTGGCGATGACGCCGAGGAACACCAGCAACTCGTCGGGGCTCAGCCGGCGGACGGTTCCCGAGACGTCCTCGAACTCCACCTGCAGCAGCTCGGTGACCAGATCGTCCGACGGGTTGTCCTTACGCCACTCGACGTAGTCACGAAACATGTTGCCGTTGAAGTAGTTGTTCTTGCTGACCGGCAACGGTTCGCCGGGCTTGTTGCGCAGCCGGCGGCCCGCCACGGCACGCACGCTGCGCTGCAGGGAGTCCGGGATGCCGACGAGGATCCCGACCACGCGCATCGGCATCTCCGCACCGAGGTCCAGGGTGAAGTCGAACCGGTCACCGCCGACGAGCGGGTCTAGGCAAGCCGCGCAGAACGCCCGGATCTGGTCTTCGATGGCCTGCATCTTGCGCGGGGTGAACGCCCGCGACACCAGCAGTCGGTGCACGGTGTGCAGCGGCGGGTCCTCGTTGATGAAGACCCCGAGCGGCATCACCGGCTCGGCCTTGACCACCTCGAGGATGTCGCCCTTGGCCGAGCTGAGGTCGTCCACGTCCCGCAGGGCGGCTTCGACGTCGGCGAACCGGCTCAGCGCCCAGAAGTCGAACTTCTCGTTGTAGTACAGCGGCGCTTCGTCGCGCAGCCGCTTGTAGGTCGGGTACGGATCGACGTCGATTTCGACGTTGTAGGGGTCGTAGGACAAGTGGTTGTCGCCGAGAACCTGCATCGTGCTCCTATGTCCTTGCGCCAACACGCGACCAGAAGTGCAGTACGATCGTACAGCACAACGGTGGGCGCGAAGGAGCGTTGATGGAGCTGGGATTTGTATCGCTGAACACCCCGCGCGATCTCGGGCCTGCAGCACTGGGCCGGGAACTGGAGGCCCGCGGCTTCGAGTCGCTGTGGGTGGGCGAGCATCCGCAGTTGCCGGTGGCCGCCGCCGCCCAGATGCCGGGTGGTCTGGTCGGTGCGCAGAAGCGCATGTGGGACCCGTTGCTCTCGCTGCTGGCCGCGGCTTCAGCCACCACCAGCCTGCGCATCGGGACGGCGGTCGCCCTGCCGTTGGAACGCGAATTATTCACCTTCGCAAAGGAAGTCGCGACGCTGGACCAGTTCAGCGACGGGCGGCTGGTACTCGGCTTCGGGGTGGGCTTCCGTCCCGAGTTCGAACTGTCGCGGTCGATCCACTGGGCGGACCGTTACCGGGCGCTGGGCGACATGGTCGCGGCCCTGGATGCGCTGTGGACCCAGGACGAGTCCGAACACCACGGGGAGTTCTACGACTTCGATCCGGTGTGGTCGCATCCCAAGCCCCGCCAACAGCCGCGTCCCCCACTGCTGGCGGCCACCACCGGCCCCAAGGCGACGCGGGAGTGTCTGCCGTGGGCCGACGGGTGGCTACCGGGCGATGCGGCGTTCCGCGACCTGCCCAGGGCGGTCAGCGACTTTCGGCACCAGGCCGAGGAGGCCGGCCGGGATCCGTCGACGCTGGACCTGACGATCATGGTGTGGCGCGAGCCGACACTGGAAACGCTCAGCGCCTACCGCGATCTCGGCTTCAACCGCGCCATCGTCGGCGGCGCGCGGCGCGACCCGCATGATCACGCGGCCACGCTGGCCTTCCTGGACCGATGCGCCGAGTTGATCGACGAAATCCTGTGATTTCGGGCTCTACTGACCCATTCGTGGGTGGATCTTTGATTCCGGTGGGGCGCACGTCGTTGTCGCCTAGGGTTTCTGGCTTGTCGAAGGTCAGCTACCAAAGGAACGGGCAACGACGTGCGCAATGTGAGGGTATGGCAGGCGCTGCTGGGTGTCGATCAGCGCACCGTGATTGAGGGCATCGAGTTCGAGGAAGTTGGGGATCAAGGCCCTGACGGTGGGGTGTTGGTGGTGGCCTCGGTACGGCCACGAAGTGGAGTTTCACGTCGGTGCGGCCGCTGCGGCTGTAAGTCGCCTTGGTACGACCGCGGCCAGGGGCGACGCCGGTGGCGGGCCTTGGACTGGGGCACGGTGGCGGTGGTGCTCGAAGCTGATGTACCGCGGGTGAGCTGTCGTGAGCACGGACCTACCGTGGTGGCGGTGCCGTGGGCGCGCCATCGTGGCGGGCACACCTACGCCTTCGATGACACGGTGGCCTGGCTGGCTGTCGCGTGCTCGAAAACCGCGGTGTGCGAGTTGATGCGGATCGCCTGGCGCACAGTCGGGGCGATTGTGTCCCGGGTGTGGGCCGACACCGAGAAGACCTTTGACCGGTTCGCTGACCTGCGGCGGATCGGGATCGACGAGATCTCCTACAAGCGCCACCACAAGTACCTGACGGTGGTGGTCGATCACGACACCGGCCGGCTTGTGTGGGCCGCTGCTGGCCGGGACACCGCCACCTTGGGTCGCTTCTTTGATGTCCTGGGCGCACAGCGGTGCGCTCAAATCACTCACGTGTCTGCCGATGCCGCGGAATGGATCGCCGATGTGGTCAACGCGCGTTGCCCGACCGCGATCCAGTGTGCCGATCCATTTCATGTGGTGGCCTGGGCCACTGAGGCATTGGACGTGGAGCGGCGCCGGGCGTGGAACATCGCACGGGGGTTGGCCCGCACCGAGCCCAAGTGGGGTCGTGGCCGGCCCCCTAAAGACGCCGGACCGCGACCGGGTCTTGAACGGGCCCGCGCGCTCAAGGGTGCCCGCTATGCGCTGTGGAAGAACCCCGAAGATCTCACCGAACGTCAAACGGAGAAACTGGCCTGGATCGCCAAGACCGACCCTCGTCTGCATCGCGCGTATCTGCTCAAAGAAGGCTTACGCCACGTATTTTCAGTCAAAGGCGAGGAAGGTAAGGAAGCTCTGGACCGATGGATCAGCTGGGCGCGGCGTTGCCGTATCCCGGTGTTCGTGGAACTGGGCGCAAAGATCAAACGCCACCAAGTAGCCATCGACGCCGCTCTCGAACACGGTATGTCCAACGCGCTGATCGAATCCACCAACACCAAGATCCGGCTCCTGACGCGGATTGCATTCGGATTCCGATCACCCGACGCCCTCATCGCCCTAGCCATGCTCGCCCTTGGCGGCCACCGCCCCTCGCTCCCAGGACGGCCCTTCAAACACCCACGAACACGTCAGTAGAGCCTGATTTCGGCGCGTTTTCGTTCGCTCAGCGAACGTAGCGCGCCGAAGTCACCTGGGAACCGGCCGCACCGCCGAGGCGATCAGCTCAAGCAACTGCCCCTCCGGGTCGCGCACCATGCAGGCGAAGCCGCCACCCGGGTCGGCCACGATGGTCCCACCCGTCTCCACCACCGCCGCCTGCGCCGCGGCCATGTCGTCCACGGCGATCGACAGATGGGTCAGCCCGGCGCCAACCATGCCGCGCTCGGCCTCGTCCGGCGCGGGATGGTCGGAGAACGTGATCAACTGCAGCACAAAGCCGTTGTTGCGCAAGTAGACGGCCTCGAAGCCGATGGGCGGCTCCAGGCCGAGCAGCCCGGCGGCCATCCTGTCCGGCACCGTGAGCCGGTTGACCTCGGTGAACCCCAGCGCACCGTAAAAGCGCTGCGCGCGGTCGAGGTCGCGGACCCGCAGTCCGACGTGGCTGACGTCAGGAGAGGTCATGTCTCACACCCCCGCCGGGCCGGGGCCACCGTGCATGTACAGCGTCTGTCCGGAGCAGTAGCTCGATGCGTCGGAGGCGAAAAACAGCACGCCGTAGCCGATCTCGTCGGGCTCGGCGATCCGGCCGGAGCCGTTGGTCTGCCCGATCACGTCGATCTCGATGCCCATGCGCTTCACATCGGCTTCCAGGCCCGGGGTGCGTACGGCACCGCACGCGATGCAGTTGACTCGCACGCCTTTGCGTGTCCAGGCCGCCGCCATCGATCCTGTCAGGTTCTGCAGGCCGGCCTTGGCGGCGCCGTAGATGGGCGCCTGCGGCATGGCCAGCAGGCCCGCACCCGAGGAGATGTTGACGATCGCGCCCTTCTTCTGCGCGATCATCGGTCCCACCGCGGCGCGCGACAGATACCAGGCGCTGGACAGATTGAGGTCCAGAACCTGGTGCCACTCCTCGTCGGTCCACTTCATCATCGGCTTGGTCTCACCGCCGCCGGCGTTGTTCATCAGCACGTCGAGGCGGCCGAACTCGGCGACCGTGGTGTCGACCAGGGCGCGGCACTGATCGGCGTCGGTGACGTCGGTCGGCACGGCGATGGCGCGCCGACCCAGCTTCTCGATCTCGGCGGCGGTGGACTCCAGCGGCTCGACCCGGCGGCCGGCCAGCACGATGTCGGCGCCGCGCTCGGCCAGTACGAGTGCCGAGGCCCGGCCGATCCCGGTTCCGCCGCCGGTGATGACGGCAACCCGCCCCTCCATCGAGAATCTGTCGTTCACGCCCACCACTTCCTGTTCCCTCGGGCCGTCTAATGCAATACGACTGTACAACACGCCGCGCAGGCTCGGGAGGGCCTACGACACTCGACATCGGCGCGCGGGTCTTGTAAACCAATGGCATGCCGCAACCGACCAACGACGTCTGGGAAGTGCTCTCGACGGCCCGCTCCATCCGGCGCTTCACCGACGAGCCGGTCGACGACGCGGTCCTGGACCGCTGCCTCGAGGCGGCCACCTGGGCGCCCAACGGGGCCAACGCCCAGCTGTGGCGCTTCATCGTCCTCGAGCGGCGGTGGCGAAGGCGGCGCAATTGGCGCTGGGCACAATAGAATCCATCTACGGGATGAGCAGGCCTGCCGCAGAAGACAATTCGCGCGCCGCCCGCAACAACCGGGCGACCTACGAACTGCACGACCGCGCCGGCGAGCTGACCTCGGTGCTGTTCACCGCCTTCAAGAACGAGTTCGCCTCGGAGTACCTGCAAGCCGGATCCATCTACCCGGCGATGGAGAACTTCTACCTCGCCGCCCGTGCACAGGGCCTCGGCGCCTGCTACACCAGCTGGGCCTCCTACAGCGGAGAGCCGATCCTGCGCGAATCGATCGGGAT
>JAKIXW010000197.1:0-257 GCA_022708865.1 Acidobacteriota bacterium
TCTACAACGACATCATGAAGCTGCCCGGCCTCGGCACCGGCGGCAATCCCGACGACGCGGCAGCCATCAAGGCCGCCGCGCGCGCCCGGGGACCGCGCGGCCGATTCGCTTGGCTGGACACGTTCTTCGAGTTCCTGTCCGACTCGTTCCGGCCGATCCTGCCCGCACTGCTGGGTGCCTCGCTGTTCATCACCTTCATGGCGCTGATGAGCACCCTGCACGTCATCCCGAACTGGGCCGACCCGCGCACCGAGCTC
>JAKIXW010000197.1:295-6950 GCA_022708865.1 Acidobacteriota bacterium
ACCTGATGTGGCAGTGCGTGTTCGTCTTCCTGCCGTTGATGGTCGCCTACAACGCGTCAAAGAAGCTCGACGCGGACCCCTGGGTGGGTTTCGCGATCATGGCCGTGGTGATGCTGCCCGGCTTCGCGGGACTGAAAGAGGTCGCGCAGAAGCTCACGGTGTTCGGCTCCGAGGTCGACGTCGTGCACATCTTCGGAGCGCCGCTGACGGTGTTCAACTACAGCTCCCAGGTGTTCCCGCCGCTGCTGATGGCCGCCGTCCTCGGTCCGCTGTACAAATACCTCAAGCGGCTGATCCCCGAGAACGTCCAGATGATCTTCGTGCCGTTCCTGGCGATGCTGATCATGATCCCGCTGACCGCGTTCCTCATCGGGCCGATCGGGGTGTACGCCGGCGCCGGTCTGGGACATGTCCTCAAGTCCATCAACGACTTCTCACCGCTGATCTTCGCCATCATCATTCCGTTGGCCTACCCGTTCATGGTGCCGCTGGGCCTGCACTGGCCGATCAACGCGATCATGCTGATCAACATCCAGACCCTGGGCTACGACTTCATCCAGGGCCCGATGGGCGCCTGGAACTTCGCCTGCTTCGGCGCCACCGCCGGCGTGCTGTTCCTGGCCTGGCGGGAGCGTGACGTCCAGATGCGGCAGACCGCGACGGGCGCGCTGGCGGCGGGCCTGCTGGGCGGCATCTCCGAACCGTCGCTCTACGGTATTCACTTGCGGTTCAAGCGAATCTATCCGCGAATGCTCGTCGGCTGTCTGGTCGGCGGCCTGATCATCGGCCTCGGCGGCGGCGTGAAGACCAGCGCGTTCGTGTTCACGTCGCTGTTGACCATCCCCGCGTTCAACAGCATCGTGCTGTACGGCATCGCAGTGCTCGCGGCGTTCTTCACGGCGATGATCCTGGTGATCATCTCCGGCTACAAGACGCCCGAGCAGAAGGCCGAACTGGAAGCCGCCCAGGTGCCGGTGGCCGACCTGGAGCGGGCTCCCGCGGGCGCCAGCGCCGGCACCATCGCCGCCGCGGCCGCCACGCAGGCCGCCGGTGACGCCGGAGTCGTGACCGAGCTTGCCGCACCCTTGGCCGGCACACTGGTGCCACTGGCCGATGTCCCCGACCCGGTGTTCAGCAAGGGCACCATGGGACCCGGTGTGGCAGTGGAGCCTTCGGGCGACACGGCGTACTCCCCCGGCAACGGCACCGTGATCGCGGCGCAGCCCACGGGCCACGCGTTCGGTCTGGTGCTCGACGGCGGCATCGAGGTGCTGATCCACGTCGGCATCGACACCGTGCAACTCAAGGGCGAGGGGTTCACCGTCCACGTCAACAAGGGCGACAAGGTGACGACGGGTTCGCCGCTGGTGACCTTCGACCGCAAGATCATCGAGGACGCCGGCTACTCGCTGGTGACCCCGGTGATCGTGTTGAACGGCAAGAAGTTTGCGTCCGTAGAAGCCGGCGCCCCGGGTCCGATAGCGGTGGGCGACCCGATCCTCACGATCCAGACCAAGGCCGCACCGGCCAACGTCTGATCCCGCTCAGAGCGACTCGATGAACTTGCTCGCGGTGGGCAGGTCGACGCCCGCCTCGTCGCGGTAGGCCTTGACAGCGCCCATCTTGTCCCCGGCCGCCAGGAGCTGACGGACCCGGTCGGACACCTGCGCGCCGGCCAGTGTCCGCAGATCGGGAACCGCGATGCCGGTCTTCTCGTAGAGATGGCGCACCAGCGCTTCGAGCACGCCCAGACGTTCGTAGATGTCGTTGGTAGTGGTCATCGGGCCCCTCCGGTTCGGTCAGGATGCCCCATCAGACTACGGCCCGCCGCGGGCCGCCGGGCCGCGCACGATAACCGGATTGGCCCGGGCGAAACCCCGCACGATCCATGGCGTACCGGGTCCTTCGCTCATCGCGAATATCGTGGCGGCCGTGAAGCCTGCCGCGGCCATGACGGCCTCGACCTCATCGGCGCGATCGTCCAGTGTGCGCACCTTGACGATCGGGTCCGACAATCCGGCGCCCGCCTTGTCGTAGATCGCGACCCGACAGAAGGTACCGAGTTGGTCGAAGAATGATTTGAATTCCGGGAGGGTCCAGAACACGTCGAGGTGGCTGACGATCGGCCCCACGAACACGAGTTCGGTCGGCCCGTCGCCGAATACCTGATAGGCCAGGCTGAGATCACCGCATCTCACGTATGACGTTTCCGCCACACGCCCAGGGTATGCCCAATCAGGCCGGGGAAGAAGACGCGACGGCCGTCTGGTCGATCCCCATGGACTCGAGCCGATGCTGGGATCCCCGCGAGCGGATCACTTGCGGCCACCAGAACCACCGGCCCATCAGGGCCGCGATGGCCGGCGTCATGAAGGACCGGATCACCAGGGTGTCGAACAACAGGCCGATCGCGATCGTGCTGCCGACCTGCGCCATGACCTTCAGGTCACTGAACGTGAACGAGGCCATGGTGGCCGCGAACACCAACCCGGCCGACGTGACCACCGAACCGGTGGCCGCCATGGCGCGGATGATTCCGGTCTTCAGACCACCGGGCAGTTCGTCCTTGAACCGCGAGACCAGCAGCAGGTTGTAATCCGAACCCACCGCGAGCAGGAGGATGACCGCCATCGGTATCACCATCCAGTGCAGCTCGAGCCCGATGATGTGCTGCCACAACAAGACCGACAGACCCAGCGAGGTCCCCAGCGACAGCAACACGGTGCCCACGATCACCGCGGCGGCCACCAGGGCGCGGGTAATGAGCAACATGATGACGAAGATCAGCGCCACCGCCGCGATCGCCGCGATCAGCAGGTCGTACTGTGCGCCGTCGTGCATGTCCTTGTAGGTGGCGGCGGTCCCGGCGAGGTAGATCTTGGCACCCTCGAGCGGCGTGCCCTTCAGGGCCTCCCGAGCCGCGATCTTGATGGGGTTTACCACCGAAATGCCTTCCGGCGTAGCGGGATCGCCCTCATGACTGATGATCAGGCGGACCGACTTGCCGTTCGGCGAGATGAAGCTCTTCATGCCGCGCTTGAAGTCCTCGTTCTGGAAGGCCTCCGGCGGCAGGTAGAACGTGTCATCGTTCTTGGCGGTGTCGAACGCCTCTCCCATGGCCGACGAGTTCTTCGACATCGCCGCCATCTGGTCCTGCTGACCCTTCTGGGTCTGGTACATCGTCAGCATGTACGTCTTCATGCTGCGCATCTGATCGATCATCGACGGCATCAGGACGACCATCTGCGGCATCAGGGTGTCCAGGCGCTCGAGGTCGGGCATCAGCAGCTGGATGTCGTCGGTCATGGTGTCCATGCCGTCGAGGGTGTCGAACACCGACCGGATCGCCCAGCAACCCGGAATGTCGAAACAGTGCGGCTCCCAGTAGAAGTAGTTGCGGATCGGCCGCAGGAAATCGTCGAAATTGGCGATGTTGTCCCGCAATTCGACGACGTCGAGCGTCATGTCCTTCATCTTGGTCACCATGTCGTGCGTGGTGGCCGCCATCTGCTCGGTGATGCTCTGCATCTGCGACATGTTGTCGATGGTGTTCTGCATCTCGTCGGCCTGGACGAGCATGTCGGCCATCCGGTCCTGCTGATACCCCTCGTTCATGATGTTGGTGGTGCTCTGCTGGCTCACCATGAACGGGATGGTCGTGTGCCGGATCGGGGTGCCGTCGGGCCGGGTGATGGTCTGGACCCGCGCGACGCCGGATACGTTCTTGATCCCTTTCGCCAGCTTGTCGATCACCAGGAAGTCGGCCGGATTCCGCAGATCGTGGTCGGCCTCGATCATGAGCAGGTCGGGGTTCATCCGGGAGGCGCTGAAATGGCGTTCGGCGGCGGCGTATCCGATGTTGGCGGTGAGGTCGGGCGGCAGGTAGCGCCGCGCGTCGTAATTGGTCTTGTAGCCGGGCAGGGTGAGCAGGCCCACCAGGGCCAGCGCGATGCTTGCCACCAGGATCGGGGCCGGCCAGCGCACCACCGCCACTCCGACGCGCCGCCAGCCGCGCGACCGGATGGCCCGCTTGGGTTCGAACCGGCCGAACCGGCTGCCGATGGTGATGACGGCGGGACCCAGCGTGAGCGCGGCGATGACGGCGACGAATGTGCCGATGGCGCACGGCACGCCCAGGGTCTGGAAGTAGGGCAGCCGGGTGAAGCTCAGGCAGAGCATGGCGCCGGCGATGGTCAGGCCGGAGCCCAGCACCACGTGCGAGGTGCCGGCGAACATGGTGTAGTACGCGTCCTCGCGGTCCTCGCCGTCGCCGCGCGCCTCCTGGTAGCGGCCGATGGCGAAGATCGCATAGTCGGTTCCCGCCGCGATCACCATCAGGGTGAGCAGGTTGACCGCGAACGTGGACAGCCCGATGATTTCGGCGTTGGCCAGGAACGCGACGGCCCCGCGGGCGGCGCCGAGTTCCATGAACACCATCACCATGACCAGGATCATGGTGATGACCGACCGGTAGACGAGCATCAGCATCAGAGCGATGACACCGAGCGTGATCGCGGTGACGCGGGCGATGCTCTTGTCGCCGGCGTGGTGCTGATCGGACACCAGCGGCGCGCCGCCGGTGACGTATACATGCAGGCCCGGCGGCGGGGACGACTGCGCGACGGCGTTCCGGATGGCGGCCACGGAATCGTTGGCCAACGTCTCGCCCTGGTTGCCACGGAGATAGACCTGGACGTAGGCCGCCTTGCCGTCGTTGCTCTGCGAGCCGGCGGCGGTCAGCTTGTCGCCCCAGAAGTCGGCCACGTGCTCGACGTGCGCCGTGTCGGCGGTCAGCTTCGCCACCAGGCCGTCGTAGTAGCGGTGCGCGGCGTCGCCGAGCGGCTGATCGCCTTCGAGCACCACCATGGCGGTGCTGTCGGAGTTGAACTCATTGAAGTTCTTGCCGATGCGCTGCATCGCGATCATGGCCGGGCCGTCCTTGGCCGCCAGCCCGACGGTATGGGCCTCGCCCACCTTCTCGAGCGGTGGGACGACAACGTTGGTGACGACGTTCAGCGCGATCCAGCCGAGCACGATGGGCACGCAGAACACCCGGATGAAGTGAGCGATCTTCGATCGTGAATGCCGACTACCGGTCGCATCCACGACAGACACCCTCCATCGACGGCCGGAGATTCCGGAGAAGAACAGTGAACAAGCTCTCCGCAGAATATACGTAGCCTGTCAAACTGTCGCGCGTCTTCCCGGAGGCTACTCCTGGACGATCACCGGATCGCCGACCTCGACGGTGTTGAAGTACCACTCCGCGGCCGCCGGTATCAGGCTGATGCAGCCATGACTGACGTTCTCGACGCCCATGGCGGGCACGGCCCACGGGGCCGAGTGCACGAACAGACCGCGACTGGTGATCCGGACCGCATAGTCGACATTGAGCAGGTAGCCGTCCGGAGAGTCGACCGGGATGCCGACGCTGCTGGAATCCATCAGCACGTCGCGTTCCTTGGACAGCACCGTGTAGTTGCCGACGGGCGTCGGGTACTCCGGTCGGCCCATGGAGGCCAGCAGCACCCCATCCTCACCGAAATGCGGCAGGTGATGCGGCGACGGCAGGGGTATCGGTGACCCCGCTCCCATCCCGTCGACGGTGACGGTGAAGGTGTGGTCGGAGATGTCGGCGACGCCGACCACGGCCGGTCCGGTCTTGAACTCGGCGAACCGGCCGCCGACCGACAGCGCGATGGTGCTGTGCGCGGGCCAGTAGTGGTCGGGAACCCACTGCACGACGCTGCTCTCGAGCCACTCGTAGCGGCCGGTCATCGCCGGCATGGACGTCACCGCGACGCTGCGTTCGGCGGCGGCCCGGTTGACGGGATTGATGGGGCTGTTGAAGGTCACCACGATGGGGTGCGCCACGCCGACCTGCGTGCCCTGGGCCGGCAGGATCGACTTCACCCCGGAGTTCAGCGGCGAGGTGGCCACCGAGTACTGGATGAGGGGCGCCCGGCCCGTCATCGCCGTGGCGAACAGGCAGAGTGCTAGTACGACGTGGAGAACCATTCGCATCGAATCGACCCTTTGTGTGAAGAGACACCTGCTGACCCCTTTGCCCAAAGTACGGGTCTGGGCCGCAATCAAACTGGAACGGCGCGTTCATAATTCATCACGGTATTGCTACAAATTGCTGTGCGACAACTGGATTCAGGGACGACAACAGCGACAGGGGCTTACGCCCTGTCGCTGTTGTCGTAATTCCCTGCACTGCAAGGAAAGTCATCCTCCAGTGTCAGCCTTGCGGACCGGCCGGGGCCGGCACGCCGTTCATGAATCCGTTTTCCACCGGAGCCATCGGCACACCCTTGCCCGTCCCCGCCATCGGCACGATCGGTGCCGCCACCGGCACGGGCAGGGGCGCGGCACCGGCCAACGGGACCACCGGGGCAACCACCGGAACGGGAGCACCCAGCGGAACCGGGGGAACGACCGGCACGGGCGGAATCACCGGACCCGGGGGGATCACCGGGATGGGCGGAACCACGGGAATTGGCGGGAGAACCGGTGCGATGGGAACCACCGGCACGGGACCCGGCGCGACCAGCGGAATCGGGGCGGCCGCCGGGGCGACGACGCCCGTCTCTACGCATGGCCCACCGGGAGTCGACCCGGCCGCGGGCGTCACCGGGGCCGACGGGCCGGG
>JAKIXW010000198.1 GCA_022708865.1 Acidobacteriota bacterium
CAGGTGCACCACAGCATCAGCAAGCCGGGTGAGGCGATAGACCTCGTCGCGTTCGTCAACGGACTACCGATCCTCACCTTCGAGCTGAAGAACAACATCACCAAACAGACGGTCGAAGATGCCGTCGAGCAATACCAGCGCGACCGTGATCCGCGCGATTCCCTGTTCGGATTCGGGCGCACCATCGCGCATTTCGCCGTCGACGATCAGCGCGTGAAGTTCTGCACCGACCTCAAGGGAAAGTCGTCGTGGTTTCTGCCCTTTGACCAGGGCTACAACGACGGTGCGGGAAACCCGGCCAACCCCAACGGGCTGAAGACTGACTATCTCTGGCGACGTATCCTCGCGCCCACCAGTCTTGCCGGGATCATCGAGAACTACGCGCATATCGTTGAGGAGAAGGACCCGAAAACCGGCAGGAAGTCGCGGAAGGCGATTTTCCCGCGCTACCACCAACTCGACGTCGTTCGCAGACTTCTCGGCGACGTCTCCGTGCAGGGTGCGGGGCGCAAGTACCTGATTCAGCACTCCGCAGGCAGCGGCAAGTCGAATTCCATCGCCTGGCTCACCCACCAGCTCACCGAAGCTACGCACGCCGACAAGGTTGCATTCGACTCGATCATCGTGGTGACCGATCGGATCATCCTCGACAGCCAACTCACCCAGACCATCAAGTCATTCCTGCAGGTCGGTTCCACAGTGATGCATGCCGACCGTTCGGGTGACTTGCGCCGCGGCATCACCGCGGGGAAAAAGATCATCATCACCACGGTGCAGAAGTTTCCCTACATCCTCGACGACATCGGAACAGAGCACCGCGACCGAAAATTCGCCATCATCATCGACGAGGCGCATTCCTCCCAAGGCTCCAAGACGTCGGCGGCGGTCTCGCAGGCACTCGCCGGTATAGAGAACGATGGAGAGGCGACCTTCGAGGACCAGGTCAACGCGATCATCGACAGTAAGAAGATGCTGCCCAACGCGAGTTACTTCGCGTTCACTGCGACGCCCAAAAACAAGACCCTCGAGATGTTCGGAGAGCCCGTCTCGAACCCCGACGGCAGCATCGGACACAAGCCCTTCCACTCGTACACGATGAAACAAGCCATCCAAGAGGGATTCATCGTGGACGTACTGGCGAACTACACACCAGTCGGCAGCTACTACAAGCTGATGAAGACCGTCGACGACGACCCGGAATTCGACACCAAGCGCGCATCCAAGAAACTTCGCGCCTACGTCGAAGGTAATCAGCACGCGATCGCGCAGAAGGCGCAGATCATGGTCGAGCATTTCCTTGATCAAGTGATCACCAAGCACAAGATCGCTGGACAGGCGCGCGCCATGATCGTGACATCGTCGATTGAGCGTTGCATCCAGTACTTCCACGCGGTTCGTGAAGCGTTGGCCGCCCGGAAGAACCCATATCAGGTCGTCGTCGCATTCTCGGGCGAGCACGACTATTTGGGTGAGAAGGTCACCGAGTCCAGTCTGAATGGCTTCCCCTCAGCGGCTATTGCCGGAAAGATCAAGGAGGACCCTTACCGAATTCTCGTCGTCGCCAACAAGTTCCAGACTGGTTACGACGAGCCGCTGATGCACACGATGTACGTCGACAAGGTGCTGTCGGGCGTGCTTGCTGTGCAAACACTTTCGCGGTTGAACCGGGCACACCCCGCGAAGCACGACACCTTCGTTCTGGACTTCGCGAACGACGCCGAGATCATCAAGCGCTCTTTCGGTGATTACTACCGCACCACGGTGCTCGCGAAAGAGACCGACGCCAACAAGCTGCACGACCTCGTGAATGACCTCGATGGCTTCGCCGTATACACGCCCGAGCACGTCGACACATTCGTTGCCCGCTATCTGGATGGCGCTGACCGCGACCAACTCGATCCGATCTTGGACGAGTGCGTAGCCGAGTACATCGAACTCCTCGATGAGGATGACCAGGTGAAGTTCAAGGGCGATGCGAAGGCGTTCCTGCGCACGTACAACTTCCTGTCGGCGGTGCTCCCTTATGGCAGCGTCGAGTGGGAGAAGCGCGCAATCTTCCTCGACAACCTGGTGCCCAAGCTCCCGGCGCCGGCCGAAGACGACCTGTCGGCCGGGATCCTGGAGAACATTGACCTGGAGTCGTACCGCGCCGAGAAGCAGGTCGCCATGAAGATCGTGCTCGAGGATGAGGACGGTTCTCTTGACCCGGTGCCTGCCGCGGGCGGTGGTCGCAGAGCCGAACCCGTGTTGGAGAAGCTCTCTGAGATCGTCAAGAGCTTCAACGATCATTTCGGCAACGTTGACTGGGAAGACGCCGACCGCATCCAGCGCCGAATCACCGAGGAGATCCCGCGGATCGTCGCTGCGGATCAGGCCTACCAGAACGCTCAGGCCAATGATGACCCGGTGAATGCTCGCGTCGAGATGAACCGGGCGCTCAACAAGGCCATGCTTGGCCTGATCTCCGACGAGACCCAGTTGTTCAAGGTCTTTCAGGACAATGAAAGCTTCAAACGTTGGCTTGAAGATGCTGTGTTCGAAGCAACGTACCGGAAAGGTGCATGAGGGCGCCGGGGCGTGGCGAGCATCCGCATCTGTACACGACACACCGGGCGGTTATGTACAGACACGGCCGCTCGCCGAAATCGCGAAGGAGAGGAGGGTCGATGACCGAATTGTGGGTCGAACGCACTGGCACCCGGCGATATACCGGGCGCAGCTCGCGCGGGGCCGAGGTGCTGGTCGGCTCCGAGGACGTCGACGGCGTCTTCACGCCCGGCGAGCTGATGAAGATCGCCCTGGCCGCCTGCAGCGGGATGTCCAGCGATCAGCCGCTGGCGCGGCGCCTCGGCGACGACTACACCGCGACCATCGACGTCAACGGTGCCGCCGACCGCGACAACGAGATCTACCCGGCGCTGGCCGAAACCCTGCACATCGACCTGTCCGGCCTGAACGCCGAAGAGGCCGAGCGGGTGCGCACCGTCGTGCAGCGCGCCGTCGACGCGGTGTGCACGGTGGGCCGCACGCTGAAGGCGGGCACCCACGTCAGCTTCGATATCGACGACAACCGCTGATGACGGATCCAGCGGGGCCGCAGGTGCGGCTCACCGCGTGGGTGCACGGCTACGTCCAGGGCGTCGGATTCCGGTGGTGGACCCGGTCTCGCGCACTCGAACTCGGCCTGACCGGATACGCCAAGAATCAGGACGACGGACGCGTGCTCGTCGTCGCCCAGGGCCCGCGGCGGGACTGCGAGGCCCTGCTGGATCTGCTGCGCGGCGCCGGCACCCCGGGCCGGGTCGACAAGGTGATTTCCGACTGGTCGGAGAACCCCGAGCCGATCCAGGGCTTCCGCGAACGTTAGCGGTACTCTGGCACGCCATGCACCTCAAGAGTCTGACGCTGAAGGGCTTCAAGTCCTTCGCATCGCCGACGACTCTGCGCTTCGAACCGGGCATCACCGCGGTGGTGGGCCCCAACGGTTCCGGCAAGTCCAACGTGGTCGACGCCCTGGCGTGGGTGATGGGCGAGCAGGGCGCCAAGACGCTGCGCGGCGGCAAGATGGAGGACGTCATCTTCGCCGGCACCTCGAGCCGCGCCCCGCTGGGCCGCGCCGAGGTCACCGTCACGATCGACAACTCCGACAACGCGCTGCCCATCGAATACTCCGAGGTGTCGATCACCCGCCGGATGTTCCGCGACGGTGCCGGCGAATACGAGATCAACGGCGCCAGTTGCCGTTTGATGGATGTGCAGGAACTGCTGAGCGACTCCGGCATCGGCCGCGAGATGCACGTCATCGTCGGGCAGGGCAGGCTCTCGCAGATCCTGGAATCCCGACCGGAGGACCGTCGCGCATTCATCGAAGAGGCCGCCGGCGTCCTCAAGCACCGCAAGCGCAAGGAGAAGGCGGTCCGCAAGCTCGATGCGATGGCCGCCAACCTGGCCCGGCTGACCGATCTGACCACCGAACTGCGCCGACAGCTCAAACCGCTGGGCCGGCAGGCCGAGATGGCGCGCCGGGCGCAGACCATCCAGGCCGATCTGCGCGACGCCCGCCTGCGGCTGGCCGCCGACGACCTGGTGACGCGGCAGGCCGAGTTCGACGGCGTCGGCGGGACGGAAGCCGCGCTGCGCAATGAACACGACGAAGCCGTGGCGGCGGTGGAGGCGGCATCGGCCGAGCTCGCCGCGCACGAGTCGGCCGTCGCACAGCTGTCCGAGCGGGCCGAACGGGCCCAGCAGAGCTGGTTCGCGCTGTCGGCGCTGGCCGAGCGAGTCAGCGCCACCGTGCGCATCGCCAGCGACCGGGCCCAGCTGCTGGAGACGGACTCGGCGGCCAGCGCGTCGACGGGCCCGGATCCCGAGGACCTGGACCGGCAGGCCGACGAGGTCGCGGCGGCCGAGCAGGTTCTGCTCGGTGAACTGACCCAGGCGCGGACCCGGCTCGAGGTCGCCCGGGCCGAACTGGGCGAGGCCGAAAAGGTGGCCGCCGACGCCGAGCGGGCGCACATGGCCGCGGTGCGGGCCGAGGCCGACCGCCGCGAGGGGCTGGCCCGGCTGGCCGGTCAGGTCGAGACCATGCGGGCGCGCGTCGAGTCGATCGACGAGCGCGTCGGCCGGCTCACGAACGGCATCGAGGAAGCCGCCTCGCGCGCGCAGCACGCGCAGGCCGAGTTCGAGACGGTGCAGAGTCACGTCGGCGAACTCGACGAGAGTGAGGTCGGCCTCGACGACCACCACGACCGGACCGTCGCCGCACTGCGACTGGCCGACGAACGGGTGGCCGAACTGCAGGCCGCCGAACGCGGCGCCGAACGCGAGGTGGCTTCGCTGCGCGCCCGTATCGATGCGCTGGCCGTCGGGCTCGAGCGCAAGGACGGCGCCGCCTGGCTCATCGAAAACCGTAGCAACACAGGTCTTTTCGGGTCAATCGCCAAGCTGGTCAAGGTCAGCGCCGGATACGAGACGGCCCTGGCGGCCGTCCTCGGCTCGGCCGCCGACGCGGTGGCGGCCGAGAATTTCAGCGCCGCCAGCGCCGCGGTGGCCGCGCTCAAGGATGCCGACGGCGGGCGGGCGGCCATCGTGCTGGGGGACTGGCCGGTCGACGACCCCCACTCGGGCGCCCCGGCGCCGACGGGGACCCGCTGGGCACTGGACTTCGTCGAGGCGCCCGATCGGCTGCGCGGTGCGCTGGCCGCCCTGCTGGGCCACGTCGTGGTGGTCGACGACCTGTCGCACGCGCTGCAGGTGGTCTCCGGCAACCCCCGGCTGCGTGCGGTCACCACCGACGGCGACCTGGTCGGTCAGGGCTGGGTCAACGGCGGGTCGGATCGCAAACCCAGCACACTCGAGATCACGTCGGCGATCGAGCGGGCCCGTGCCGAACTCGTCGCCGCCGAGGCGCGCGGGGGTGAGCTGTCCGCGGCGCTGGCCGGTGCGACGCTCGAGCAGGTCAACCGGCAGGACGCCGCCGAGCAGGCGCTGGCCGCCCTCAACGAGTCGGACGCGGCGATCTCCCGCATCTACGAAACCCTGGGCCGGCTGGGCCAGGATGCCCGCACCGCGGACGAGGAATGGCGCCGTCAGACCACCCAGCGCGACGAACTCGAGGCCAGCCGTCAGCAGACCGTCACCGAGCTGTCCGAGCTCGAGACCCGGCTGCGCAACGCGCAGGAGACCCCGGCACCCGGCGCCGACGAGCCCGTGGACCGGGAGCGGTTCGCGGCCGCGGCCGAGGCGGCCCGCAGCGCCGAGGTGGAGGCCCGGCTGTCGGTGCGCACCGCCGAGGAACGCGCCAATGCCGTTCGGGGACGGGCTGATTCACTGCGCCGGGCTGCCGCTGCCGAACGGGAGGCACGGGCGCGGGCGGCCCGGGCCCGGGTGGCCCGCGAGCATGCCGCCGCCGTCGCCGCCGCCGTGGCCGAGTCCGGCCGTCAGGTGGCCGAGAAGTTGGCCGCCGCCGTCGCCGTGGCATCCCGGACCCGCGACGGGCTGGCCGCCGAACGTCAGCAGCGCGCCGCCGCGCTGACCGGTGCGCGGGAGCGCGTCGACCACCTGAACGCACGCATCAGCGCGCTGACCGATTCGCTGCACCGCGACGAGGTCGCCAAGGCCCAGGCCGCGATGCGCATCGAGCAGCTCGAACAGCAGGTCCTCGAGCAATTCGGCATGGCTCATGCGGATCTGGTGGCCGAATACGGCCCGGATGTGGCGCTGCCGCCCACCGAGCTCGAGATCGCCGAGTACGAGCAGGCCCGCGACCGAGGTGACGCGGTGACGGCACCCGCGCCGATGCCGTTCGACCGGCCGACCCAGGAGCGCCGGGCCAAACGGGCCGAACGGGAGCTCGCCGAACTGGGCCGGGTCAACCCGCTGGCGCTCGAGGAGTTCGCGGCACTCGAGGAGCGCTACAACTTCCTCTCCACTCAACTCGAGGACGTCAAGGCGGCCCGCAAGGACCTGCTGGACGTGGTCGACGAGGTCGATGCGCGCATCCTGCAGGTGTTCACCGAGGCCTACACCGACGTCGAACGTGAGTTCACCCAGGTGTTCGCGTCACTGTTCCCGGGCGGTGAGGGCCGGCTGCTGCTGACCGATCCGTCCGACATGCTGACCACCGGGGTCGAGGTCGAGGCCCGCCCGCCCGGCAAGAAGGTCAAGCGGCTGTCGCTGCTGTCCGGCGGTGAGAAGTCGCTGACCGCTGTCGCGATGCTGGTGGCCATCTTCCGGGCCCGGCCGTCGCCGTTCTACATCATGGACGAGGTCGAGGCCGCCCTCGACGACGTCAACCTGCAGCGGCTGCTCGGACTGTTCGAGCAGCTGCGGGAGCGTTCGCAGCTGATCGTGATCACCCACCAGAAGCCCACCATGGAGATCGCCGACGCTCTCTACGGCGTGACGATGCAGGGCGACGGC
>JAKIXW010000199.1:0-6570 GCA_022708865.1 Acidobacteriota bacterium
CGGTGACCGGCGGCGACGGCGTCATCGCGTTGGCACTGCAGGAACTCGCCGGCGGCCGGGTGCCGTTGGCGATCGTGCCGGCGGGCACCGGCAACGACCACGCCCGCGCGTTCGGCATCCCCTGCGACAACCCGGAGGCCGCGGCCGACCTGCTGCTCGACGGGCATTGCCGGACCGTCGATCTGGGCCGCATCGACGGGCCCGACGGCACCAGCAAGTGGTTCGGCACCGTGGTGGCAACGGGTTTCGACGCTCTGGTCAGTGATCGCGCGAACCGGATGCGCTGGCCGCGCGGGCGGATGCGCTACAACGTGGCGATGATCGCCGAGCTGTCGCGGCTGCGGCTGCTGCCGTTCCGGCTGTCGTTCGACGACGGTCCGACCGAGGATGTCCAACTGACCATGACGGCGATCGGCAACACCCGCAGTTACGGCGGCGGGATGCTGATCTGCCCATACGCCGACCCCACCGACGGACTGCTCGACGTCACGATGATCAGCTCGGCGTCGCGCACCCGGTTGGTCCGGCTGTTCCCGACCGTTTTCAAGGGGACCCACGTCGACCTCGACACGGTGAGCACCCGGCGGGCGCGGACCGTGGCGGTGGAGTGCCCCGGGATCAACGCCTACGCCGACGGCGACTTCGCATGTGCGCTGCCGGCCCGCATCACCGCGGTTCCGGACGCGCTGCGGATCGTCACGCCGGCCTGATTGTCATACCGCCCGCGCACACTGTCGACAACCAGACAGGAAGGTGCGACATGTGCTGGATGTGTGATCATCCCGGGGCAACGATCCAGGACGCGCTCGACAACGTGCGCGCGAAGATCCGAAAACACGGCTGGGCCGTGCAGTACGTCGAGCCCGAGAAGAACCGAGCGCCGTTCGCCTACACCATCGGACTGCAGAAGATGGGACTGCCGGAACTGGTGATCACCGGGCTGGAACCCCTACCCTCGCTGGGTTTTCTCAATCAGATGGTCGGGGAGGTGCTGTGCGGCTTCCCGCTGCGCCCGGGCTCCCGGGTCGACGTCAGCCCCGATCTGACGTTGGAGGTCGTCGACGTCGAGCACCCGGATGCACACCTGTGCTATGCGGTGGCCATCGAGGGGCCGATCGCTGCGCGTCAGTTGGTGTGGAGTGACCCGCACGGCCTCATGCCGTGGGAGCGTGGGTTTGCGCACGGCCGCGTGGTGCAGCCGGTGTTGGGTGCGCGGGACGCTACCCCACACCCCGGCTGAGCCAGCTGGCCTCTGCGCCGTCGCCGCCGTTGCGGCAGGCCTCCAGCGCCTCGTCCCATGCGGTACCCAGCACGGAGTCGAGTTCGGCCGCCAGGGTGTCGGCGCCGGCGGACATCAACGAGCGAAGCCGCATCTCCCCGACCATCGTGTCGCCGTTGGCGCTCATCGCCCCGCTCCACAGGCCGAGCTGGGGGGTGTGGCAGAACCGCTGGCCGTCGACCCCCTCGCTGGGATCTTCGGTGACCTCGAACCGCAGCACCGTCCACGACCGAAGTGCGTTGGCGAGCTGTGCGCCGGTGCCCACCGGCCCGCGCCAGTTGGTGACGGCGCGCAGCTGCCCGGGGATCGCCGGCTGCGGCGTCCACTTCAGGTTGGCGCGCGAATTCATGGCCGATGACAACGCCCACTCGGCATGCGGGCACACCGCGGCGGGCGAGGCATGGATGTACACCACGCCCGTGGTCACGTCGGCGAGTTGGTTCGACGCACGCATCTTCTGCTCCTTCGGTTCCACGAGGGACGTCTTCCCCAACGACCTGGCGGATCCGCAGAGCATCACAACTTGTGTGTCTTGCGTGTCTATTGTGCCTTGTGGGACTCCTGTTGCGCTAGTGTGCGCCGAATTCTCTCAGGACTCCATCAGAGATCGCGGGCCACAACGGATGGGCCCAGTCGCTGAAATCGCGATTCGTCAGCACCACCAAGGCCAGCTCAGCGGCCGGATCGACCCAGATGAACGTGCCCGCCTGACCGAAATGACCGAACGTCCGCGCGCTGTTGTCCGCACCCGTCCAGTGCGGCGATTTCCCGTCGCGCAGCTCGAAACCCAGGCCCCAGTCGTTCGGCCGCTGCCGCCCGTAGCCGGGCAACACGCCGTCCAGACCTGGAAACTGCACGCTGATCGCCTCGGCGTGCATCGGCGCCGAGACGACCGCCGGCGCCAGCAGGTCGGCGGCGAACCGGCTCAGGTCCGCCACCGTCGAGGTGGCGCCAAACCCCGCCGCGGCCGCCCCGCCGTCCATCGTGGTCGCCGACATACCCAGCGGCGCGAGGACCGCCTCGGTCAGATAGTCGTCGAACTCGATGCCGGCGGCCTGCTCGATGGTCCGCGCCAACTCCGCGAACCCGGTGTTGGAGTAGATCCGCCGGGTGCCGGGCGGCGCCAGGACCGTGTCGTCGAGCATCCCCAGTCCCGAGGTGTGCGCCAGCAGGTGGCGGACCGTGGATCCAGGCGGCCCCGCGGGAGTGTCCAGGTCGACGGCCCCCTCCTCGACGGCCACCTGCGCGGCCCGCGCGACGATCGGCTTGGTGACCGACGCCAGCCGGAACGAAGCACCGACATCACCGTGGGTGGCCTGGACCCCGCCGGGGGTGAGCACGGCGGCCGCCGCTTCCGGGACCGGCCAGTCGGCCAGGACATCGAGGGCGCTCATGGCGCCACCCACCCTACGGGGCGGCGGCGCCGACCAACGGTCCGCAGCGCACGCTGTGACGTTCGGCCGCCGCGTCGAGGATGCCGCGCAGCTTGTCGCGCTCCCGGCGATGCGTGCGCGCGAATTGCATATTCGCCAGCAATTGACGCGGCATCGGATACCACCGGTCGAAGACCAGACCGCACTCCCGGAACGCCCGCAGCCCGATGCTGTCCGCATACAGGCTCAGGTTGTACTGCACCAGCGAGATGAGCGTGTAGGCGAAGGCCTTTCGCGACGTGTGATACATGTCGTACACGTCCAACTCGTACAGCGGAACCTCACGGATCTTGCCGGACAGCAGCAGATGGGTGGCGAAGTACGCGGCAAACGACGTGAGATGCAAAGTGGCCGAACGAATCTGGATCGACAGCACATTGCCGCTGGGTGAGATGTAGGGCTCGTAGGGCTGCTCACGTGTGGTGAGGTAGCCGGTGCAGTTGACGAACCAACTGCCGGGTTCGACCCGTCGTTCGGCGCCGCTGCGCAGGCGCAACGTGGCACCGTCGGCATCGTCGACGACGTCCACCAGATGGTCCATCACCACGTCGTTGAGCCCATCGGTAATGACCCGTTGCTCCGCTTCGGACAGCACCCCGAGGGCGAAGTTGCCGGTCTGCGGCGTCACGGCCAGACCGCAGGTCGCGCGGTGCCAATCCCACACCTCGGCCTCGTTGGTGCCGTCGAAGCGTCGGACGACCTCCGTCGTCAGTGTGCTGACCAGCATGCCGCGGTGCCATCGCGCCAGGCCCTGCGGGAAGAAGAAGTCCCGGTTGTGGAAGAAGGTGCCGCCGCCGGCCAACAGGTTCACCTGTCGGCCCGGGTAGGCCTGCACCAGGGCATGCACGGTGTCCATCGCCGTCTTGCCCCCACCGACGACCCAGACTGGTGCGGAATCATCCCGGATCGGGGCGGAACGCATGTCACAGGTGTCCGGCGACACCGAGTGCACAGCCCGGCTCGACAGCGCGAGCGGCTCGTTGGGCTCCACCTCGAACCCGTGGGCCTTGATCAGCTTGGCCGTCTCGATCACCATGGTGCGCCCATCGGCGCCGCGACAGTGGACCCGGACGACACCGTCGATCTCCTCCTCGGATTCCAGTGTCCAACCGAAGAATTCGTCGACCCGGAGATCTTTCTCGATGACAGAGAGGCAATGCGCGAAGTGGTCCAGCACCTCGCCCTTGGTCGCCAGGTATGACGGCTCCCGCCCCAATGTCCATTCGATGTTGCCCGCAGTGAACATCGAATGCGGTTGATGCAGTCGGACGTAGGGATAGGTGTCGACCCACATCCCGCCGACGCGCGGGCGGCGGTCCACCAGGATCACGCGCTGATCAGGGGTCAGGTATCTGCTGGCGACGAATAACGCGTTCATTCCCGCCAGGCCCGCACCGACGATGCACAGAACGCACTTTTCGACAGGATCCGACATGTTCCACCCCCCGGTAGACGCTGGTGGCGTCAGCGTAGACCCGCGAGTCGGGCTTGTCAGTATCCTTCGTCGGACACGCGTTTGGACACTGTTCCAATACCGAGCGGAGGCACTAGGTTGTAGCTCATGCCTCAGACAGTGCGTGGTGTGATTTCCCGGTCCAAGAAGCAGCCCGTCGAGGTGGTCGACATCGTGATCCCTGATCCAGGGCCCGGTGAGGTGGTGGTCGACATCCTCGCCTGCGGGGTCTGCCACACCGATCTGACCTACCGCGAGGGCGGCATCAACGACGAATACCCGTTCCTGCTGGGCCATGAGGCCGCCGGCACCGTGGAATCCATCGGCGACGGGGTCACCCACGTCGCCCCCGGCGACTTCGTGATCCTGAACTGGCGGGCGGTGTGCGGACAGTGCCGGGCCTGCAAACGCGGACGCCCCTGGTACTGCTTCGACACCTTCAACGCCACTCAGAAGATGACGCTGACCGACGGCACCGAACTGACCCCGGCCCTGGGCATCGGCGCGTTCGCCGACAAGACCCTGGTCCACGAGGGCCAGTGCACCAAGGTCGATCCGGCCGCCGACCCGGCCGTGGCGGGCCTGCTGGGCTGCGGGGTGATGGCCGGGCTGGGCGCGGCGGTCAACACCGGCGCCATCGGCCGCGATGACACTGTCGCGGTGATCGGCTGCGGCGGCGTCGGGGACGCCGCGATCGCCGGTGCAGCCCTGGTCGGGGCGCGCACCATCATCGCCGTCGACACCGACAACAAGAAGCTGCAATGGGCCCGCGAGTTCGGCGCCACCCACACCATCAACGCCCAGGAACTCGACGCCGTCGAGACGATCCAGGACCTGACCGACGGGTTCGGCGCGGACGTCGTGATCGACGCCGTCGGGCGGCCGGAAACCTGGAAGCAGGCGTTCTACGCCCGGGACCTGGCCGGAACCGTTGTCCTGGTGGGTGTTCCGACACCGGACATGACGTTGGAGATGCCGCTGGTGGACTTCTTCTCCCGCGGCGGCGCGTTGAAGTCGTCCTGGTACGGCGACTGCCTGCCCGAACGCGACTTCCCAACCCTGATCTCGCTGTACCTGCAGGGCCGGCTGCCCCTGGACAAGTTCGTCTCCGAACGCATCGGGCTGGACCAGATTGAGGACGCCTTCCACAAGATGCACGACGGCGAGGTCCTGCGCTCGGTGGTGATCCTGTGAGTGGCATCGAGCGGGTTGTCACCAGCGGCACCTTCGAACTCGACGGCGGCAGCTGGGATGTCGACAACAACATCTGGCTCGTCGGTGACGACAAGGAGGTGATCGTCATCGACGCCGCGCACAACGCGCAGGCCATCGAGGACGCCGTCGCCGGACGGCACGTCGTCGCGGTGATCTGTACCCACGGCCACAACGACCACATCACCGTCGCCCCACAGTTGTCCGCCGATCTGGACGCGCCGGTGTTCCTCAACCCCGCCGACGACATGCTCTGGCGAACGACCCACGGCGACAAGCCTTTCCGCGCCATCGAGGACGGCCAGGTGTTCACCGCCGACGGGATCGAACTGCACGCCATCGCCACCCCCGGCCACTCCCCCGGCTCGACCTGCCTCTACGCCCCCGCGCTGGGCGCGGTGTTCTCCGGCGACACGCTCTTCCAGGGCGGGCCCGGCGCGACGGGTCGCTCGTTCTCCGACTTCCCCACCATCCTCGGCTCGATCAAGGACAAGCTCGGCAAGCTGCCGCCGGACACCATCGTCTACACCGGACACGGCGACACCACCCGCATCGGCGACGAGATCGTCAACTACGACGAATGGGTCGCCCGCGGCCACTGACGATGCGGTGCGAGGAACGAGCTGCGAGGAGGAAGTGGCCAATCAGGGCAAAGCCACTGACGATGCGCTGCGAGGAACGAGCTGTCAAGGTTCTACTGGGGTTGGCGGCCGCCATCGCCCTGGCCCTGACGGGCTGCACCGCCGAGTCGCCCCGCCACATCGGCTCGACGCCGCCGCGGGCCGTCTTCGGCACGTCGGGCAGCTCCCTGACGATCGATGGAAAGCCTTGGTGGCCAACGGGTCTGAACGCCTATTCGCTCGGCACCAATTGGGCCGTCAACGCCGGGTGCGGACCGCAGGTCGACCTCGACACCTACTTCTCGCGGCTGCCCCGCCGTTCGCTCACCCGGGTCGCGGTGGTGTCGAACATGGCGGTGAACAAGCACACCGGTCGCCTCGACTTCAGCGCACTCGACGCGGTGTTCGCCGCAGCCGAACGCCATGACCAGCTGCTCATCCCGGTGCTGTCCGGGCAGGATGGCCACTGCGAGAACGAGTTCTTCAAGGATTTCACCTGGTATGCCGCCCGCTGGCGCACCGACACCTCGCATGGTGCACCGATGCCTTTTGCACAATGGCTCGACACGGCGG
>JAKIXW010000199.1:6590-6905 GCA_022708865.1 Acidobacteriota bacterium
CCCGCCGTGGCGGGCTGGACCCCGGTCGGCGAGCCGACGCCGAGCATGTGCGTGGACGGCCAATGTGATTGGCGCACGAACACCTGCCCGGTGGACGCGGCCGCGGTGCTGCGCGGATTCTTCGACGCGACGGGCGCCCGCATCCGCGAACTCGATCCGGGCGCCGTCATCTGGGATGGCCGCGTGGGCGGGAGCCAGTGCGGCTCGGTCGGTGACGATTACCGCAACGTGTCGACGTCCGACGGTATCGACGTGCTCGAGTACCACGACTACGAGCAGGGCGGCAGCCTGCCCGGTCACGAGGCCGGCGATCTG
>JAKIXW010000019.1 GCA_022708865.1 Acidobacteriota bacterium
GGCGGTTACCGCCAGATCGTCGCCACCCTCGATCGGGCAGTGCGGGACGAACTGACTGCCGTGGTTCAGATCGAGCACCTCGGCGCGGACCTTCTTGGCGAAGATGTCGTAGAGCCCCAACGAGGCTGCCGATCCCCTGATCAGGCAGGCGTACGCGATCGCGGTCCCGACGCTGCCCATTCCGACGATGGAAACCTTGCCGGTGCGATCAGATTCGGTAGGCACCCGACCATCATTGCCGCAAGGCGCGCCCGGTGCTGGCGAACAGACACAGAATCCCCTCATTCCGTCCGAATGAGGGGATTCTGTGTCTGTTCGCGGAAGGGAAACTACTTGGGGGGCATCCGGATCCCGCCGTCGACGCGGACCACCTCGGCGTTCATGTACGAGTTGGTGATCAGTTCGACCACCATCGACGCCAGTTCCTCGGGCTTGCCGAGGCGGTGCGGGAAGAGCACCGACTCGCCGAGCTTGGCCTTGAACGCCTCGGAAGCCTCACCCTCGCCGTAGATCGGGGTGTCGATCAGGCCGGGGGCCACGGTGTTGACGCGTACGCCGACAGCCGACAGGTCGCGGGCCACCGGCAGGGTCAGCCCGACCACGCCGCCCTTGGACGACGAGTACGCGGCCTGGCCGATCTGACCGTCGAAGGCCGCCACGCTGGTCATGTTGACGATCGCACCGCGCTCGCCGGTATCGGTCAGGTCCAGCCGGCTCATCGCAGTGGCCGCCAGCCGGATGCAGTCGAACGTGCCGACCAGATTGATCTCGAGCACCTTCTTGTAGGCGTCGAGATTGTGCGCCGAGGCGAACTCGCCGTCCTTGCCGATGGTGCGCTGCGCCCAGCCGATACCCGCGGAGTTCACCAGCGCACGCAGCGGTGCCAGCGACATCGCGGTGTTGACCGCATCCTCGATCTGTTCGGTCTTGGTGACGTCGACGGTGACGAAGGCACCGCCGATCTCCTTGGCCAGGGCCTCGCCCTTGTCGGCCTGCAGGTCGGCGACCACGACCGTGGCGCCCCGGTCGGCCAGTTTGCGCGCGGTTGCCGCGCCGATTCCCGACGCGCCGCCGGTGACGATTGCACTTGTTCCGTTGAGATCCATGGGCGCCAGCCTACGAACCGCTCACTCCAGACGCGCAAGCACCCGGGCCATCCAGCTCCGCACGGCCGCGGCCTCACCACCGGTCATCCCGTCGAAGACCAGCGTGCGGACCAGTTCGGCGTGGCCCGGGGCGGCGACGCGCAGTTGGGTACGCCCGGACGCGGTCAGACCCACCATGGCGCCGCGCCCGTCGTCGGGACTCTCGGCCCGGCTCACCAGCCCGCGGTCGCGCATCCGGCGCAGTTGGTGCGAGAGCCGGCTCTGCTCCCAGCCCAGCGCCGCCGCGAGCTCCCCGATGCGAAGGTCGCCCCGCTCGGACAGGGCGACCAGGACGTCGTAGTCGGCCAGCGTCAGCCCGCAGGCCTGATGCAGCTGGCGGTTCATCGCGGCCTGGAGGCCACCCGCCATGGCCAGGTGGTCGCGCCACAGCTGTTGTTGGACGTCGGTCAGCCACACGGAATACATGATACATCATGTATGTTGGAGTGGGCAGCGAGCCACGTAGGCTCGGGCCCAAGTCAAGGAGTGATCGACATGACCGCACCCGTGATCGACATCCGGCGCGCCGACGACCGGTTCAAGACCGCGATCGACTGGCTGGATTCCAAGCACTCGTTCTCGTTCGGCCACCACTACGACCCGGCCAACACCCACCACGGACTGCTGCTGGTCAACAACGACGACATCGTCACCCCGGGCCAGGGGTTCGATACCCACCCGCATCGCGATATGGAGATCGTCACCTGGGTGCTGCGGGGTTCGTTGGTGCACCAGGACTCCACTGGCCACTCGGGGGTGATCTATCCCGGTCTGGCCCAGCGGATGTCGGCCGGCCGCGGCATCCTGCATTCGGAGAAGAACGACAGCTGGACCCTCGCCGGTGACGGCAGCCGGATGGCTGAAAAGCACACCGAGCCTGTGCATTTCGTGCAGATGTGGGTTGTTCCCGACGAATCCGGCATCGATCCGGGCTACCAGCAACTCGAGATCGACAACGAACTTCTCGACGGCCGGCTGGTCACCATCGCCTCCGGTATGCCCGACCACCGCGGCGAAGCGGCCATCACCATCGCCAACCGCTACGCGGCGCTGCAGGGCGCCCGGCTCCAGCCCGGACAGTCGATCGAATTACCGGAAGCTCCCCATCTGCACCTTTTCGTGCCGCGCGGCGAGGTGACGCTCGAGGGCGCCGGCCCGGTGAACGAGGGCGACGCGGTCCGGTTCACCGCCAGCGGCGGGCAACGGGTCACCGCGGTCGAACCGGCCGAGATCCTGGTCTGGCAGATGCACGCCGGTCTGGCCGCCTAGAGGCCCCTGGTGCCGGGACGTGTCAGCGCCCACCACGACACACCGAACGTAAGGAGCGCCACGATATTCACGTCGACGGGCGGATCGGGCATAGCCTCGCTGCGGTACGAACAGGAGCCCCGATGAACCAGCCCGCCCCACCGCCGGCGCCCCGGCATGCCGCCCCGGACCAGCTGTCCATTCCGCGCGCGCCCCGGACAATCCGGTTCTGGGCGATCCCGATCAGTGTCACGCTGGCCCTGCTGGCCGCGCTCGCCGGGCTGTACCTCGGCGGAATCCTGAACCCCACCACCAACATCCGGCACTTCCCGATCGCGGTGGTCAACGAGGACGCCGGCCCCACCGGTCAACAGCTCATCGACCAGCTGACCGCGTCGATGGACCAGACGAAGTTCGACCTGCGCGAGCTGCCGGCGGCCGAAGCGGCCACCCAGCTGGACACCGCAAAGGTCTACGGGCAGTTGATGATCCCCGCCGACTTCTCCGCGCAGCTCGACGCGTTCGGACGCTCGGCGCTGCAGCCGGGCACCGCGGTGCGGCCGACGGTGACGATGTCGACCAATCCGCGGGCCGGGACACTGGCCGCCAGCATCGCCGGCCAGGCGCTGACCCGCGCCACCGCGGAGGTGAATGCCGAACTGGGCAAACGCCTTTCGGCCCAGGTGGCCACGCAGGCCGGCAACGCGCTACCCGGCGGGGTGGCGCTGGCCCTGGCCAACCCCGTCGACGTACACACCGATGTCCACAACCCGCTGCCCAACGGCACCGGCAATGGGCTGTCCGCCTTCTACTACGCACTGCTGCTGCTGTTGGCGGGGTTCACCGGCAGCCTTGTGGTCAGCACCCTGGTCGACTCGATGCTGGGCTACGTCCCGGCCGAGATCGGCCCGGTGTACCACTTCGCCGAGCAGACCGTCATCTCCCGGTTCCGCACCCTGTTGTTGAAGTGGGCGATGATGACGCTGCTCGGGCTGATCGCCTCGGCGGTGTACCTGACCATCGCCCACGGCCTGGGCATGCCGATCACGCACGGCTGGCAGTTGTGGGCCTTCGGCGCGTTCGCCGTCACCGCGGTGGGAGTGACCGCGTCGTCGATCATCGCGGCGCTGGGCAGCATGGGCCTGCTGGTGAACCTGCTGGTGTTCGTCATCCTGGGCCTGCCGTCCGCGGGTGCCACGGTTCCACTGGAGGCCGCGCCGCGGGTGTTCGGCTGGCTGGCCACCTTCGAGCCGATGCATCAGGTGTTCCTGGGCGTGCGTTCGCTGCTGTACTTCGACGGACGCACCGCCGCCGGCCTGGGGCACGCGCTGCAGATGACGACGGTCGGCCTGCTCGTCGGCCTGCTCCTCGGCGGCATCGTCACCCGCATCTACGACCGGCGGGGCTACCACCGGATCCAGGGTGCACTCGAGGCGGCGCGTCCCGCCCCGGCCGAGGCGTGATGGAATCGTGCGATGACTCCGGATGTGATCACCCGCTGGCTGAACTTCATGGAGTCCGGCGACACCGCCCTGCTCGACGAACTGCTGGCCGACGACGTCACGTTCCGGTCGCCGGCGGTGTTCACCCCGCAGGAGGGCCGGGCCACGACCAGGGCCTACCTGCTGGCGGCCGAGAAGATGTTCGCCGACAGCGGTTTTCACTACGTCGAGCACTGGTACAACGACCGGTCGGCAATCCTGCAGTTCCGCGCGGACCTCGACGGCGTCAAGGTCGAGGGCATCGACATGATCGCCTGGTCCGACGCCGGCAAGATCGTGTCGTTCACCGTGATGATCCGGCCGCTGAAGGCCCTGCAGTCCGTCATCCCGCGGATGGGTGAGTTGCTGGCGGCGCAGTCCGGCTAGCCCAACGGCGAGGGGATGTCAGGGGCGCCGGGGGTAGCGCCGTGACGGACACCGAGAGGGCGACGCCCGTCGGCCTGCACGGCCTCGAGGTACATCCGCCCGCCCGGTGTCCGCCCCCGACCTACGGCGCCGTCGATCCCCCGAGATCCGAACGCCGGGGCTGTTGTGAATGTGGGGCGACGGAAGGCCTGTGACGCCCCCGCCGCGTCGCTGACCTGCCCGTCGACCACGAACTTGCACAGCTCCGAGGAGAAATGTACACGACTGTGACCAGTCTATTAACGGAACGGTAAAGCCGATTCGGGCCCTTTGCTGAGCAACGCGTCGGTGTCGGCCGACAACACGGCCGCCATCAACGTCTCCATCGCGGCGCTGACGCCCGGGGTGGTGTCCGGGTGGCGCGCCAGAGCGCCCACGTCGACGGCAACCGCGAAGGCCGCCTGCACCATGAATCGGGCGTCCCGGCCGGACAGGTCGGGACGCGCTGCGGTGAGCACGCCCACCCAGGTGTCGATGGTGCCGCGTTGCATGTTGCGCAACAGCACCGAGTCGGTGGGCGCGAGGCTCGGCCGTTCGGTGAAGTAGAGCGAATCGATCCCGGGGTACTCCAGCGACCGGAGTACATAACTGTGGATCAACTCCTCCAGAGCACCGGCGGGATCAGCATGGGCGGCCAGGATCACGGCCGTGTCGGCCGACAACCGATCTGCCGCGCGGCGGAACAGGGCGGTCAGGATGTCGGCCTTACCGGGGAAGTACCGGTAGATCCCCGATGTCGGCATGCCGACCGCCCGCGCGATGTCGTCCAGGGTGGTCTGGCGGTACCCGTCCCTCAGGAACAGTCGCATCGCCTCACGCAGCACCGCTTCGAACCGCCCCGCGGTGGGCCGGTTCCCGGGCGCGGGCGGGGCGGGACTGTGGACGGGGTCGACGGACACCGGCGCCCACAGGAGCGCGCGCGCCATGCCGCCGAACAGTCGGTGCACGCGGCCGGCCGAGAGCGTCGCGCGATGCTCGACGATCGACCCGATGGCGGCGAGCACCCCGATCGACAGGGTCCAGCGCTGTTGGGAGCCCAGTTCGGGCCGCAGGATGCGGATGGGCTCCTGCAGTCGCGTATTGACCAGCCGCACGTGGGCGGTCAGGGTCGCGAGATCCTCGTCCACCAGATAGCGGCCGCCCCACCGGTACACCCCGCCGCGAGTGCGGTTGGCCAGCGCGGCGTCGACCAGGGCCGAAACCAGCCGGTCGTACGTCTGCACGGCGTCCTGGTGGGTCACGGGCGGATCGTCCGACAGCGCGGTGGCGTCGACCAGTTGTTGACTCAGGGCCAGCACCGCGGTCCGGAACATGTCGTACTTGCTCGGCGAGTGCCGGTACAGCGCGGCAGCCGAAACTCCCACGCGGTTGGCGATATCGTCCATGCTCACCGCGTGATAGCCCTGTTCGCTGAAAGCCTCGGCGGCGATGCTCGCGATCTGCGCTTTGCGGTCCTTGGGGCGCCGCCGCGGCTCGGCCATGCCCAAACGATAGTGCAAAAAGTGCCGAAATTGTCACTAACTTAAATTCGATGGGCGATAACGCCCTCGTCGTATGTGTCGGTCGTTAACATCGCCAAATGATTGACGGCTACCGATCGGCCAAGGTCCGCCCTGCGGCCCGAAGCCTCGGAACTGCTGTTAACTTGAAGCCTTGCGCCGCCGCCCAGGTTTGTGACACGCTTCACAGCGTGCCATGTCCGCCCCTGCAAATCTTCAGAACGGAGCCAGTGACTTGATCCGCAGTCAAGCGCACCGGCCGCGAACGGGGGCCGTGACGTGACCGACGTCGTCAACGATGAGGCGCCCGCGCGAGGTAACGACGGCCTGGCTGCCATCGAGAACTGGACCACCGGTTACGTCGACCGGCACCCCAAGGCCGCCATCGCCACGGTGGGCGAACAGTTCGTGCTCGGGGTGCGCACCCTGCAGTGGTTCTTCATCGACCTGTTCACCGGCCGCTTCCAATGGCAGGAGTTCGTCCGGCAGGGCGCGTTCATGGCCGGCACCGCGGTGTTGCCCACGATCCTGGTGGCGCTGCCCCTCGGCGTGACGCTCTCGATCCAGTTCTCGATCCTGGCCGGGCAGGTGGGTGCGACGTCGCTGTCCGGCGCCGCCAGCGGGCTGGCCGTCGTCCGGCAGGCCGCGTCGCTGGTCGCCGCCATGCTGATGGCCGCCGCGGTCGGATCGGCCATCACCGCGGACCTCGGCTCCCGCACCATGCGCGAGGAGACGGCGGCCATGGAGGTCATGGGCGTCTCGGTGGTCCGCCGACTGGTGGTTCCGCGGTTCGCCGCAGCCATCATGGTCGGCTTCGCCCTGACCGGTCTGGTGTGCTTCGTCGGCTTCCTGGCCAGTTATCTGTTCAACGTCTACTTCCAGAACGGCGCACCCGGCAGCTTCGTCGCCACCTTCGCGTCGTTCGCCACCACCGGGGACATGATCCTGGCCCTGCTCAAGTCCGTCGTCTACGGCGCCATCGTGTCCGTGGTGTCATGCCAGAAGGGGCTGTCCACCAAGGGCGGCCCCACCGGCGTCGCCAACTCGGTGAACGCCGCGGTGGTCGAGTCGATCCTGGTGCTCATGGTCGTCAACGTCGCCATCAGCCAGCTGTACATCATGCTGTTCCCGAGGGTGGGGCTCTGAGATGACCTCGAGCACCGTCCGCCCGATCCCCCCGATCCTCGAACCGCTGCGGCGGCTCTCCAAGCGTGCCGTGCAACCGGTCGTCCGGATCGGGCACATGTTCGCGTTCTTCGTCCGGGCCGTCATGGGCATCCCCATCGTCCTGAAGAACTACCGGGCCGAGTTCGTCCGCCTGCTCTCCGACATCGCCTGGGGCAACGGCTCATTGGTGGTCGGCGGCGGTACCGCCGGCGTCACCATCGTGCTCGGCGTGACGGTGGGCGCACTGGTCGGCATCGAGGGCTACAACTTCCTCAACATGCTGGGGCTGGGGCCGGCCACCGGGATCATCTCGTCGCTGGCCAACACCCGGGAGCTGGCGCCCATCGCCGCCTCACTGGCCTTCGCGGTGCAGGCCGGCTGCCGGTTCACCGCCCAGCTCGGTTCGATGCGGATCGCCGAGGAGATCGACGCCACCGACACCCTGGGCATCCGGCCCATCCCCTACCTGGTCACCACCCGGCTGATGGCCTCGGCCATCGCGATCGTGCCGCTCTACGTGGCCTGTCTGGCCGCCAGCTACCTGACCACGCAGGCGGTGGTGATGCTGGTCAGCGGTGGCTCCACCGGGTCGTACCTGCACTACTTCACGATGATGCTGTCGCTGCGGGACATTCTGCTGTCCGTCCTGAAGGCCATCATCTTCACGGCCATCGCCTCCACCATCCAGTGCTATTTCGGGTTCTACGCCAGCGGCGGCCCGGTCGGCGTCGGCGTGGCCGCCGGGCTCTGCTCGGCGGGCGCCACCACGGGGGTCTTCACACCGGGGTCCGGCGTCTGGCCCAGCGGCCCCTGCGAGGTGTTGGGTTCGGCGGCCTTCTTCGGGGCGCCGGAGCTCCCACCACCGAAGACCATGAACAAGGTTCCGATGACGATGGCCGCCACGAGGCCGGCGACGCCGATGGCCAGCGTCCGGCGGCGACGGTAGATCTCGGGCGATAGCGGCCCGCGCGGTTCCAAATCCAGCACGTTCTCAACGGTAAGGGCAGGTCACCGCAACATGTCCGACCCGGGGCGGCGTGTCGCCACCCTCATCCGACTCACAGGCGGTATTGGCCACCAGAACCACCGGCCCAACAGCACCGCAACGCTCGGCACCACGAACGTTCGGATCACCAGCGTGTCGATCAGCAGACCGATGCCGATAGTGGTCCCGACCTGGGCGACACTGAGCACCGTGCTGCAGCGATCGTCCACGCCTACAACCACGGCATCGTAGTTTTGCGGTAGCGGTCAGTCGGCCTCGCCGATGTCGCCCAGGTGCGCCCGCAGGGCCGCCTTCCCATCGGCCAGGTGGTAGGTGACACCGGCGATGGCCAGCGTTCCCGCGTCCACCCGCTCGGCGATCGCGGTGGATCGGGACATCAGCTGCGTGCCGGTCTCGATCACGTGGCGGGCCTCGAACTCGTCGACACGGGTCAGACCGTCGTGACGGCCCACCAAGATCGACGGTGTCACGCGCTCGACGACGTCGCGGATGTAGCCGCCGGGAATCGCGCCGTCGTCCAGGGCAGACATGGTGGCCTTGACCGCGCCGCAGCTGTCATGCCCGAGGACGACGATCAGCGGCACGTCGAGGACCACCACGGCGTATTCGATCGAGCCGAGAACGGCCGAGTCGATGACGTGGCCCGCGGTCCGCACCACGAACATGTCACCAAGGCCCTGGTCGAAGATGATCTCGGCAGCCACCCTACTGTCGGCGCAGCCGAAAACCACGGCGGTGGGCCGCTGCTCGGAGGCCAGGGCGGCGCGATGCTCGATGCTCTGGCTGGGGTGCACAGGCTGACCGGCAACGAAGCGCTCGTTACCCTCCTTGAGTGCCTTCCAAGCGGTCACAGGATTGGTATTCGGCATGGCCGTCATTGTGCCCTGCCGTGCCCGGACACATGCGATGAGCCTGCCTCCCCGTGAATTGATCGCCTGGTTCGACCGCGAGGGTCGCGACCTGCCCTGGCGTGCGCCAGGGGTGAGCGCCTGGCAGATCCTGGTGAGCGAGTTCATGCTGCAGCAGACCCCGGTGGCCCGGGTCCTGCCGATCTGGGTCGACTGGGTGGCCCGGTGGCCGACCCCGTCGGCCACCGCTACGGCCGGGTCGGCCGACGTGCTGCGGGCCTGGGGCAAGCTCGGGTATCCGCGCCGGGCGAAGTGGCTGCACGAGTGCGCCGTTGCGATCGCCCGCGACCACGGCGACGTCGTCCCGGCCGACGTGGCGGCCCTGCTGGCCCTGCCGGGCATCGGCAGCTATACCGCTCGCGCGGTGGCGTGCTTCGCCTATGGGCAAGCAGTGCCCGTCGTCGACACCAACGTACGGCGGGTGATCGCCCGGGCCGTGCACGGCCGCGCGGATGCGGGCTCGCCGGCGCCGGCGCGCGACGAGGCCGACGTCATCGGGCTATTGCCGGAAGACGCACTGGCGCCGCGATTCTCGGCCGCACTGATGGAGTTGGGTGCACTGGCCTGCACGGCCCGCACCCCGAAGTGCGGCGGGTGCCCGCTGAGCCACTGCGCGTGGCGGGCGGCGGGCTATCCACCTGGCGACGGTGCGGCCAAGCGGGTGCAGAAGTATGCCGGCACGGATCGGCAGGTTCGCGGCCGGCTGCTGGATGTGTTGCGCGGCAGCGAAATTCCGGTGACACGCGCGCAGTTGGATACCGCGTGGCTCACCAACACCGCCCAGCGCGACCGCGCGCTGGATTCGCTGTTGGTGGACGGACTGGTGGAGCAGACAGCCGACGGCCGGTTCGCCCTCGCCGGCGAAGGTGACTGATCTATCCGCCGAGCGTTCGGCCACCCAGTCGATCTCGACGCCATCCGCGCCCGTTTCGACCACCACCGCTAACGCGCCAGGTTGCCCAGGAACGACTCCACCGCGTGGCGATAGGCCTCCGGCGCGTCGTCGTGCACCAGGTGGCCTGCACCTGTAACGCTGAAATACGTTGTGCAATAGCCGATTTCACTCATCCGACGCATCTGACCCGGCGGGGTCACCGAGTTGCCCGCCTCGATCAGCAGTGTCGGCACCCGCACCGCGCGCCACTGCTCCCAGTAGTCGCGGGTCCCCCACTGCTCGGCGATCTGCACCCACCACTCCGGCCGGCCGTGCAGGCGCCAGCCGGTGTCGGTCCGGTCGAACGCCTCGGCGAAGTACCGCCCGGCCACCGGCCCGAATTCATCGATCACGGCCTGTTCGGTCGCGAACTCGACCGGCAGCGCGTGCACCCACGGCTCCCACGGCCCGGTGGTGCGGCCGCGAAAATCCGGTGCCATGTCCTCCACGACCACGGCGGACACCGACGCCGGCCGGGTGGCCGCCAGACACCATGAGTGCAGGCTGCCCATCGAATGCCCGACCAGGATCGCCGGAGCGGGCAGCGCATCCAGCACGTCACCCAGGTCGGCGACGAACCGCTCCGTGCTGATCGGCTGGGAATCCGGCTCATTACGGCCGCGGTGCCACGGCGCGTCATAGGTATAGACCGAACCGAATTCCGTCAACCAGGGAATCTGCCGGGACCACGTCGTACCCCGGCCCATCAGCCCGTGCACCAGGATCACCGATGCACCGCTACCGCCGCGGTGGGTGACGTGGCGCAGCGGGTCGACCGGCATACCCCGCACGGTAGCCTTGCCCCATGGCCGTGGTGAAGATCAACGCAATCGAGGTGCCCGAGGGCGCCGGACCCGAACTGGAGAAGCGCTTCGCGCACCGCGCGCATGCCGTCGACAACCAGCCGGGCTTCCTGGGCTTCCAGCTGCTGCGTCCCGTCAAGGGCGACAACCGCTACTTCGTGGTGACGCAGTGGGAATCCGACGACGCCTTCCAGGCCTGGGCCAACGGCCCGGCGATCGAGGCGCATCGTGGCGAGCAGAAGAACCCGGTGGCCTCCGGGGCGTCGCTGCTCGAGTTCGAGGTTGTGCTCGACGTTGCCGGGTCCGACGCGAAGGTTTAGCCGGGCACTGGCGCCGTTGTGCTGCGCCATCCTGGTCATCGGCTCCGTCGGGGGGTGCACGTCATCGGCGATGTCGTCGGCGCCTGCCCGTGGCTCGGCCGGTGATGCGGGTGTACGGATCAGCATCAACACGCCGCAGGGTGTGCGCGCCAAGCAGGTCGTCGACATGCTCAACTCCGACTGGCCGATCGGCCCGATCGGGATCAAGACGCTCGCGGCGCCCAACCTGGTCGACTACGTCGGCACGGTGATGGACAACCTGTGGTGGGAACGCCCCTACCGGGTAGCCGGGGTCGACATCCGGGCCGGAGCGGCGACCCTGCACCTGTCGACGTCCTACGGCGCCCGCCAGGACATCGAACTGCACACCGGCGACGACACCCTGGTCGACAGGTTCACCGTCACCACCGTGCCGCCGGTGATCCACTCCTGGGCCGACGTCGACGCCGCCCTGGCGAACATCGGCGGCCGCTACTCCTACCGCGTTTCCCGCGTCGTCGACGGCCGCTGCGAGCAGTTCGCCGGATCCCACACCGCCGACTCACTGCCCCTGGCGTCCATCTTCAAGCTGTACGTCCTCTACGCCGTGGCGGACGGGGTCAAGGCCGGCACCGTGTCCTGGGACGACCAGTTGACCATCACCGACGAGGGCAAGACCGTCGGCTCGTCGGCGTTCGACAAGATGCCCGCCGGCACCAAGATCTCGGTCCGGACGGCCGCTGGAAAGATGATCGCCAACAGTGACAACATGGCCACCGATCTGCTGATCAACCGGGTCGGCACCACGGCCGTTGAACGAGCGCTGACCGCCGCCGGTCACCACGACCCGGCCAGCATGACGCCATTCCCCACCATGCACGCGTTGTTCCAGATCGGTTGGGGCGAACCGGATCTACGGGAGCAATGGAAGGCAGCCGACCAACACGGCCGGGCCAAACTGCTGGCCGACGTCAGCACCCGCCACTATGAGCCCGATCCACTGCGCACGCATTCGCCGGCATCGGCGTACGGCGCCGAGTGGTACGGCAACGCCGAGGACATCTGCCGCGTGCACGCGGCGCTGCAGACGATCGCCACCGGACCCACGGCACCGGTCAAGGAGATCATGTCCAGCATCCCGGGTATCGACCTGGATCGCACCCAATGGCCCTACATCGGCGCTAAGGCCGGAAATCTGCCCGGCGAGCTGACGTTCAGCTGGTACGCCGTGGACCGGACGGGGCAGCCGTGGGTGGTCAGCCTGCAGACCAACTGGAACCGGTTCCACGGCACCACTACCGGCAGCTGGCTGATGATGATCATCAAGGGCATGTTCGGGATGATCCCGATCCGGTGACCTTCCGGTGAGCGGACGTAGTGATGGCCGCGGTTCGGACCTGCCTCACGTCATCGCCTTGATCAGTTCGCCGACCGTGTGCGTAGCCTCGAGCGGGTGGCGCATCCGGCCGCGGGGGTTCACCGCGTAGCGGTTGCGTCGTCCCACCTTCGCCTTGTCGAGGTAGCCGTCGGCAATCAGGTCGGCGAGGATGCCCTGAACAGACCGTTCGGTGATACCGATCTGCAACCCCAGTTCGCGAGCGGTCATGGATTCCCGCTGCGCCAGACAAAGCAGCACGTGGCCATGATTGGTCAAGAACGTCCACGTCCGAGTCGGGTCGCCCTTGCCAAGCCCTGCGGCGGGAGACACGGGAGCGCCCGTTCGTACCGCCTTGATCGGCTTCCGTCCGGTGTCACCCATTGGCCGAGCATACTCTGCGATCTACGCATTACGTTTCGGCAATTGTTCCCGTGTCGCTACGACGGCGGGCCAGCAGGCTCCGGTCAATTCTCGGGACGCGCGAGCCAGCTGCGCTTCACGGATTGCAGGACGGGCAGTGAGCCGGATCGGCCCACTGAACAACATTCTCGACGGAGCGGTGGCGGCAAGTGCTGCAGGCGTTCACTTCGGCCATCGGCGATCCAGTTGGGGCGAGGCAGTAGCGGCAGCGGAGTCCGGGAACGACGCCGACCCTGCCAAAGCCCGGAGCGCCACACGCCGGACAGCGGGTGTTCAGCCGTCGGGCCAGACGATAGGAAAGCTGGGTCAGCACCTCGCGACGGTTCGGGTTGTGGAATGCACGAAGATCTGGCTCCAGCAACGCTTTCCCGTCGGTCGAGGCCGCCGCTGCCCGAGCGATCGCGTGCTGCAAGCTCGCAATTTCGGTGATGCCCTTCTCGATCCGACCACGACAATCACCTGCCGACGGTCGCACGATCATTGCCTGTTCGGGCATCTCGTCGAGTATCCCGACAGGCAGTTCTGCCACTGTGCTGACGCGGTGTGACATCACGAAAGGTGCAGCACAAGAATGGCGTTCGACTACCTCTAGGCCGCGCAGGTCATCGATGAATACAAGAATCTCCTCGTGCCGACTGCATCCGAGCCCCGGCAGCATGTCGTAGCTGGCCTCACTGGCCAGGCCCATGGGGAATCCGGTGACGCTCATCCCCAGGCGGGCCTTCGCTCGCACGGTCTCCTGCGCCGACCCTTGCCGCGGCACCTCCCCGGAGAACGTCCCCAACCGATCAGTGTCCAGGTTCGGGGGGACCACCAGATGCGCGCCGAGCACATCGGCGAACGGCGGCCCGATCTGATTTTGCTTGCCGTGGCGGGTCGCTAGTGCGATGACGTGGCCGCGGTAGATGGTCATCCGGAGCCCCAAATTCTTACGAAGATTGACACACGTAATAGATTACACGTAATGTTCTTCGCATGTTGCAAACACTGACGCAGGCGGCCTTGATGGCGCTGGTGATCGCCCCACCCGCAGCAGGCGCGTTCGCTTGGCTCTTGGGCGGGCGGGCCCCCGCAGCCACTGAAAGGCTCGGCGTCTTTGTCTGCGCCACAGGCTTTCTGGTGGCGGCGATGCTGGGCGTGGTTGCGGCAGGAACAACTCCGGCGTCCGCCGGATCGGCTGTCGTGTCGATGGTTGCCGACCAGCTTGCGACGGCACTCCTGCTGTTGATCTTCGGTGTCAGCACCGTGGCGCAGGAGTTCGCGGTACGGTACTTGGCCGGCGATGCTCGGGCACCCCGGTTCAGCTTCGGCGCCGGACTGCTCACCGGTTCGACAGCATTGATGGTCACCGCCTCAACGACTGTCGCATTGGCCGCGGGTTGGACCGCCGCGGGTATCGCAATGTGCTTCCTGCTCGGCCTCTACTGGGAACTTCCCATCGCCCGAGACGGATTGCGCCGCACCGTAATTGCTTTCACGATTGGAGATGGGGCACTCTGGGCAGCGGTGGCGGTCCTGGCCATCCGAACGGGAACGATCGACCTGTCCCGGCTCAGTGCTATCGGCGGCTCCACCGGGACTCTAGCTGCGGTGCTGGTCGTGGTCGCCGCGTTGTCGCGCTCCGCCCAAATACCCTTCCACCGCTGGCTACCTGCCACCCTGGCCGCGCCCACCCCGGTATCTGCACTCCTACACGCAGGGGTGGTCAACGCCGGTGGCATTCTGCTCGTCCGCATGAGTCCCCTGGTGAGTGCGCCGCCGACGGCCATCCTGATAGTGGTCGCCGGGACGGCCAGCATGGCCTACGGCGCGGTCATCATGACGATCAAACCCGACATCAAAGGGGCGCTGACCTACTCGACCATGGCGCAAATGGGCTTCATGATCGTCACCTGCGGCCTCGGGTTGTGGGCCGCCGCGATCATCCACCTGATCGCCCATGGGTTCTACAAGGCAACCCTGTTTCTATCCTCTGGGTCTGCGATCGCTCGGCGACAGCGGGACCGGGCCATGCCCGACGCGAAGCAACTGACCGGCCGCACCCGTGCCGCCGCCCTGGCCGCCGCGGCCGGGCTCCCGGTCGCCGCGTTGTCGGCCGCAGTCCTTCTCGTCCCGGTGTGGCCCAACGACCACGGTGCAGAGTTGGCGCTGCTGCTCTTCGCGTGGATGACCGGCGCGATCGCGACCTGGGGCTGGCTCGAGCACCGACCGACACCCTCTGGAGCATTGAGCGCCGCAGCCTTCTTACTGCCAGCTGCCATCGCCTACGTGACCGTAGTCAGCGCCGTAAGCGCATTCTTACGGCCTGCGCTGCCCGATACAACGACCTCCGCTCCGATGGCCTGGGCGATCGTCGCCGCGGCCCTTGTCATGTTGGTCGCAGCAGCAATCCTTCGGGTGTTGCCGCGCAGCCAACGAATACAACGCGCTCTCTACACGCACGCACTCAGCGCCAGCACCATCCACCCGCAACCCGCAGGAGCAAGCCGATGATCAACACGACCTCGACGCACGTCGACGCCGAACGCACCCGGTTACTGAGCGACATTCGAGTGGCTGCACGCGTGGTACCTACCCAGTACCCGTTGGGCACCTTCATCGCAGTGAACCCGTTGGCCGGGCTCCAGGCCATGCCCTTCGAGCAGGCAATCCGCCGGGCCGCCGAACTCTACGGGATGCGCGGTACGCTGCCGGAGAGTACGTTCCGTGCACTGTACCGGCAGGGCCGGATCACTGACCGCGACCTCGACCGCACACTCACCCGACGCTACCCAAACCTCGCTGGCGAGTCGCTTCTCCGACTTGCGGGCCGCGACTACTCGGCGACCGAGCTCCTGCGCATGGAACTCCTGTACGGCAGCGCCGGACCGGATCCGCTGCGGCGCTACCGAATCCGGGCCGAGGACTTCGATCCAGCCGTGGCCGACACGGTGGACGCGCAGAGCGCGAAGTGGTGTGCCGCGTTCCTCGGCGAAGCGAACTGGCCGATGCCTGGTCGTGACCGAGGCTTCTTCGCAGCATGGCGCGAGCTGGCGGCCACCGATCGCACCCTCCCACGCGGCGCACGGTCCCGGCTGCGCGCGGTCGCGCCGCGGTCGGACGACGCAGTGCTCGCAGCGCTGAGCACGCTCGGAGTCGCTGACGATGCTCGGGTCGTCTACCTCCAGGCTCACCTGACCCGGATGCCCGGATGGGCCGCGCACGTACAGTGGTGTTCCGACCGCGGTACCGGCATCGACCTCCTCCAGTACCTTGCGATGCGGCTGACGTACGAGGCTGCGCTGCTCGCCGAACAAGCGCGGCCCGTGAACGGGGAACAACAGCCGACGCCGGCCACCGCACTCGATCGCGCCGTCCACCTGATCGAGGCGTGCGGCATCACGCACGGATCGGAGGCTGAGCTCAACAAGGTCGCGCGGATTCTCGCCCTACTGCCAGTTGGCACACGAGCGATGTTGTGGCAGAACGCCTTCGAGGGTCATTACCAGGATCAACTCCTCGACGAACTGAAGGCCCACCGGCCCACCCAGCCCACCCCGGCGCACACCCAGTTCGTGGCCTGCATAGACACGCGCTCCGAGGGGCTGCGGCGACACCTCGAGGCGCACGATGGATACCAGACATTCGGGTTCGCAGGATTCTTCGCGGTCGCGATCCGCTTCACCGATCTGCTGGGCGGCTCTCCCGCTGACCTCTGCCCGGTGTTGATAGAACCCAACCACGAGATCGTGGAGAACGTCGCCGACCAAGCGGCCCACCAGGCCACGCGCCGCGTTGCCGGTGCGGTCCGAATGGTCGGCGCCGAGAGCGCCTTCCACGCCGCCAAGGAGTCGACAGCAGGGTCCTTTGTGCTGACCGAGGCCGCCGGTTGGCTCGCTGCACCGCTGTCCGCGGCGAAAACCCTTGCGCCGTCGTTGCTCACCGCGGCAAGGAAACGGCTCCGCGACCACATCATGCCGACCGTGCCTACGGTGCCGGTGGTGGACACGATGCCGCTGACCGAGCGGGTTCTCTTCGCTGAGGCGATGCTGACCACGATCGGGCTGCGGCAGGGATTCGGCCGACTGGTCGTGCTGTGCGCACACGAAAGCACCAGTGAGAACAACCCGTATCAGGCATCACTGGACTGCGGAGCCTGTGGCGGCCAAGGCGGCGGGCCGAACGCACGGACGGCAGCGCGCATCCTCAACCAACCCGAGGTGCGGGACGAACTGCACCGCTCCGGCATCCACATCCCCGCGCACACGTACATCCTCGCCAGCGTGCACGACACGACGACTGACAGGTTGACCGTGCTCGACCCCCACCTGATCCCGCCGAGCCACCGCGCCGACGTCGATCGGCTCATCGCCGATCTCAGTCATGTCGGGCACACCCTGGCAGCCGAACGGTGCGCCACGCTGCCGGGTGCGAACCCACGGTCGAAACCCGGATCGGCGGCCCGCCACGTTGCGAAGCGTTCGGTGGACTGGGCTCAGGTCTACCCCGAGTGGGGACTGGCCGGCAATGCCGCCTTTGTCATCGCGCCCCGCGATCTGACCCGCGGACTGGATCTGCAGCGACGGACTTTCCTGCACTCCTACGATCCCGACGCCGACGCCGACGGCACCGCGCTCGAGACCATCCTCACCGCACCGCTGGTCGTGGCACAGTGGATCAACTGCCAGTACTACTTCTCCACCGTCGCACCCGAGATCTTCGGCGCCGGAACAAAAACCGTCCACAACGTGATCGGGAACGCGGGAGTGATCGCCGGACATACCGGTGATCTGCGCCTCGGGCTGCCGCTGCAGTCCATCCGCCACGGACAGGATCTGCTGCACGAACCCCAGCGGCTAATTGCGGTAGTGCAGGCGCCGCTGGAGCGGATCGACACTGTCGTCGCCCGGAACCCGATTCTGCAACAGCTGTTCGGCAACGACTGGATCACCGTCGCCGCCCGTGCGAACCCCACCCAGTCCTGGAACCGCTGGACCCACGCCGGATGGCGGTCCTGGAACGAAAACGAACTTCCCGCAATCGATCACGACAAGGAGTTGGTCCCATGACCGCAGCCCTGACCAAGATGACCAAAGTCGAAGTTGTAGTCAGCGGACACGATGCGCCCGCAGTACGAGAACTCATCGATAGCGTCGGCGCCACCGGGTACACCAGCCTGTCCGGGGTATCCGGGCTGGGCCATCACGGCTACCACCAAGGCCGACTGCTGTTCAACCAACAGGCCACGCTGGAACTCATCATCACCGTGGTACCCGATACCAGAGTCGAGGCACTCCTGGCGGGCTTGCGGCCCCTGCTCGACTCAACCTCCGGCGTGTTGTTCGTGACCGACACATACGTGAGCCGGCCCGACTACTTCAGCTGACACAACCCTCCAATGAAAGGTGAAATCATGACCAGTCCCGCCATCACCTGGCAGCGCCTGCGCTCCGGCGATCCGAGCCCGTACGACCACGTGCCCGCCGCGTTGTTCCGCTGCGCGGACGCTTGCCTCAGCACCGAGACCGTCTTCGGCCGTACCACACCGCCACTCATTGAAATCTCGACCTGGGGCCTTGGGTTCGACGCCGGCGTACTGGCCAGCGTGGAGTATGCGGTCGACACCATTGGGGTGCCACTGGTAATCGTGCTCGGCCATGACGACTGCCCCGCCATGCGGGCCACCCTGAAGGCCTGGGACAGCGTCGAACTGCCCTGCGGAGCGATGCGCAGCACTGTGGAACAGGCTCTGATGGCGATCGTACGGCGTGCCACTCCCACTCACTCGGTTGAGAGCCTGACCGCCGCGCATGTCGTCGAAACCGGTCTAGGTCTCATGCACCGCTCTCCGCGCCTCAGCCAGCTCGTCGACGACCGCAAGTACGGAATCGTCTGCGCCACATACTGTGCCAATGACGGCCAGCTTCACGTCCATGGCACTATCGGGGCCGTCGACGATCACTCGACGTCACTGCTCGAGCGCGTTTGATCTCATAACATTCAACACACGCTAGCTCGGCCGTGATGAGTGGCCGTCCGAACGGTGGTCGTGTTCCTGGCCGTTGTGGCAATCGCTGCGCGCGACTATCGCACGCGGAACGTCCAGGCGCCCCCGCGGAAATGCAGCAGGGTACTGCTCACGGGCTCGATATCGATGCGCCAGAACGAATTTGCCGTCGCGTCGAGGGTCAACATGATGGCGGCCCGGACCACCGCCGGATGGGTGACCACGGTGATACGGGACTGCTTGGACGTGATCGACCCGAGCCAGTCGCGCACCCGGCACATCAGGTCCACCACGGACTCACCACCGTGCGGCGCGGTGCGCGGATCGGTCAGCCAGATGGCCAACTCGGCCGGATCGATGGCGTCGAGGGTCTTGCCGCGCCAGGCACCGAAATCCAGATCGCTGAGCCGCTGATCGATGGCGGCGTCCAGGCCCAGCAACTCGGCGGTCTGGCGGCTGCGCTTCTCCGGCCCGCAGAGCGCGCGGGCGACGGGGCCCAGGTCGGCCGCGCCGATCACCTGACGGTGGCCGAGCCCGTTGAGCGGTTCGTCGATCGGGAATCGTCCGGCTGACAACGCCGATGTCATGGCATGCGACACGAGTGTCAGCCGGACGATCTTGGTCACCTGTTGAACACCCCCCGGGCCCGCGGCGCTGATGCCGGGTAACCTACCCGGACCCGCCATCGACGCTCGCGGAATGGCCGAATGTCAGGACGCGGTCAGCTGCTCTGTTCGTTTTTCTTCCAGCAACCGCGACAGCATGGCGGCGCCCGCCAGGCCGATGGTGGTCCAGATAATCACCTGGGTGCCCAGCGCGAACAACCGGAACTCGTACAGATCGGCCGCCGGGAAACCGGGGAACACGATGGTCCCGGCCGCGTCATGGATCGGCCCCGGTGTCTCATCGACGGTCGGCAGGACCAGCATCAGGACGGCCACCGCGACGATGTACGCCGCGCCGGCGAGCACGGTCGCATTCCAGGCCCCGAACCGCGGCGCCAGCTGGCTGCCGAGATACACCGCGGCAACCATCAGCAGCGCGGACAGCGCGACCATCAGGAGGTAGAACAGGACCCGGTCCTTGATGGTGGTGTCCAGGCTGGTCGCCGGCGGGCTGGGCGGGTACTTCAGCCCCGGCACCACCCACAGCGAGATCAGCATGGCCCCTGCCACCAGGACCGACAGTGTCCGGGCGGTGATGTTGCTGGTGCGGCTGTAGACGACACAGAACACGACGGCGAACAGCGCGCCCAGGGCGACGCTGAAGGCCAGCACCCCGAGACCCATGCCGACCGTCGACTGCACCGCCCGGGTGAACAGCTCCCCGCCCTCTTCGTGGTGGTGGCCGTGTGCGGCAGCCGCCTCCATTGCCTCATGGGCGGCCGCCGAGCCGTCCTCGAAATCGATGGCCCGCCCGACGATGGGCTCGATGAAGATCTTGGACCAGATGAAGGCCAGCACACCGGCCAGGGCGCCGGCCAGAATGCCGCGCCAGATGACGTGTTTCTCCATGTTCAGTTCTCGATTTCCCGGTCGGCCGCGTCAGTGGCAGGGGAAGCCGAGCAGGTGGCGTCCGTCGTGCACGAACTCATGGATGTACATGTTGTCGCCGAAGACCGAGGTGGCCCCCTGGTCCATCCCGACGAAGTAGAGCACCAGCAGGGCGAGGAATGCGGTGAGGCTCAGCCAGGCGACGGCCTTGGCGGCGGACAGGTCGATGCCGCGAGCGGCGCTGCGCGTCTGTGGTGCGGTCATGTCGGTTTCCTTTCGGGGATCACGCGTCCCGGGTCAGGCGGGGTGACGGGCCGGGGTCTGACTGTGACAGTGGCGCGACCGTTCTGGAGTTACACCAGATTCCTCGACTCGTCGGTTACCGGGCGATCCTACGACAAAAAAACGGGCGGTCACCCCCAATGGGGAGTGACCGCCCGTTCGACATTCGTGCTAATCGGCCGCCGGCGAAACCCCGACCGGGCCCGACGCGCCCGCACCCGCCAGGTCCGCGTCCTCGACGGCACGCGGCTTGGGTGCGCCACTGAAGGTGAACTTCGCGTCCTCGCCGGAGCCCTCACCGTCCCAGCCCTCGACACCGACCGTGACGATCTGACCCGGCTTGATCTCGTCGAACAGGATCTTCTCGCTCAGCGCATCCTCGATCTCGCGCTGGATGGTGCGGCGCAGCGGCCGGGCACCGAGCACCGGGTCGAACCCGCGCTTGGCCAGCAGCGACTTGGCCTGATCGGTGAGCACCATCTCCATGTCCTTGGCCGCCAGCTGCTTGGAGACCCGGCCGACCATGAGGTCGACCATCTGGATGATCTCGTCCTGGGTCAGCTGGTGGAAGACGATGATGTCGTCGATCCGGTTGAGGAACTCGGGCCGGAAGTGCTTCTTCAGCTCGTCGTTGACCTTGAGCTTCATCCGCTCGTAGTTGTTCTCGCCGCCGCCGGACGTGAACCCGAGGCCGACGGCCTTCGAAATATCGGATGTCCCAAGGTTGCTCGTGAAGATCAGCACCGTGTTCTTGAAGTCCACCGTGCGGCCCTGGCCGTCGGTCAGACGGCCGTCCTCGAGCACCTGCAGCAGGGTGTTGTAGATCTCCTGGTGCGCCTTCTCGATCTCGTCGAACAGCACCACCGAGAACGGCTTCCGGCGCACCTTCTCGGTGAGCTGGCCGCCCTCCTCGTAACCGACGTAGCCCGGCGGGGCACCGAACAGCCGCGAGGCGGTGAAGCGGTCGTGGAACTCGCCCATGTCGATCTGGATGAGTGCGTCGTCGTCACCGAACAGGAACTCGGCCAGCGCCTTGGACAGCTCGGTCTTACCGACACCGGACGGGCCGGCGAAGATGAACGAACCGGACGGCCGCTTGGGATCCTTGAGCCCGGCGCGGGTGCGCCGGATGGCCTTTGAAACTGCACGGACGGCATCTTCCTGCCCGATGATCCGCTTGTGCAGTTCGTCCTCCATCCGCAGCAGGCGGGTGGTCTCGGCCTCGGTCAGCTTGAACACCGGGATGCCGGTCCAGTTGCCCAGCACCTCGGCGATCTGCTCGTCGTCCACCTCGGCGACGACATCGAGATCACCTGAGCGCCACTGCTTCTCGCGCTCGGCCCGCTGTGCGACGAGCTGCTTCTCCTTGTCGCGCAGGTTGGCCGCCTTCTCGAAGTCCTGCGCGTCGATCGCGCTCTCCTTCTCGCGGCGGGCGTCGGCGATCTTTTCGTCGAACTCGCGCAGGTCCGGCGGAGCGGTCATCCGGCGGATCCGCATCCGGGCGCCGGCCTCGTCGATCAGGTCGATCGCCTTGTCCGGCAGGAACCGGTCGTTGATGTAGCGGTCGGCCAGGGTGGCCGCGGCCACCAGTGCCGGATCCGTGATGGACACCCGGTGGTGCGCCTCGTACCGGTCGCGCAGACCCTTGAGGATCTCGATGGTGTGCTCGACGGTGGGCTCACCGACCTGCACCGGCTGGAACCGGCGCTCGAGGGCGGCGTCCTTCTCGATGTACTTGCGGTACTCGTCCAGCGTGGTGGCACCGATGGTCTGCAGTTCCCCCCGGGCCAGCTTTGGCTTGAGGATGGACGCGGCGTCGATGGCACCTTCGGCGGCCCCGGCGCCGACGAGGGTGTGCAGCTCGTCGATGAACAGGATGATGTCGCCGCGGGTGTTGATCTCCTTGAGCACCTTCTTCAGGCGCTCCTCGAAGTCACCGCGGTACCGGCTGCCGGCCACCAGCGAACCGAGGTCCAGGGTGTAGAGCTGCTTGTCCTTCAGCGTCTCGGGCACCTCGCCGTGCACGATGGCCTGGGCCAGGCCCTCCACGACGGCGGTCTTGCCGACGCCCGGCTCGCCGATCAGCACCGGGTTGTTCTTGGTGCGGCGGGACAACACCTGCATGACCCGCTCGATCTCCTTCTCGCGCCCGATGACCGGGTCGAGCTTGCCCTCCATGGCGGCGGCGGTCAGGTTGCGGCCGAACTGGTCGAGCACCAGCGACGTGGACGGGGAACCGGCCTCGCCGCCGCGCCCGCCGCTGCCAGCCTCGGCGGTCTCCTTGCCCTGGTATCCGCTGAGCAGCTGGATCACCTGCTGGCGCACCCGGGTCAGTTCGGCGCCCAGCTTCACCAGGACCTGCGCGGCAACGCCTTCGCCCTCACGGATCAGGCCGAGCAGAATGTGCTCGGTGCCGATGTAGTTGTGGCCGAGCTGCAGGGCTTCGCGCAGGCTGAGTTCGAGGACCTTCTTGGCCCGCGGGGTGAACGGGATGTGCCCGGACGGCGCCTGCTGGCCCTGGCCGATGATCTCCTCGACCTGGCTGCGCACACCCTCGAGCGAGATGCCCAACGACTCGAGCGACTTGGCGGCGACGCCCTCACCCTCGTGAATCAGTCCCAGCAGGATGTGCTCGGTGCCGATGTAGTTGTGGTTGAGCATCCGGGCCTCTTCCTGGGCCAGGACGACAACACGACGGGCACGGTCGGTGAATCTCTCGAACATCGGTGATTACCTGCTCTCCTTGATCGGGCGCTCATGCACGATCCGCACGTAGAACAGGGTGCACAGCGCCTTGCCGACCACTGTAGTGGGCATGGCCCCCGGGTGGTTTACCTTGGTGGCCCGCCACGGGATCGACTCCACGGAGCAACGACGGGAACTGCGTAATCGTTTCCCGGATATGGCGGAGGTTCGCGACCAGCGAACGGCGCCCCGGTTTCGGCAAGGCGCGCCCGCGGGTTCAGGTGGCCGCGTGGAAGGCGTCGATGACGTCGGCCGGGATACGGCCGCGGGTCGACACGTTGTGACCGTTGCGGCGGGCCCAATCCCGGATGGCCGCGCTCTGCTCGCGGTCGATGGCCGCTCGGCCCCGGCCCGAACCGCTCGACCGGCCGCGCCGGCGGCCGCCCACCCGGCGACCCGCCTCGACCCACTTCTTCAGGTCGTTGCGCAACGCTTTCGCATTCTTGGCGGAAAGATCGATCTCGTAAGTGACACCGTCGACGGAAAATTCGACAGTTTCATCGGCGGCACCCGCGCCGTCAAAATCGTCGACCAATGTGACGGTAACTTTTTTTGCCATTAGAGTGCCGACCCTTCTACCTCACCGTATATACACATGCGCACGCCCCGAACTCGCGGGAATCACCCGAATATGGATTGTCGATACCAATGTGCCATATCGAGTGTGGATATTTCAAGAACGGGGCGTTTCGGCAGGCCGGAGGCCGAACAGCACTTATCGAGAACGCTTGACAATCGGAAAGAGCACCGTTTCCCTAATTGACAAGCCTGTTAAAGCCATCAACAGCCGGTCGATACCCATTCCGGTTCCGGTGGTCGGTGGCATCCCGTACTCCATCGCAGCCAGGAAGTCCTCGTCCAGCTGCATCGCCTCGTCGTCGCCGGCGGCCGCCGCCACAGCTTGGGCAACGAACCGCTCGCGCTGCACCACCGGGTCGACGAGCTCGGAATAGCCGGTGGCCAGTTCGAATCCGCGGACATAGAGATCCCACTTCTCGGTGACACCCGCCACACTGCGGTGCTGTCGGGTCAACGGCGTCGTCTCGACCGGGAAATCCTTGACGAATACCGGCGCCCACAAAGAATCGCCGACAGTGTGCTCCCACAACTCCTCGACGAGCTTTCCGTGCCCGTAACCGCGGTCGCGCGGTAGCTCGAGACCCAATCGGTCGGCAATCTGCCACAGATGTTCGGCCGACGTCGACGGGGTTATCTCCTCGTCGAGGGCCGCTGACAGAGATGGGTACATTTGTAACGTCGACCATTCACCGTCGAGGTCGTACACCGAACCGTCCGGCAGCGGCACTTGCCGGGTTCCGATCGCTTCGTCGGCGACTTCCTGAATTACCTCGCGGGTGATCCGCGCGGAATCCTTGTAGTCCCCGTACGCCTGATAAGTCTCGAGCATCGAGAATTCGGGAGAATGTGTCGAATCCGCGCCCTCGTTGCGGAAGTTGCGATTCAGCTCGAAGACCTTGTCGAAACCGCCGACGACGCAGCGCTTGAGGAACAGTTCCGGCGCGATACGCAGGTAGAGATCCGTGTCCAGGGCATTGGAATGGGTGACGAACGGCCGCGCCGCGGCGCCACCGGCCAGCGTCTGCAGCATGGGGGTCTCGACCTCGAGGAACCCGCGGCGCTCGAGAGCCGAGCGGACCGCGCGCACGACGGCGATCCGGGTCCGGGCGATATCGCGGGCGGCCGGCCGCACGATCAGGTCGACGTAGCGTTGCCGCACCCGGGTTTCCTCGTTCATCTCCTTGTGCGCCACCGGCAGCGGCCGCAACGCCTTGGCGGCCATCAGCCAGGAGTTACCCAGCACCGACAGTTCCCCGCGCCGCGAACTGATCACCTCGCCGTGCACGAACACGATGTCACCGAGGTCGACGTCGGCCTTCCAGGCCTCCAGTGCCTGCTCGCCCACGCCGGCCAGGCTGATCATCACCTGCAGCTGGGTGCCGTCGCCGTCCTGCAGTGTGGCGAAACACAACTTGCCCGAGTTGCGGGAGAACACCACTCGGCCGGCGACGCCGACATCGGCGCCGGTCTGGGTGTCCGGTGCCAGCTCGGGATACGCGGCACGGACCGCGGCCAGCGTGTGCGTGCGCGGCACCGTTACCGGGTACGGTTCGCGACCCTCGGCCAACAGCCGGTCGCGCTTGTCCTGCCGGATCCGGAACTGTTCGGGAAGGTCAGCCTCGCTCACGTCGCGTTAGCATAATTGAGAGAACGCCCCGAGCTTCAATCAAAGTCAGCGCTTGGGACGCTGGTCACGATTGCGCTCGAACACCAGCCGCAACCCGTCCAGCGTCAGATGGCGCTCGAAGCGCGCCTCGGTCTGCAGCTCCGGCAGCATCATCGGCGCGGCGTGCCCGGTAACCACCACGGCCACCTCCCCGTCGGCGCCAGTGTCGTTCAGCGTCTCCTGGATCCGCCGGATCAACCCGTCGACCAGGCCCGCGAAACCGAACACCGCACCGGACTGCATGCACTCCACGGTGTTCTTGCCGATCACCGACCGCGGCGGGGTCAGTTCCACCCGGCGCAACGCGGCCGACCGCGCGGCCGCGGCATCGGAGGCCACCCCCACCCCCGGTGCGATCGCCCCGCCCAGGAACTCCCCCTTGGCGGACACCACGTCCACGACGATCGACGATCCGAAGTCGACCACGATGGCCGCCGTGCCGAGCTTGTGAAAGGCCGACAGGCAGTTGACGATCCGGTCGGCGCCGACCTCCTTGGGATTGTCGACCAGCAGCGGGATACCGGTGCGCACCCCCGGTTCGATCAGCACGTGCGGGATCGAGGGCCAGTACTGATCGAGCATCAACCGGACCTCGTGCAGCACCGACGGCACGGTGGAGAGCGCCACCGCACCGGTCAGCCGCTCGGAGTCGTCACCGATCAGCCCGTCGATGGTCAGCGCCAGCTCGTCGCCGGTAATCTCCGGCTCGGTGCGAATCCGCCATTGCTGCACGACCTTTGCGTGTTCAGCGGCACCCTGGATCAGACCGACGACGGTGTGCGTGTTGCGCACGTCGATTGCCAGCAGCACTAGCCCAGCCCCCGGGGTGAGACCAGACCGGACGTTCCGGCCGGCACGTGCGCGGGGTCGCTGCCCAGCTCGATCGTGCGGTTGTCGGCGTCGACGAACACCACCCGCGGTCGGTACGTGCGGGCCTCGGCGTCATCCATGACCCCGTAGGCGATCAGGATGACCAGGTCACCGGGATGCACCAGATGCGCTGCGGCGCCGTTGATCCCGATGACACCGGACCCGCGGGCGCCGGTGATCACATAGGTTTCCAGCCGGGCGCCGTTGTCGATGTCGACGATGGTGACCTGCTCACCCTCCAACAGGTCGGCGGCGTCCATCAGATCGGCGTCCACCGTCACGGATCCGACGTAGTGCAGGTCGGCGTGCGTCACCGTGGCCCGGTGGATCTTGGACCTGAGCATCGTTCGCAGCATCAGTTGCTCCCCCCGAGTTCGACGGCGATGTTGTCCAGCAGCCGGGTGGTTCCCAGCCGCGCGGCGATCAGCACCCGGCCCGGGCCCGGCCCGGGTGCGGGCTCGAGTTCGGGCCCGCGCGCCTCCAGGTAGTCGAGCTCGAGCCCCGGCACCGCCTCGATCACCGCCCGGCCGGCGGCGACGGCCGCGGCGGCACCGGTACCGGCCACGTGCCGAGCGGCCACCAGTGCGGCGAACAGCGCCGTGGCCCGCTCCCGCTGTTCGGGGTCGAGGTAGCGGTTGCGGGAGGACAGGGCCAGCCCGTCGGGTTCGCGCACGATCGGCACCCCCACGATGCGGACGTCGACGTTGAGGTCGGCGACCATCTGGCGGACGAGAACCAGTTGCTGGTAGTCCTTTTCGCCGAAGTACGCCTGATCGGGCCGGATGATGTCGAGCAGTTTGAGCACCACGGTGAGCATGCCGGCGAAGTGGGTCGGTCGCGCGGCGCCCTCGAGCTCGGCGCCCAACGGCCCGGGGTGGATCGACGTCCGCGGTCCGTCGGGATACATCGCGGCAGCGGTCGGGGCGAACAGGAGCTCCACCCCCTCGGAGCGCAGGAGTTCGACGTCGGCGTCCAGGGTTCGCGGATAGGCGTCCAGGTCTTCACCGGGCCCGAATTGCAGCGGGTTGACGAAGATCGACACCGCGACAACGGATCCCGGTACCCGCTTGGCCATCCGCACCAGCGTCAAGTGGCCGTCGTGCAGGGCGCCCATCGTCGGGACCAGCACCACCCGACGCCCGGCCATCCGCAGCGCCCGGCACACCGCGCCGGCATCCGCCGGGTAATTGTACGTATTCAATTGTCCGG
>JAKIXW010000001.1:0-301 GCA_022708865.1 Acidobacteriota bacterium
CCGCCAGCGGTCCGTCAACCACGGTCCACCCCCTGGCCCGCCATGCCGAAGCTGTACGCGATGTGCGCGTTGTGGCCGTCGGGGACGACCGGGAACACCACGGATTCGGTGCTGTCGCGGATGTCGTCGATCTGCGCGGCGACCTCCTCGATGGACCAGGACGGCCGATACACGCCGGGCGTCTCGGCGATGTAGGCGCGGGCGATCCGGCCGGCGATGGCCACCAGCATTTCGCCGGTGATCGAACAGCTTTCGTGCGCCAGCCAGCCGACGGCGGGGGCGACGAGGTCGGCCCCCATCG
>JAKIXW010000001.1:373-35340 GCA_022708865.1 Acidobacteriota bacterium
TGGTGACGTTGTGTGCCGCACCCTCGATGGCCGCGACATTGGACAGCCCGATGACGCCCGCCTTGGCCACGCCGTAGTTGGCCACGTCGTGGTTGCCGTACAGGCCGCCGATCGAGGACGTCAGCACGATCCGACCGTAGTCGGCTCGGCACATGTGCGGAAATGCCTCGCGCACAACATGGAACGCGCCACGCAGGTGCACGTCGAGCACAGCGTCGAAGTCGGTGTGGGACATCAGCGCCAGGGGCGCCCGCCGGACGTTGCCGGCGTTGTGCACCAAGATGTCCAGCCGGCCGAAGTTGTCCAGCGCGGCGGCGATGATCGCTCGGCCGCCGGTGACCGTGGCGACCGTGTCGGCGGACACCACCGCGCTCCCGCCGGCCGCGGTGATCTCGGCCACCACCTCGGCCGCTGGACTCTCGTCGGCGCCGTCGCCGGTGAGTGAGCCGCCGACGTCGTTCACCACGACGTACGCGCCTCGGGAGGCCAGCAGCAGGGCGTACTGCCGCCCCAGGCCTCGCCCGGCGCCGGTGACGACCGCGACCCGGCCGTCGAACCTCAACTCGGTCATTCGGTTTCGAGCACCAACCCGTCGAGGTCGCCCTTGGCCCGCCATTCGGCGATCAGGTCACCGAAGGCGTAGAAGCCCGGCGAGTAGTAGTCGCCCAGGAACGCGCCGTTGTCCTTCGCGCCGCCCTGGCCCTCGTTGTTGTAATAGCCAGGTGTGCAGGCCATCTCGAACGCCGAGTTGTCCATCGCGAGTCCGCGGACGGTGTTCACCCAGCCGTCCTGCCCCTGCTCGCTGGGCTCGACGGTGATCGCGCCGCGGTTCTGCGCCTCGGCGATGATGTAGGCGATGTGTTCGGCCTGCTGCTCGAACATCGCGGTGGTGTTGGCCGAGACGCCGCCCTGGATGAATCCCGTGAAGAACTGGTTGGGAAATCCGCGGGTGGTCATGCCGTGCAGGGTCTGGTACCGGTCATGCCAATGGTCGAAGAGCGACAACCCGTCGCGGCCCTCGATGACGTCGACCGCGAAGCGCCGGCTGATCTCCGTGGAGATCTCGAAACCGCTGGCGAATACGACGCAGTCGACCTCGTATTCAACGCCGTTGGCAACAATGCCCTTCTCCGTGAGGCGCTCCACACCCTTGGACTCCGAAACGTCGACCAGCGTCACGTTGGGCAGGTTGTACGCTGGCAGGTACGTCTCGCTCGAACACGGCCGCTTGCACATGAACCGGTAGTACGGCTTGAGCGCCTCCGCGGTGTCGGGGTCGTCGACCAGGTCGGCCACCCGGCGCCGCAGCCGCTCCATGATCTTGTAGTCCTCTTCCTCGCGGATCGCCATGATCTCCTCGATGCCGAGCGAGGCGGGGTCCTCGCTCGCGGCAATCCGCGCGGTCAGGTTGCGCCCGAGTTCGGTCCAGAAGTCACAGACCAGATCGGGCTCACCGAAGACCACGCCGACGAACGGCGACCAGTTGTGGAAGTTGCGCTTGCGCGCCTCCTGCCAGCCGGGCTGCAGTGCGGCCGCCCAGGTCGCGTCGGTGGGGGTGTTGGCGCGCATGTCCACCGAGGACGGGGTGCGCTGGAACACGAAGAGCGCCTCGGCATCCCGGCCCAGGTGCGGCACCAACTGGACACCGGTGGCGCCGGTGCCCACGAGCGCGACCCGCTTGTCGGCCAGCTTGTGCAGACCGCCGCTGGCATCACCGCCGGTGTAGTCGTAATCCCAGCGCGCCGAGTGGAAGGCATGGCCGCCGGCGTCCAGGTACTCCTTGATGCCGGGGATGCCGGGCAGCTTCGGCTTGTTGTAGGACCCCTGGGCCATCACCACGAACCGGGCACGAATGTCGTCGCCACGGTTGGTGCTCAGCCGCCAGCGTTTGATCGACTGATCCCAGCGCATCGTCTCGACCTGGGTGGAGAAGATGGCGCCGTCGTACAGCCCGAAGTGCTTGCCCATCGCCTGGCAGTGCCCGAAGATCTCGGCGCCGTCGGCGAACTTCTTGCTCGGCAGGAAGTCGAGCTCCTCGAGCATCGGGACGTAGCAGTAGGCGTCGTTGTCGCACTGGATGCCCGGGAAGCGGTTCCAGTACCACACGCCGCCGAAGTCGCCGGCCATGTCGATCACCCGGACACCCTGTACCCCAGCCTTTTTCAGGTACGCCCCGGACAGCAGCCCGGCAAAGCCACCCCCGAGCACCACGACCTCGACGTCCTCATCGATCGGGTCACGCTCGGCCGCGGTCGTATACGGGTCCACCTCGTAGAGGTCGGCCAGGTCGCCGTCCAGCTCGAGGTATTGCGCCCCACCGTCGGTGCGCAGTCGCGTTCGGCGCTCCAGCGCGTACTTCGCGCGCATAGCGTCGATGTCGACGTCCTGCGGGACGTCGGTGGGCCCACACTCCATGTGCTCTCCTTCTCGGTGACTTCGGTGCGCTCACCGTCGCTGAGCGACGGGAAATGCACCGAAATCGCTCAGATCTCGCGGGGTTCGCCGGTACCCATGTACTTGGACAACTGGTGGTGCAGGTTCACGGTGCTGCGTTCCCGGTACGGGTTGGGCAGTGTGCCGGGGAAGCCGGCCGACTTCATGCCCTGCTGCACGGCGGCCATGTTCGAGAAGTCCTGCGGCAGCACCGATCGCCAGTTGGGCGAGTCCGGCGGGGTGTACTCCCATTCCGTCTGCGGCTCTTCGCCTTTGGGGTACCGCTCGAACACCCCCACCTCGAAGATGCACTTGTCCGGGTTGTAGCTCGGATCGGGCCGGGCGCTGTAGCACAGCGCACTGGTCAGCCCCTGACCGATCTGGAAGTTCGGGAAAATCTGCCAGGCGGTGCCGCTCTGACCCAGGATGTCGGCCGGAATCGTCGGCCAGATCACTCCACGCGCCTCGTCGTCCCGGCGCGCCGACGTCAGCCAGTGCGCTAGCACCTGATCGGCCGGCGTGCCCTCCGGCAGTTCGTCGACCAGCCGCTTGGCCGCGTTCACCAGCGTCTCGGTGGTGGTCGCGTTGGTCTCTTCCATGGTGTACACCTGCATCTCGGCGGTCGAGATGCGCGGGTCGCCGGAACCGAGCCGGATCTTGGACTTGGTCTCTTCCATACCTTTTGGTGCGTCGTAGCCGATGTTGGAGTGCTTGCCCTGCGCCTTGGCCCAGCCCTTGAATTCGCCGAACTGGTTGAACTCCGGATGGGTGGTGAACACGTGGTAGGTCTCGTTGAACGCCTCGAGGGCGACCTTCCAGTTGCAGTCGAAGTAGAGCCACTTGCGCCACTTGTAGCGCATATCCTCCAGACCGAACGGATCGAGGATCTTCGCCGCCGGGAAGAGGTAGTCCGCCAGCGGTTCGCAGTCCGGGTCCATGTTGATGAAGAGCCAGCCGCCCCAGGTGTCCACCCGCACCGGCGCCAGGTGCGTGTTGCGCGGTGTGAGCGTGCCCTTCCAGTCGTCCTGCTCGCGGATGTGGGTGCAGGTGCCGTCCAGACCGTAGGTCCAGCCGTGGAATCCGCACACGAACGACTTCCGGGCCCGGCCCAGTGCGTTCTTGGCGCCCGGGGGGGTGTCGATCAGCCGCCGGCCGCGGTGCATGCAGACGTTGTGATGCGCCGCGAAGGAGTCCGCGCCCGTTCGTACGATGATGATCGAGTCGTCCAGGATGCCGTAGGTCAGGTAACTGCCCACCTCGGGCAGCTCCTCGACCCGGCCGACCTGCTGCCAGACCTTGCGCCACAACCGATCCCGCTCGGCCCGCGCATATTCCGGTGAGATGTAGGCGTCGACGCCGATGGCCATCGGCTCTGACAGTTCTTCGACGCCGGCGGTGCCGGGTTCGATCTCCGTCATGTGCCCTCCCAACTCGTGATGGCGGTGCGGAAGTTGTCGTCCTCGAGGAACAGTGAGGTGTTGTCCGCACCCAGATGCGTCCAGCGCAGGTTCAGACCGCCGTCGACCAACAGGGTCTGCCCGGTGATGTAGCTCGACAGATCCGACAGCAGGAACAGGATGGCGCCGGCCTGCTCGGCGGGACGGCCGCGGCGGCCCATCGCAATGGCCCGCAGGTCTCGCTGCGGGTCGTCGTCCACATAGGTGCCCGACGCGGGCGTCTCGGTGACGCCGGGCGCAATGGCGTTCACGCGGATGCCCTCGGCGGCCAGCTCGGCGGCCATGGTGCGGGTGGCGGCGACGACGGCAGCCTTGGCGGTGCCGTAGGCCACGTGATACGGCGCGGTGTTCATCCCGCTGATCGACGACAGCGACACGATCGATCCGGGCAACCCCTGGGCGCGCAGCTCGGCGGCCACCGCCTGGCTCATGAAGAACATGGTCTCCAGGTTCTGGGTGAACAGGTCGCGCCAGGCCTGCCGGGTGACCCGGGTGGCCGGCATCCAGGTGTCGGGCGCCGCGCCGCCGGCGATGTTGACCAGACCGTAGAGGCGTCCGTCGGTGTCCCGGGCCCGCTCCAGCACGGTGGCGATGCCGTCGTCGGTGGCCGCGTCGGCAACCACGGGCACCACGGCCATCCCCGGGCCGGCCAGGGGTGCGACGTGCTGGTCGAGGTTGTCCCGGGATCGGCTCACCGCCAGGACTGTCGCACCGCACCGGGCCACCAGCTCGGTCACGGTGGTGCCGATGCCACCACCACCGGCGCCGGAGACGACGACGATCCGGCCGGTGAGGTCCAAGAGTCCCTCACCCATTAATTGTCCAGACAATAGAGTGCCATATTCACGATGGAGAACATCGTTCTACATGTTGTGAGGTGGCGTCAAGGCCGAGGACCAAAGTTTCTCGGTACCTTTTGTCTGGACCAATCGGCTGCTATGGTCACCACCTGTGACCGCACTCCAGGCCGCCGTCCTGCCGTCCCGCTACGTCGCCGCCGGCGCCCCGCGCACCGCGGCGGACTGGACCCTGAAGCGCTGCACACCACCCAGTCGGGTGTTCGGGGCCAACGGCCTGCGCACCGGCCCCGACGGCCGCGTCTACATCGCGCAGGTCACCGGCAGCCAGATCAGCGCCCTGGACATCGCCACCGGATCGGTCGACACCATCAGCTCCAAGGGCAGCGACATCGTCGCTCCCGATGACGTCGCCTTCCTCGGCAGCACACTGATCGCCACCGAGGTGATGAACGGGCGGGTGAGCGCCCTGGAGAACGGTGTGTCCCGGGTGTTGCGCGACGATGTGCCGTCCGCAAACGGGATCACCGTCCACAACAATCGGTTGTTCATCGGCGAATGCCGGCACGACGGAAGGCTTTTGGAGCTCGGTCTGGATGGCGCGGCGCCCCGGGTGATCCTGGAGAACGTGCCGTCGCCGAACGCCATGGAGTTCGGGCCCGACGGCCTGCTGTACTTCCCGGTGATGGACGCCAACGAGATCTGGCGCATCAACGTCGATGATCCGGGTGCCACCCCCGAGGTGGTCGCGACCGAACTCGGGGTGCCCGACTCGGTCAAATTCGACTCCGACGGCACCATCGTCTCCACCCAGGTGTTCAGCGGGCAGGTTCTGCGCATCGACCCCCGAACGGGCACCAAAACCTTACTGACACAACTCGATCCGGGGCTGGACAACTGCACGTTCGTTGATGGCAGGTTGTTCGTGTCGAGCTTCACCGGCGCGATCACCGAGATCCTCCGTGCCGGCGGCACCCGCTCGGCGCTGCCCGGCGGCCTCAACTGGCCGCTGGACGTCGCGGTCGGTGCCGACGGTGCGCTCTACATTGCCGACGGCACGTTCTTCTATTGCCTGCAGGCCGACGGCACCAAACAGGTTGTCGGGACGCTCTTCACCCCGGGCTATCCGGGCTTCACCCGCGGCCTGGCGGCTGCCGGGCCCGGCGAGTTCGTGGTCACCACCGCCAACGGCGCGGTGGCCCGGTACCGGGTCCAGACCAGCGAGCACGAGGTGCTCGCCGACGGCTTCGATCAGCTCTACGGCGTCGACCTGGCCGCCGACCGCACCCCCATCGTCGTCGAACAGGGCACAGGTCGGGTGCTGGCCATCCGGTCCGGTGGCGCCGAGGTGCTGGCCGACGGGCTCGACGTGCCGGTCGGCGCGACGGTGGCTCCCGACGGTTCGGTGCTGGTGTCGGAGCGGGGCCGGGTCGTCACGCTGACCAACGGCCGGCGCGAGACGCTGGTGGGCGATCTGGATCTCCCGCACGGTCTGCTGATCCGCGACGGGCTGCTCTACATCGTCGACGCCGGGCTCAAGGCCGTCGTCGAGGTCGACCTGACCACCGGTGCCCGCCGGACCATCGCCGACAGTCTGCCGGTGGGTGCTCCACCCGGTGTCGTCCCCAAGCCGCTGCTCGGGATGCCGCCGTTCTCCGGCCCGCAGGGGCCGTTCGCCGGGATCACCGCCGCGGCCGACGGCACCCTGTACCTGTCCGCCGACGCCGACGGCAGCATCCTGGCTCTCGTCCCCACCCAGCCGTAATCCGATGACCGCGGCCGAGGAACAGCACCGTGCCGATCCGCGCTACCTCCAGGTCGCGCGGGAGCTGCGCCAGGACATCGTCGACGGCGTGTATCCGGTCGGATCGCAGCTGCCTACCGAACACGAACTGTGCGAACGGTTCTCGGTCAGCCGGTACACGGTCCGCGAGGCACTGCGCCGGCTGCGGGACGACCATCTAATCGAGTCCCGGCCCCGGGCGGGGACCCTGGTGGTACCGCGGACCACCCCCGGGTCCTACGCGCAGGACGTGATGTCCATCGACGATCTGATGGCGTTCGCCACCGGCGCCCAGTTCGTGATCCACGCCAACAAGATGCTCACCATCGACGCCGCGCTGCACCAGCGCACCGGGCTGCCGATCGGCGAGGAGTGGCTGGCGGTCGGCGGGTTCCGTCAGGTGGACGGCGCCCCGCACCCGATCTGCTTCACCGAGTACTACATCAACCGCGCGTTCGCCTCCGTCGGCCGAATTCTGCAGCGGCACAACGGCCCCATCTTTCCGTTGATCGAGGACATGTTCGGCCGCACCGTCGTCGAGGTGCACCAGGAAATCACCGCCGTCGCCATGCGCGACGACCTGGGCGCTCGGCTGAACGTGGCGCCCGGTACGCCCGCACTCGAGGTCCGCCGGACCTACACGACCTCCGACGGCGAGATCGCCCAGGTCACCATCAACACCCACCCGGGGAACCGGTACCGGCACTCGATGACGATGCGGCGGATCAAGGGATGACGGCACCCCTGCCCGACACGCTCGCCGACGCGCTGCGCGACGCCGCGTCGGAACGCGTACTGATCATCGACGGCGACATCCAGCTCGACGCCGCGACCCTGCGGGAGCGGGCCGCCGCGCTCGCCCGGACGCTGCTGACCCGGATGCCGGTCGGCAGCGTCGTCTCCTTCATGCTGCCCAACTGGCACGAGGCCGCGGTGGTCTACCTCGGCGCCACCCTGGCGGGGATGGCCGTCAACCCGATCCTGCCCTCCCTGCGCGACCGTGAGCTGAGCTTCATCCTCGACGACGTCGATTCCCGGATCATCTTCGTGCCCGGCGAATTCCGTGGCCACGACTACGCCGGCATGCTGACCCGGGTGGTCGCCGACCTCCCCGATCCACCCGAGGTCGTCGTCGTCCGCGGGCCGGGGCACACCCCGTACACATCGTTGTTCGCCCCGGCCGCGACCCTGGCACTGCCGGAGCTGGAGCCAGCGGACGTCCGGATGATCATGTACACCTCGGGAACCACCGGCCGGCCCAAAGGTGTTCTGCACAGCCATAACTCGCTGCACGCACTCATCGGTCAACTCCGCGACAACTGGCACATCGAGCCGGCCGACCGGTTCCTGGTGCCCTCCCCCATCGCGCACATCGGGGGTTCCCTCTATGCCTTCGAGTGTCCGCTGCTGCTGGGCACCACGGCCGTACTCATGGAGCAGTGGGAACCGGACGACGCGGTTTCGCTGATGACCGCACAGCGCTGCACCCACATGGCCGGCGCCACACCGTTCCTGACCGGCCTGCTCGGAGCTGCCGAACGAGCCGGCACCCACCTGCCCGATCTGAAGGTGTTCATCTGCGGCGGTGCGTCGGTGCCACCGTCGCTGATCCGCAGTGCCACTGACCATTTCGACAAGGCGGTGGTCACCCGGGTGTACGGGTCGACCGAGGTGCCGGTCACCACCGTGGGGTCCACCCGACCGGGCGACACCGATCATGCCGCCGACACCGACGGCCAGCCGGGCATCGCCGACGTCCGGCTCGTCGACGGCGAGATCCGGACCCGGGGTCCACAGATGCTCGCCGGCTATCTGCACCCGGAGGACGACGCCGACGCCTTTGATGCCGACGGGTACTTCCGCACCGGCGACCTGGGTGCGTGGGTGGACGAGCACTACCTGGTGGTGACCGGCCGCGCCAAGGACCTGATCATCCGCAACGGCGAGAACATCTCCCCGAAGGAGATCGAGGATCTACTGATCACCGAGCCGAACATCGCGGACATCGCCGTGGTCGGGCTGCCCGACCCGCGCACCGGCGAACGTGCCTGTGCCGTAATCGTTCCCGGCGACGGCCCCACTCCGAATGTCGAGGAGCTGCGCCGGCTACTGGCCGGGCGCGGGGTGGCGAAGTTCAAGGCACCCGAAGAGGTGGCGATCTGGGATGTGTTGCCCAAGAACGACGCCGGCAAGGTTCTCAAACATCTGATCCGCGCACAGCTGATGGAGGAACGGGCATGCCAGTAGCACAGAAGGTCGCGATCGTCACCGGCGCCAGCAGTGGCATCGGCCTGGGCACCGCGGTCAAGCTCGCCGGTGAGGGCATGGCGGTACTGGGCGCCGGCCGGGATACCACCCGGCTCGCCGAACTCGAGGCCACCGTCGGCGATGCTGTCGGGGATTCTGGACGCATCGCCACCGTCGCCGTGGATCTGACCGCGGACGACGGACCGGCCACCGTGGTCGAGGCGGCGCTGTCGCGGTGGGGTCGCATCGACTACCTGATCAACAACGCGGGCGTCGGCAGCCCCAAGCCGTTGCACGAGACCGACGACGAGACCCTGGACCAGTTCCTGGGGATCATGCTGCGCGCACCGTTCCGGCTCGCCCGGGACGTGATCGGCCATATGCAGCCGGGCTCGGCCATCATCAACGTCACCTCGACCTTCGCCGTCGTGGGCGGTCTGCGTGGCGGGGCCTACTCGGCGGCCAAGGGTGGGCTGACATCTCTGACCACCCACATCGCCGCCCAGTATGGACCGCAGGGCATCCGGTGCAACGCCGTGGCGCCCGGGGTCACGGTCACCCCGATGGTCGAACATCGGCTCGAGGATCCCGGATTCCGCAAGATGCAGACCGAGATGACGCCGCACACGCGCCTGGGCCGGGTGGACGACATCGCCAGCACCATCGCGTTCCTGTGCTCGGAAGGTGGCAGCTTCATCAACGGTCAGACGATCGTGGTGGACGGCGGCTGGAGCTCGACCAAGTACCTGTCCGAGTTCGCGCTGTCGTCGGAATGGGTTGCCCGATGAGTCTTTTCAGCCTGCTGGATCAGGCCGCCACCCGGTTTCCGGATCGGGGCGCGGTGTACCTGGGCACCGAGCAGGTGTCCACCTGGTCCGAATTGCGCGGCCGGGCGCTCGGACTGGCCGGGGCCATTCGGGCGTCCCACGGGCCCGGTACCCGGGTCGCGGTGGCCACCGAGAACTGCCCTGAGATCGTCGAGTTGATGTTCGGCATCTGGGCGGCGGAGTGCGTGTTCGTCCCGCTGAACTACAAGCTGCATCCGCGTGAGATGGGCGACATCCTGTCCGATTCGGGAGCCGAGATCGTGTTCGCGTCGGCGAAGATCGGTGCCGCCCTCGAGCCGGTCATCGACCTCCCCCTCACCGCGATCGGGTCGTATCACTATGCCGCACTGCTGGATTCGAACGCCTGGCAACCCGTCGACGTCGATCCGGATGCACTGGCTTGGCTGTTCTATACCAGCGGCACCACCGGCCGCTCCAAGGGAGCGATGCTCTCGCACCGCAATCTGATGGCGATGACCGTGTCACACCTCGCCGACTTCGACGATCCGGACGCCGACTGCAGCCTGGTGCACGGTGCGCCGATGTCCCACGGCTCCGGGATGTACGTCCTGCCCTATGTGCTGCGCGGGGCACGGCAGGTGATCCCGGCCTCGGGCGCGTTCGACGCACAGGAGTTCCTCGACCTCTGCGGGCACCACCCCGGCACTGCGGCGTTCCTGGCGCCCACCATGGTCCAGCGGTTGGTCCAGACTGGCCGGCCGTGTCCGGGCAATCTGCGCACCGTGATCTACGGCGGTGGACCGATGTACGTCGAGAACCTCGAGGCCGCGCTGGCCGCGTTCGGGCCGATCTTCGTCCAGCTCTACGGTCAGGGCGAGGCGCCGATGACCATCACCGGCCTCCGCCGGGCGGACCACATCGGGGCCGACGACGCCGTCCTGGGTTCGGTGGGGTATCCCCGCTCGGGCGTCGAGGTCGCGGTGCTGCGCACCAGCGGCGGTCGTGCCGACATCGACGAGATCGGCGAGATCGTCTGCCGCGGTGACGTTGTCATGTCGGGCTACTGGAACAACCCGGACGCAACCGCGTCCGCTCTGGTGAACGGCTGGCTGCACACCGGCGACCTGGGTTCGTTCGACCACCGTGGCTACCTGACACTGCGCGACCGGTCGAAGGATGTGGTCATCAGTGGCGGCAGCAACATCTACCCGCGGGAGGTCGAAGAGGTGCTCCTGACCCACCCCGGCGTCGAGGAGGCCTGTGTGGTCGGGGCGCCCGACCCCGACTGGGGCGAGGTCGTCGTCGCGTTCATCGTCGGCTCGGCCGAACCGGCCGCCCTCGATACCCACCTGCTCGAGCGCATCGCCCGGTTCAAGCGGCCCAAGCGATACATCTTCATCGACGAGTTGCCCAAGAGCAGTTACGGGAAGGTGCTCAAACGCGAACTGCGGGAACAGCTCTAACCCCATTACCAGGCGGCCGTGTTTGTGCGGACGCTGGCCGCTGATCTGGTAACAATCGACGACATGGCACAACCCTGCCCGTGTGGATCCGGTGCGGCCTACGACCACTGCTGCGAACCCCTGCACCACGGTGCACCGGCCACGACGGCCGAGGCACTCATGCGCTCCCGATTCAGTGCCTACGCGCTGCGCGACGCCGACTACCTGCTGAACAGCTGGGATCCGGGAACAACCCCTCGCCAGGTCGAGGTCAGCGACGACACGATGTGGCGCCGCCTGCAGATCGTCGACACCGAGGCCGGCGGACCCGGCGACGACGAGGGTGTCGTCGAGTTCCGGGCCACCTATATCCGCGACGGCCGGCACGGCGTACTGCACGAGCGCAGCCGGTTCGGCCGGGTCGGCGGGCGATGGGTGTACGTCGACGCGGATCTGTTCGACTGACCCCGAAAGCGGTACTACCGTTACCGAACAGCGTTGCTAGACTGGCGTCCCATGTTTTCGTTCCGCCAGGCCCTGGCCGCCGTCTGCCTCGGTGCCGTCGCCGTGATCGGCACGCCGGTGGCACAGGCCGACAATGACGGCGCTCGTGCCGACAACCAGGTCCTTACCCCGTTCGACATCACCGATCCGGCGGTCGGCCGGCTGGAACCTGCGCTGTTGACCGCCATCCAGAACGCGGCCACCGGGGCCGCGGCCGACGGCATCACCATGACGGTGAATTCGGGTTGGCGTTCGCCGGACTTCCAGCAGCGCCTGCTCGACAACGCGATCCAGACCTACGGCAGCTTCGCCGCCGCGCGCCAATATGTCCAGACGCCGGCGGCGTCCAAACACGTCACCGGGCAGGCCGTCGACATCGGCGGGGACGGCGCCGATCAGTGGCTGATCGCCAACGGACCGCGGTTCGGACTGTGCCAGATCTACGCCAACGAGGCGTGGCACTTCGAACTGGCCGCCGATCACGACGGGGTCTGCCCGCCACTGCTCGCCAACGCGGCCGCCTGAGTCAGACGGCCGCAGGCCGGCACCGACTGCAGCCCTTGATATTACGGGCGTGTGCTCTCGGCCGCTGCACCCAACCGGGACTCGGGTTCGACCTGCTGGCGGTCCTGCGCAACGTCGCCCGCCCGGAGTGATTTCGGTGCATCAGCCGTCGCTCACCGACGGTAAATGCACCGAAATCGCGTTGTAGGGTGCAGACATGCCACTCGACATCGGGGTGTATGTCCCGCAAATGGGCTTCGAGTATCCGGACCTTCGGCATCGCGCCCGTCGCTGCGAGGAACTCGGAATCGGCTCCCTGTGGCTCTACGACCATCTCTACGGGCCCGGTCTGCCGGACCTGCCGTCGCTGGAAGCCTGGACGCTGGCCACCGCACTGCTCGCGGACACCGAACGGCTCCGGGTCGGACACATGGTGCTGTGCAACCAGTTTCGCCATCCCGTCCTGCTCGCCAAGATGGCCACCACCCTGGACCACATCTCCGGCGGCCGACTCGAACTCGGTCTGGGCAGCGGATCGATCGAAGCCGAACACCGGCAGGCCGGGCTGGACTGGGGCAACTGCGCCGAACGGTCCGCGCGCCTCGGCGAGACCCTCGAGATCCTCACCCAGGCCTTCGCCACCGGCCGGATCGACCACGACGGCGCGCACTACCGGGTCAGCGACTTCCCGGTCAGCCCGGGCGCCGTCCAGGATCCGCGACCGCCGATCGTCGTCGGCGGGGTGGGCGAGAAGTTCACGCTGCCACTGGTGGCCCGGTACGCCGACGTCTGGAACGTGCCGACCTATGCCCTCGGCCAGCTCGAGCACAAGATCTCGGTACTCCGCGGCATCTGTGCCGACATCGGCCGAGATCCCGACAGCATCCTGATGTCCGTCGAGGCCATACTGGCGCTCGCGCCGGACGACGCTGCCCTGCCACGGGTCCGCGAACTGGCCGAAAAGCGGTTCGGCGGGCCCGGTTTCGGTCTGCACGACACCGACCTGATCGGAACACCCGGCACCATCGCGGAGCGACTGCGGACCCTCGTCGACCTCGGCTTCGGTCAGGTGGTGTTGTTCACCCACGACCGCGCTTCGGACACCACACTAGAACTGCTTGCCGGCCAGGTGATTCCGGCACTCAGCGACTGAACGGCTCGATCACCTGGACCCGGAACTGGTCCAGCGCCGCCAGCGCACCGTCGACGCTGTCGCCGGGCACGGACACTTGGGTCCAGGTGACCCCGAGCTTCGCCAGTTCCTCCAGGCCGTCCAGATACGCGTCGGCGTCGAAGGAATCCGCGCCCGGCGTGCCACCGGTCAGATTCGAGAAAGTGATGTCGACCGTCGCCGGGTCGCGGCCCGCGGCATCCAGACGGCGGCGCAGATCGTCGATGCCCTGCGCCAGTTGCCCATTGGAATCCAGCACATCGGTCCGAGCGGTCTTGGCGAGCATGCCCTGCGCGGGGAACGGGCACCAGCCGTCGCCGTACTCGGCGACCCGGCGCCGGGCCGCCGCAGTGTTGCCGCCGATCCAGATGGGCGGATGCGGATGGCTGGGCGGCCGCGGATGTGCGGTGATGCCCTGGGCGTTGAAGTGCCGGCCCTCGTAGGTCACGTCATCGGTGGTCCAGATGGTGCGGATGACGTCGAGTGCCTCTTCGAGCAGCACGCCGCGTTCGTCGAAATCCACACCCAGCGCGGTGAATTCCCGCTTCAGGTATCCAGCACCGATCGCGAGGGTGAACCGTCCACCCGACAGCAGATCCAGGGTGGCACCCGACTTGGCGACCACGAACGGGTTCCGGTACGGCAGCACGACGATGTTGGGGATCAGCCGCAGTGTGGTGGTGTGCGCCGCGGCGAATCCCATCGCCACGAAGGGATCCAGCGCGTCGTGGCCGCCGGCGTCGAGCCAGCGCTGCGTGGGCGCGGGGTGGTCGGTGAAGCCGAACCCGCTGAACCCCGCCGCCTCGGCCGCCGATGCCATGGCCGCCACCCCCGCGCCGGTCACCAGGTCCGGGTTGTAGGGGTGGGTGTGCATCGGATGGGTGATCGAGAACTTCATCGTTGCGGCGCCCATACCGCCGCGGGCGGAAGGGCGACCCGGCTCGACACGGTGGCCAGCCGGGGCCGGCCCCTCGAGCCGGAGTGGAACACCTCGGTGGCCGGCGAATCGTCGAGCGCGGCCGCGTGCATGGCGTGCCGCTTGAACGCCTGCGCCGCACCGCTGGGGACGTGCTCGACCGACTGCAGCCGCTCGGCCACATCGGGCGGGACATCGCGGCCCCAGACCGTCACCTCCGTTACGCCACGGGTGATCTCGTCGGCGAGGTGCGCACGCATGTCGGCGCTGACGGCCACCGCGGTGGGGCGGTGCGGCTGCGCGCGATAGGCCGGCGCGTCGGCCAGCCGGTGTGGGGTGACACCCAGGATCCGCAGGGGCGCGGCATCGTCGGCATCGGGCACGAACACGTTGACGTCCCAGCCCGCCAGGGCACGATCGGCCAGCCACCCGCCGGCCGAGCGGATGACATCGGGCACCGATCCGGCGATCACGTCCAGCCGGTGCCGGGCCGCCGCACCGGCTTCCGCCTCGGCGTGCGTCGTCCGTCGTCGTGGTCGTGGTGTTGACACAAAAGCGCTAGCCGCCATGCCGATTCACCTCTCTGCCGCTGTCAGCGCCGGTCGACGAAAATGTCCATGATCGGGTCCGGCCCGCCGCCGTATCGGGACAGATCACTCACCCCGGCCTCGGACAGCACCGCACTGTCGATGAAACACTGCGCGGTGGCGGCCCCGGCGGGCCGCGAGAAGATCTCGACGGCGGCGTCGGCCATGATCTCCGGACCGCGCGAGGCCGCGAGCATCTGTTCGCCCTGCCCGGAGTTGGCGACGGCTGCGGTGGCGATGTAGGTCTCGGGCCACAGGCAGTTGGACGAGATCTGCTGCTCGCGGTACTCCTCGGCCCAGCCCAGCGCCAGCAGTGTCATGCCGTACTTCGACAGCGTGTACGACGGATGCGCGCCCAGCCAGTACGGATTCATGTTCAGCGGCGGCGAGATGGTCAGCACGTGCGCGTTGGGCGACTTCCTGAGGTACGGCACGCACGCCTTGGTCAGCAGGAACGTGCCGCGGATGTTGATCTGCTGCATCAGGTCGAACTTCTTGGCCGACAGGTCCTCGGTCGGTTCGACGGAGATGGCGCTCGCATTGTTCACGCAGATGTCCACCCCACCGAACCGGTTCACCGCGGCGTCGACGGCCCGCTGGACGTCCTCCTCACGCCGGACATCTCCGACCACGGCGAGCGCCTTGCCGCCCGCCGCCTCGATCTCCGCGGCGGCGGTGTGCACGGTGCCGGGCAGCTTGGGATGCGGTTCGGCCGTCTTGGCCAGCAGGACCACGTTGGCGCCGCGCCGGGCCACGCCGAGCGCGATGGCCAGACCGATGCCCCGGCTTCCGCCGGAGATCACCAGGGTCCGGTCCGCAAACGACCGATCCGCGCTATTCGGCAGGGCCATGCCACCACTCTCGATGTCGGGTGCGAAATGTGAACTGACCCCCAGCGTGACACTCTGGCGGACTTTTGTAAAGTAGGGAGATGACCGTTCCACTCCCCCGCGGTGTCGGACTGTGGTCGGGCTTCCTGGACCGGCTGCCGGCGCTCGACGCAGTGGCCGCCGCCCGCACCATCGAAGCCGGCGGTGTCTCGACCATCTGGCTGCAGGAGTTCAGTGGTGTCGATCCGTTCGTCCGCGCCGCCCTCTACCTGCAGGGCACCGCGGAACTGACTGTCGCACTGGGCGTCGCGACCATCCACGCGCGGGACCCCGAGGCCACGGTCGCCGCGGCCGCCACGCTGCACGAGGCGTTCCCCGGGCGATTCCTGCTGGGCCTGGGAACCAGCCACCGGCAACTGGCCGAGGCCCGCGGCGGCCGCTACGACCGGCCGCTGTCGGACATGCGCGCCTACCTGACCGCCATGGATGCGGCGGTTGGTCGCCGGGCGCTGCCGCCGCGGTTCCTGGGCGCTCTGGGTCCCCGCATGGTCGAACTGGCCACCGCGGCCACCGACGGGCTACACACCTACTTCTGTCCGGTGGCCCACACCGCGGCCACCCGCACGGCCGTCGGTGCGGCCCCGTGGATCGCGCCGACACAGCTGGTGTCCCTGACCGCGGCGTGGCCCGACGCCGCGCGGGAGTACCTCGGCTTCTGCCTCGCAATGCCCAACTACCGCAACAACCTTCGCCGGTTCGGGTTCTCCGACGAGGATCGCGCTGACCTCGACTCCGCGTCCGACCGGCTCCTCGATGCGCTGGTGGTGCCCGACGAGCCCGACGCACTGGCCGCCCGGATCGCTGCCCACCACGCTGCGGGTGCCGATCACGTTGTGCTGCAGTTCATTCCTCCACCCACCGCTCAGGTGGTGCTGGACCGGATCACGGCAGAGCCGATAGCTCCGCGATGAGTTCGAGCGAGCCCAGCTCGCGGATCGCCCGGCAGCTGCGCTGGATCATCGCGACCATGACGTCGTCGCCACGCTCGGTGGACGTCACGAACGCGACCGCCAGTGCGGTGATCAGCGGAACCTGCAACAGCCCCAGCCGGTAGTCGCGCCAGCAGGTCTCTTCGTCGTAGTCCTCCACCCCGTGGGCCAGTAGCTCCCGGTGGTAGCTGCCGACGAGATCACGTTCGATCTCGGCGCGCAGCTGTGGGTCCAGCCCGGAGGCGACGAAGTAGGCCAGGTCCCGCGCAGGCAGCCCGACCGCCAGTGTCTGCCAGTCCACCACCGAGATCCGGGTGCGGTCGGGATCGAAGAGCAGGTTGTCCAGCCGGAAGTCACCGTGCAGGATGCTGTAGCGATCCGGCTCCAGCAGGAGCCAGGGAGTCATGACCTCGGCGACGGAGTCCAGGGTTACTGCATCCTCGGCCGAAAGCCGTTGGCCGAGTTTGTCCTTGGTCAGACCCACCGCCATGGCGAAGATGCCCCCGAGGCCCTTGGCCGAGTCCGGGTCCGGCTTGCCCATCGCCGCACCGGCGAAGTCACGCCACGCCGGGTCGCACCAGCGGGGGCCGTGCAGACCGGCCAGCGCCCGCGCCGCCAGCTCGGCCTCCGGCGCGCCGCAGCCGGCGATCTGGTCACCCTGGACAGCCGGTGCCATGTCCGCGAGCACCAACACGAAATCAGTTCCGTCCGAGTTGATGTCGCAGTGGTAGCAGCGCGGCATGGGAACCTGCACGGTGCCGGCGACCTCGGTGTAGAACGCATGCTCGGCCTGATAGCCGAACGAGGCGCTGGCCCGCACCGCGGGATCCTGGGCGGGCAGCTTGACGACGAACGTCGCGGGCAGATCGCCGCCACCGTCGGCGCCGTAGGTCACCTCGGCGCGGTAGGTCGCCCCGGTCTGCCCGGTGCCGATCGGGCTGACGGCCACCTCGGCGACCGGCGCCGCCAGGACCGTCGAGAGCCACTCGGCGGTGATCTCCTCGGGGGTGGCCGGGATCGGGGTCCTCGTCATGTCAGCGGGCCATCGCTGCCAGGAACGCCGCCCAATCCCCGAACGCGTTGCGGCCCACCAACTCGATGCGCACACCCAGGGGGTCGCGGTAGTAGGCGAAGATCGGCGCCTCGTCACCACCGGCGCGGGCCTCGAACGCGTAGCCCGCTTGCTCCAGCGCGGCGCCGGTCGCCAGCACGTCGTCGGTCCAGTAACCGAGGTGATGCGCGGCGTTGCGCGGTGCACTGGTCCACGTGGTGCCGGGCACCTCCTGCACCAGCTCCAGGTGCGGGGCATCGATCGAATAGACCATCTTGAACGGGATGTCGACGGGCCCGTCGGCGGTGATCACCGGGATGGTGGCCTCGACCGTCTTGGTCCAGCGGTACCCCCCGACCGCGGACAGTCGCTCGATGGCCACATCGAGATCCGGGACCACCACGCCCATGTGGTAGAGGTCGGCGGGATTCAGCACAGACGTCATCTGCCCAGCCTGCCACAGGGGGCGTGACACATCGTCCATAAGCTGTAAAGCTACTGAAATCGGGGCGCAACGAGAGGTCGAGCATTGGGGATCGTGAAAACCACATCGGCAGCAATTACGTCGGCAAGCTCGACGACCTGCCGCTGAAGGTCGGCGACACCTGTCGCCGACCTGAGCGACGCTGTCACACGAATTCGGCTCGCGCTCAGTCACTCCGGCGTCACGCCCGAGGATGCGGTACTGGTGATGGCGCCGCTGCGGAACCAAGCTGTCGCCGCCTACCACGCGGTGGTACGGCACGGCAGCGTCATCGTCCTGCTGGACCACCGCAGCGGCCGGGCCGACGTCGAGAACGCCTGCGCCGCCACCCCGGCCCCGGGTCGCACTGGCGACACCCGGCGACGCGGATCGAGCAGATCGTGCTGTGGTCCGGCGAACTCCCCCGCACCGCGAGCGGCAAGATCATCCGGCGCGCCCTGGCCGACGAAACCCGGTGGACGAAGGTGCTGTACGCACCCCGGCTGTCGGGAGCGTCAGGAGGCCAACTGGTCTGAGTCCGGCGCGGCAAAGCCGCACCGGGCACGCAGATCGGTCATGGGCTGGCGGATGGCCCGGATCTCGGCGGCGGTCTGCGGGTTGTCGGCCAGGTAGGCCTGGAGCTTCGCCCGCTGCTCATCCCGCGACTCACCCTTCAGGTCGGTGATGAACGCGTTGACGTCCGGGTGGGTGAACAGATATGCCGAGGTGGCCGCGGTGACACCCGCGGCGACACCGGCCACATCCGCGGTCGAGCAATTCGGCGGCGCGTCCGCGGAGGCGCCGCCGGCCGCGCCGAAGAGGGCTCCGACCACCATGGCCGAGCCCAGCACGAACGATCCCAGACGCACGTTCAATTCAGTCACCTCAACATTCCAGGACATTCCAGATCCTTCGAGTTCCTCGGACATTCTGACGCGTCCACGCACCATCCTCTCGACTATCGAGGACAGTTTCTTGATTTTCCCGGACATCACCCGGATTCGAACGCCCGACGCAGCGCCGCCACCTGCATGGCATACAGCCGAATGCTGACCTCCCAGTCGGGCAGGAAGGCGTCGAACCCGTGACACGTGCCGGGGAAGACATGCAGTTCGGTCGCGACGCCGGACCACATCAACCGCAGGGCGTAGTCGATTGCCTCGTCGCGCAGTGGGTCGAGTTCCGAACAGGTGATCAGCGCCGGTGGCAATCCCGTCAGGTCGGCGAGCACGCCCGGAACCGCGCCCGCTGGACACTCGGCGCCGCGGTAGTGCTGCCACATCAGCTCGGCCGCGGGGCCGTCGAAGCCCGGAGTGTCGACGAACTCCTCTTTCGACGGCGACGGCCGGTCGTCGAGCACCGGTTGGTGCAGCAGCTGGAACACCAGCCGGTCCGCGGCCTGCTGGGCCAGCCCGGCGGCCAGCGCCGCGCCGGCGCTGCTGCCCGCGACAGCAACCCGGTCCGGATCGATGTCCACCGTGCCGTCGAGCACGGCCTCCAGCACGGCGCCGACATCGTCGACCGCCGCCGGGTAGGGCTCCTGCGGGGCCAGCCGGTAGTCCACCGAGATCACCGAACATTCGGCGCCGCGGGCCAGTTCGACACACATCCGATGATCGGTGTCCAGATTGCCCAGGACAAATCCGCCGGAGTGGCAGAAGATCACCGCGGGTCCGACGCCCGTGCCGCCGCGGTAGATCCGAACCGGGACCGATCCGATCCGGACGTCGGTGATGCCTACCCCGACCGTGTCCATCACCGCGGCCTGCCGCGCGCGCCGCTCGTCCAGGCCGGCCCGCACCGCGGGCAACGCTTCCGCCGCTAGGTCGGTGCGGGTGCCCGCCAGATGACGCAGCGCCGGATCGAGTCGCGCTGCTATCGAAAGCTCCTGGCCCACGGGGTCATCCGATCTTCAGGGATTGCCCGCCATCGACGACGAGTTCGGCTCCCGTGATGAAGGACGCGGCATCCGAGATCAGGAAGGCCACCGCATCGGCGATCTCCGTCGGTGTGCCCAGCCGGCCCGCGGAGGCGGCCGCTGCCAGGCGGGCCTGGGTCTGCTCGTCGAGCATCGGCGTCGCCACCGCGCCCGGCAGCACGGCGTTCACCCGGATGCCGGCCGGCGCCAGTTCCGCGGCGGCGATCTGGGTGAGCCCCCGCAACGCCCACTTCGACGACCCGTACGCGGCGTGGTTGGGAAAGGGCCGCAGCGCGCCGGTGCTGCAGGTGTTCACGATCGAGGCGCCCTCGGCCTCCCGTAGTGCGGGCAGGCAGGCCTGCATCCCGAGGAACGGACCCAATGTGTTTACCCGCCAGAGCTTTTCGAAGCCGGCCGCGGTCTCCTCGGCCAGCTTCGCGCGGTGCAGTACGCCCGCGTTGTTGACCAGCGCGCTCAGTGCACCGAAGGTGCCCAGCACCGCCGCTACACCGGCGGCCCACTGCTCTTCGGAGGTCACGTCGAGTGGCACCGCGAGCACGCCGTCGTCGGACAGTTCATCGACGGTGGCGGTCAGTTCGGGGCCGACCAGGTCGGCGGCCGCAACCTTGACGCCGTCGGCCCGCAGGCGCCGTACGATGGCCGCTCCCTGGCCGCGTGCCGCGCCGGTGACCAGAACCACCCGATCGGTCATGCCGACTTCTCCTGCAGCAAATCGGAAAGTCCTGTGGTGGTGAGGAATTGACACCGCCCGCGGCGGAACCGCCACTGGCCGTCGATCTTCAGCTCGACCAGGTCGTCGAACAGCAAATCGAGCATCACCGCGTTGGCACCGACGTAGGCCCGCTCCGAGGCCTGCCCCGAATTCGCTACCGCCCAGCCTTGATTCAGCTCACCCAGCACACTGTCCGGCGGCCGCACGGCACCGTCGAAGTAGACCTCGCAGAACTCGTCGGACCCGGTCATCTCCCGGATAGGCCGCAGCGCCAGTCCGTCGTCGTGTGCGCCGAAGGCCGTCACCGCGAGATCGTCGAGCGACGCGGTCGCCGCCAGCGCGTCGCGCGCGGCGTCGCGCAGCAGCGTCATCTCCTCGCGAGAGTGGCTCTCGGTCAGCGCGGTCACCTCAGTTGTAGCCCTTCGCCGTATCAGCACCATGGCCGCCGGCTTCGCGCAGATTTTCCTGTACGCCCCGCCGCAGCGCCTGGGATTCCGAGGCCAGTGTGATCATCCGAAAACCACGCTGCGCCATCACTTTTCCCGTGCGGCCGTCCCCGGCATGGATGCCGGCGACCAGTCCGGCCGCCGATGCGGCCCGCTCGATCGCGTCGATCGCGGCGATCAAGGCGGGCGCAGTGGTCATCTCGCCGAGTACGTGGCCCAGCGATATCGCCAGATCGGCGGGCCCGACGTAGACACCGGAAAGTCCTGGGACCGAACAGATCTCGGCAACCGCGGGCAGCGCGGCAGCCGTCTCGATCATCACGTATACGCCGGCCCGGGACTCCAGGTCCGCTGGGTCGATCCCGAGCGAGGCCCGCAACGGCCCGAAGCTGCGCACCCCCGCCGGGGCGTACCGCGTTGCGGCAACGGCGGCGGCCGCCTGGTCGGGGGTCTCGACCATCGCGATGATGACGGCGTCGGCACCGGCGTCCAGAACGCGCCCGATCGGCGCGGGTGCCGCGGACGGCAGCCGCACGGCGGTGGCGATGGGAACGTGCTCGAGGCGGCGCAACAGGCCGGCGACGTCGGCGTCGTCGAGATAGCCGTGTTGCGTGTCGAATCCGACGTAGTCGTATCCGCACCGCGCGTATTCCTCCGGGCCGATCACAGTGGGTCCCACCACCCAGCCGCCCCACACCTTGTCCTTTTCGGCCAGTGCGGCCTGCAGCCGGCTGCGCCCGCTCATCGGGTGATCGCGATCTTGACGCGCCCCGGCACCGGACGGCAGGCCAGTTCGAAGGCGGCCTGGACGTCGTCGACGCCGAAGGTGTGCGTGATGTAGGCCGGCAGCAGATCCGGGTGCGCGCGCGCGAATTCGTCGGCCGCGTGCAGCACGCGGGTGCGATCGGCGGTGACGCCCGACTTCAGGGTCAGGTTGCCGCGCAGCATGGTTCGCATGCTGATCGGATAGCAATCGTCGTCGGGCACCCCGAAGTAGAACACGGTGCCGGCGAACGCGGCGGCCTCGACGGCGTGTTGCAGCGTGGCCACCTGATGCCCGACGGCTTCGATGACGACGTCGGCCTTGTCGGCGTACTCGAGCCGGCCGACCCACCGGTCGCTGGTCGCCCGGACGGCGGTGTCCACCCCGAACGTCGCCGACAGCTGCGACCGGTCCACCGGGTCGACACCGGTGATGTGACTGGCGCCCAACGCCTTTGCGACGTAGGCGAACAGCAGTCCGATCGAACCCTGGCCGATGATCGCCACCCGCTTGCCGGTCAGGTCGCCGACCTGTTCGAGCGCGTAGAGCACACACGCCAACGGCTGCAGCCCGATCGCCAGTTCCGGGCCGAGCGCAGGATCGTAGGACACCAGGCCGTCGCCGACGGAACGCACGACGTCCATCAGGCCGTCGAACCCCGACGCCCAGCCCACCACCTTGTCACCGACAGCGTGGTCGGGGTGGCGGCTGGCGAGCACTTCGCCGACGATCTCGTGGATGGGGAATCCGTCGATCCCCGCGGCGCACGGGCCCGTGTCGCCGGGCAGCTTCCCCTGGGTGCCCTTGAACCCGGGCAGATCGCTGCCGCAGATCCCGGCGGCCAGGAAGCGCAACAGAACCTGGCGCTCGGCGAGCGATTCCGGGTCCGGCTCGGGGAGGTCGATCCGTTCGAAGGTATACGGCGCGACGAGCCGATGGCACCACATGTCCTACACCTCCACGGGAATGTTGTTCCAGCCCCACTGGAAGCTCGACGGCGGCCGCGAGGCTTGGTCGGCGACGATCCGGTAGTCCGGGACCCGCCTGAGGAACTCCTGGATCATGATGGTGATCTCCTGGCGGGCCACATGGACCCCGAGGCAGAAGTGCTGGCCGTGACCGAACGACAGTAGCCGTTCGATGGGCCGGTTCCAGACGAAATTGTCGGGTTCGTCGTACTCCCGTTCATCACGGGCCGCCGATGCCAGCAGGGTGATGATCCGTTGTCCGGGCCGGAACGTGGTGTCGTGGATCGTATAAGGACGCCGGACGGTTCGGGCGAACCACTGTGCGGGCGCGCAGTATCGGATGATCTCCTCACGCGCGACGGGGACATTGGCGTCGAGGTCGGCGCGCACCGCGGCCAACTGGGCCGGCCGCTGCGCCAGTTCCCACAACCCGGTCGCGGTGACCTTCGGGACCGTCTCGGTCCCGCCGATGAAGACTCCGAGCATCTGCGTCGCCGCCTCGATGTCGGTGAACTCCGATCCGTCGGGCAACCGGAACCCGATCAGACTGTCGGCGATCGGGACCGAACCGTCGGCACCTTCGGCCCGGCGTCGCTGCACGATCGGAGTCAGATAGGACAGGTAGCCCGGACGCGCGTTGGCGACCTCGACACCTTCACCCGGCTTGGCCAGGCTGCCTGCGTTGACCGTGGCGAGCACGTTGGGTGCGAGATCGACCGGGAGGCCAACGAATTCGCATACCAGGGACGCGGCCACGATGCCGCCGTAGTCCTGGGTCAGGTCGAACCTGCCGCGGGGCAGCAGCTCGTCGAGACGCTCGTTGGCCAGGGTGCGGATCCGGTCGGCCAGCGTGGCGGCCGACCGCGGACGGAACTGCGCCGACGTGCAGCGGCGCACGTTCTCGTAGATCGGTGAGTCGAAGTTGGCGTGGAAAGGCATGGGGTGCAACGGCGGATCAGCCACCGGCCCGTCGTTGCGGTGCTCGAACACATTGGCGGCCGGCAGCGTGCCCTCCGAAGCGACGAATGTACCGTCGGTGACCCCGAGCACCTGCCAGATGTCGTCGAACCGCGACAATGCGTAGGTGTCCCACTTGTCGAGGTAGTACACCGGATGTTCGTCCCGCAGCCGCCGGTAGTACGGCAGCGGATCGGCCATCACGTCCGGATCGAACGGGTCGTACGAGAAGTGCTGCAACACGGTCTGATTCATATCCCTATCCCTGCAGCGGTGAGGGCGGTAGAGCTTGCAGGATCGAGTCCTCCCAGCCATCGCGGAGCGCCGGCGCGACACTCATCCAGGTGACGATCTCGGCCGGCGGACTGTCCGTCCAGGACGGGTAGTGGTTGTCGAAGCAGTCCCAGTCGCCGTCGAGGGCCCAGTAGTGGATCACCTCATTGAACCGGAACGTGGTGATGAACGAACCCAGCCAGCGTTTGCCGGTGGATTCCGACCACGGGACGTAGAGCCGTTCCAGTTCGCGGATGTAGTCATCCTGGCGGCCCGGTTTGGTCTGCATGATCTCCTGGATCACCAGTCCGGCAACGAAGTTGGCCTCGCGCAGCTGGGCCAGGGTCTTGTTGTACTTGCCGGCGTACATGATCCGGCCCTCCCCCGTCGCTCCCAGGCCGGACAGGTACTGCGCCCACTTCGCGGCCACCCCGTGATGACTGCCACCGGCGGCCTGGGCGCGGCCGATGCGGGCATAATCGGCGAACGCATCGATCTCCCAGATGATGGTGACCTGCGGCCAGCGCCCGTTGTAGGGCGTCGTCTCCCAGATCGCGAACAACCGGGCGCCGAGCTCTTCCATCATGGGCTGGTAAACCTCGCCGAACACGGCCGCGAACTGTTCCCCCCGACCAGAGCCCAGCTCGATGGTCTCGTGCAGGTACAACAGTGTGTGGCCGTAGTACTTCTTCATGCTCATGACGCGCGGAGGCTGGTTGACATTGGCACCTAGCGAGCGTGACACTTACGACGTGATTTGTAAAGGTGCAACTTCACTGAGTCCGTTGTCCGACGGATTCTGTTTCGGCGAGGGACCGCGCTGGTTCGAGGGCATGTTGTGGTTCTCCGACATGCTCGGCGAGGCCCTGCACACCGTCACGCTGTGCGGCTCGGCCACCATGGTCCCGTTGCCCGGTCATGCCCCCTCCGGACTGGGCTTCCGTCCCGACGGCACATTGCTGATCGTGTCCACCGAGGCCGAGCAGGTGCTCGCCTACGACGGCGACCGCGTCACCCTGGTCGCCGACTTGTCCGAGCTGGCTCCGGCCGCCCTCGGGGACATGGTGGTCGACGAGGCCGGCCACGCCTACGTCGGATCCCAGGCCCGCGAGGGTGGCGTCATCATCCGGATCGACCCCGACAACACGGCCACCGTGGTCGCCGGTGATCTCGAGTTCCCCAACGGCATGGTGCTCACGCCGGACGGGTCGACCCTGATCGTGGCCGAGTCGACGGGGCGCCGCCTGACCGCGTTCACCGTCGACACGGACGGGTTGTCGGGGCGACGGGTGTTCGCCGACGGCTTGGAGGGCCCGCCGGACGGGCTGGCGCTCGACGTCGGCGGCGGCGTGTGGACGTCCCTGACGCTGGCACACCGATTCGACCGGATCCTCGAAGGTGGGACCATCACCGACCGTGTCGAAACGGGCGGCCGGGTCGCGATCGCCTGCGCGCTGGGCGGCCCGGAGAACAAGACCCTGTTCCTGCTCAGCAGCACCGACGCCTACCCGGAGCGGTTGCGCGGCACCAAGCTCTCCCGCATCGACACGCTGACGGTCGACGTCGCCGGCACCGGCCCCCTGGATCGAGAGGTACACCAATACTGATGACTGCTGCCAACTACTACGAACTGCTGGACGCCAATGACGAACGGGGCGAGAAGTTCTCGGCCACCGATATGGTCCGCAGCACGTGGTCGGACAAGATCCAGCACGGCGGCCCGGTCTCGGCACTCCTGGTGCGTGGTCTCGAACGCTGCGCGCAACGCGACGACACCCGGCTGGTGCGCGTCGTCGTCGATCTGCTGGGCCCGGTGCCGGCCGAGGGCGCATTCTGGATCAACAGCCGGATCGAGCGCTCCGGCAAGCAGATCGAGCTCGTCAGCACCGAAATGCTCGCCCGGGGACCGGACGGACCGCGGGCGGTGGCCCGGGCCAGCGGCTGGCGATTGCAGACCCTCGACACCGCGGGGCTGCTGCACGCACCCGCAGCACCGATGCGCCCGCTGTCCGAGGCGCGCAACCGGGATATGACCAGGGACTGGGCCACCAACTATGTGCACAGTGTCGACTGGCGTTGGCTGACCGAGCTCGGCGTCCCCGGACCCGGTGAATCCTGGCTGGCCCCCAAGGTCGGCCTGGTGGCCGGGGAGGACCTGACCCCTATGCAGCGGCTCTTCACGGTGGCCGACTGCGCCAACGGGCTCGGCAGCAAGATCGATATCCGCAAGTACACGTTCCTCAACACCGATCTCGCGGTGCACCTGCACCGAGTACCTACCGGCGAGTGGACCGGTATTCGGGCCGAAACCAATTACGGCCCAGACGGTATCGGGGTCACCCTCGGCACGCTGTTCGACCAGACCGGCCCCGTCGGTGCCATCCAGCAGTCGGTCCTGGTCCGCCCCCGCTAGCGCAAGCGTCCTGAGTCGTTGATTCGTGCTCGGGCCGGTACGGGTCGCCGAACGTGGGGGATATGGATGAAAAGCGTTGGATTCGGATGCATATCGCCCACACTCGATGTTTCCGTACCGGTGCCGGTCCGCCCCCGCTAGCGGACGTGGGCCGGCAGCCGCTTCACGCCGTGCACGAAGTTGCTGTGCAGCAGATCGGGCTCGCCGAACTCGATCGGCCCGGTCCGGCCATGACAAGCAGTCAGTGCCCAAGGCGACGCGGCCGCAGGTCACTTTCCCGAAAGTCTTTACAAACAAACATACGTTTGTAAAGCTTGTTGGATGAGTGGGCCGGCCGCGCAGACCGAGGAGGAGATGTCCTCACGGAATCGGATCCTGCGCGCGACCGCCGAGGTGCTGGGCCGCAGCGGACAGGCCAAGCTCAGTTTGTCGGAGGTCGCCCTGCAGGCCGGGGTCTCGCGGCCCACACTGTACCGCTGGTTCGCCTCCAAGGACGATCTGCTGAAGGCGTTCGGCGTGTACGAACGCGAGAACTTCGACTCTGGCATCACCAAGGCCACCGTCGGCCTGCGGGGTAACGACAAACTCGATGCCGCATTGCGCTTCATCGTGGACTACCAGCAGTCCTATTCAGGAGTACGGATCGTCGACATCGAGCCGGAAGTGCCCATCGAGGCGCTCTCGAAGGTGATCCCGCTAATGCGGTCCCAGCTGGAGAAACTGGTCAGCGGACCCAACGGCGCCGTCAAGGCGGCGGCCGCAGTCCGGGTTGCGGTGTCGCACTACATCGTTCGCAGCGATGACGACGACCAGTTCCTCGCACAGCTGCGGCACGCCGTCGGGCTCAAGATCTGATCGATGTCCCTACGTGACTGCTATTGAGCCGCAGTGTAATTCGGCTTACCGAGGCCGAGCGCGTGCTGGCCGATCATGTTGCGGAAGACCTCCAGCGTGCCGGCGTAGACCCCCGGTGGGTCCGGCCAACCGGAAGACGTACTCGACCCGATGTTGGTCCGGTCTCCGGCGACGGTGCGCGTGGGCGATCACCTCATCCGTGACGACCCCCGCCAGGAACTGCCGCAGCTCAGCCCGGAAGGCGAGGTCGTCGCCGGACAGTTCGACGCGGGAGAAGTCCCTCGCCAGAGCGAGACAGTCTGGCCTACTTTTGTAAAGCCTGTCGGGGCAGCACCGGACCGTCGTCGAGTTCCTCGGTGACGCCGAGCTCGCCCAGTCCCACCTTGGTCAGCAGGCCGGTGCCGTAGGCCGCCAACAACAGCTTCTCATCGTTGCTGTGGCCCTCGTCGAACAGCATCGCGCCGATCAGGCAGATGACCGCCATCTTGAACGCGTTGAACGCCCGGTACCACGGGCGGTTCGCCACGGTGATGCCGCTGACCTTCTCATAGTGGGCCAGCATTTCGTCGATGCCCAGTGCCGCGGGGTGGCTGGTGATGCCCACCGGTTGCATCCACAACAGCTCGAGCCAGCCAAGGTCGGTCAGCGGATCGCCGACCGTGGTCATCTCCCAGTCGAATACGGCGCTGACCTCGCCGTCCACGAAGGCGAAGTTGCCCGGCTTGGCATCACCGTGGACCAACGTGACCGTCGGGTGCGGTAGCGGTTTGGTCGCCCGCAGCTCGGTGAGCAGGCGTTCGAGTGCGGGCAACGAGCCGCGTTTGACGCGCTGCATCTCGGCGGCCCAGTGGTCGATCTCCCGGTCGAGGTGGCCACCGGTGTCCAGGGTCTGCAGTCCGGTGGCCGACAGGTCGACGGCGTGGATGGCCGCGATCTGTTCGACGAGGCTCTGACACATCCGCACGACGGTCGCGTCGGGCACGCCGCTGGGCGCCTCCATCTCGAAGACGTCCCCGCCGACGCGTTCCATCACCAGGAATGGCCGGCCCAGCACGTCGCCGGTCTCCTCGAGCCACAGTACGGGGGGCACCCGCACATCGGTACCGGCCAACGTCCGCAGGATCTCGAATTGCCTTGGCAGGTCGTAGGGTTCCAGCAGGGCCGGAGGTTCAGGACGTTGCCGCAGAATGACCTCGCGGCGGATCTTGCCCGCGCCACGGCACTCCACCACGGTAAACGCCATCATTTCGGCCGAATGGCCGAAGTCGACCCGGTCGAGTCCTTCCACCAGCACCTCGTCGGCGTCGGGGATCTGCGCGCCCAGCCATGCCTCCAGGCTGCGCTCCGTCGGCGTCTTGCCCTGGGTGAAGGCCGACATGTCCATCGCCGCCCAGTTCGGGTACCGCCGGTACCCCTGGCCGCCCATCAGCAGTTCGAAGATGCCCCAACCGGTTCGGCCGTCCATCTCGAAGCGCATCAGCTGATCCAGCGCCATCGACTTGTCCTCGGTCTCGGTCAACTGCGCGGAATCGTTACTGTTCCAGCCGAAGTGGATGAAGTACCCGCCTGCAACGCCGGGGCCGAGATCCTCGTACTGGCAGTGCGACATCGGCAGCCCGTAGTAGGCATTGACCGCCTGGGTCGGGGTGTCAGCGGTCACCCGATAGGTCTTGCCGTCCTCGTCGGTGAACACCAGCGCCGCGCGGGCGGGTCGCTTGCGGGTGCCGTCGAACTCGACGTCGTGTTCGATCTTGACGAATCGCTTGGACAGCGTGCCGTCGTAATGGGTGATCCCGCCGTCGACGTACAGGGTTGCGCCGTTGGCGGATTCGATGATCCAGGCTTCGATGGCGCAGTCCTCGAAGCCGGCGTCGAGCCACAACCAGAAGTCGATCTTGTCGGCGACGCGCGCCCCGAAGGTCCGGTCGCGCCCGCCGTGGAAGCCGTCGACGCTGATCCGTTCGCCGTCGATCTCCACCCAGCCGGTCCAGCGGCCGGGCTCTTTCATGTGGTACATGTCGGCCAGCTGCTCGCCGTTCTCGGCGTGGACCTTCATCGGCAGCAGTTCCCACATCGGCGCGGTCGGCTCGTAGTACAACTCCCAGGCGATGCCGGATGCATTGGGTTCGACATCGAGGCGCCACTTCTTCAGTGGCTCGATGCACGTCCAGCGCATCGGTCCCGCGGACAGCTCACCCCGGTCGTCGCCGGTGACCGGACGACCGGCGAGCAGATCCCAGTGCGGGCCGTCGGCCGTGCTGACCTTGACGTATCCCAGGCCGATACCGGTGTTGGGGTTGTTGCCGTATCCGCTGGCAAGCAGTAGCGCGCCGTCCGGGGCGGCCGCGAAGAAGTAACAGCGGTCCGACCAGCTCGGGTCCGGCTCGTGAACCTGGTCGAAGGTCACCGGGAGCTGGTGGTTGAACGATTCATCGGCCGCGCTGTATGGCATCGGAACCCTTCCTCATTCGTGTTGGGGCCTAATATCCGGGCATGCAACCGAGCCGGGGGGTCGAAGGTCGCCGGGCCTTGTCCGCGCGGGACCGCACCGCTCGACAGACCCGGCGATGGGGCGACGATCGGGCCATCCTCGACGACGACGAGGCCCGGACCCGGCTGCTGGACGCCGCCGCCCGCTGCATCGTGCGCCGGGGCGACACCGCGATCCGGATGGCCGAGGTGTCCGATGAAGCCGGGGTGTCGCGATCGACGCTCTACCGGTACTTCCCCGGTCGCGACGACCTGCTGCTGGGACTGATCCTCGGCCGCATCGACAACGCCCTGGCGAATCTGGTTGCCGGACTGCGTCATCCGGGGAGCCCGGAGCGATGCCTGCCGGAAATGGTTCTGGTGCCGGTGTTCTCGGTGGATCAAGCGCCGGTGGATCCGGTGAATCAGGCGTTGTTCGCCGGCGGCAGTTCCGCATTTGCGGCGGTGCTGGAGCTGGGCTCTGAACCCATCGCCGAGGTGTTGCTCCGGCACTACGGGCCGCTGCTGGCGCGCTGGCGCCGGGCCGGACGGCTGCACGACGACATCGATGACCGGTCGCTGGTCGAGTGGCTGCACGCCACCACGCTGTTCCTGCTCGGTCCGTCGTGGCGACACCGGACGCCCACGGAAAAGCGCCGATTCGTCGACCGGTTCCTGGTGCGCGCCCTGGTTCCACAGATCGGACAATAGTTCATAATTGTCTGATCTTGTAGAGCCCGTCCTACGATTGCCCCCATGACGCTCACCGCGGGCCGCGGCCCGTTCTCCACCGATCCGGCCGGCTGGTACTCCACACCGATTGCCCCGGATCTGGTCTTCGCCGAACCACACCGGAGGCGCGTACAGGCCGTCCGCGACGACCGGACCGTCATCGACACCGAGGACGTCCTGCTGATCCACCGCAAGGGCCACCCGTTGGGCTACGCGTTCCGCGCCGGCGACGTGGGCGACCTGCCCGCCGAGCCCGAGCCCCTGGCGCCCGGCTACGTCCGGGTGCCGTGGGACGCCGCCGACAACTGGTTCGAGGAGGGACGCCAGCTGGTGCACTACCCACCCAACCCGTACCACCGGGTGGACTGCCGGCCCACCACCAGACGGCTGCGGGTGACCATCGGGAACGTCACGCTGATCGATACCACCGACACCATGATCGTCTTCGAGACCGCGCTGGCGCCGCGGCTCTATGTCGACCCCGCCCTGATCCGGATGGATCTGCTGCGCCGGAACAACACCACCAGCTATTGCAACTACAAGGGCTATGCGACCTACTGGACGTTCTCCGCCGGGGACACCGTTGTCGAGGACATCGCCTGGAGCTATCCGGACCCGCTGCCGGAGACGTTGCCCCTCAAGGGATTTCTGAGCTTCGACCCCGAAAAGGTGGACATGGTCGCCGAGGTTCCCGCCTGACACCCGGCGCGGTGTGGGTCAGCTGATCAGGGCCAGGATGTGCTGCGTCCGCCACCAGACGAGCCCGGCGAAGACGGCGAGGACTCCCACGCTGGCCCACACGTGCAGCGAGTTGTTCCGCTCCTTGTAGGCGTAGAGCCAGGCCACCACAACGCCGGTCACCAGCCCACCGATGTGGCCCTGCCAGCTGATGTTCTGCGAGCTGATCAACGGGATGACGAAGGTGAACGCCAGGTTGATCACGATCACGGCCATGATGCCGCGGGTGTCCATGTTGATCCGCTTGCCGACGATCAAAGTCGCACCGAACAGCCCGAAGATCGCGCCGGAGGCGCCCGCCGTCGCCGAGTTCAACGGCGACATGAGGTACGCGAGCACCCCACCGCCCAGCGCACTGAGCACATAGAGCGCCACGAACCGGTTGCGGCCCAGCCACTTTTCCAGCGGCGGACCGACCACCCACAGCGCCCACATGTTGAACAGGATGTGTGTGACGCTGTAGTGCAGGAAGGCCGAGGAGAAGATCCGCCAGTACTCCCCGGTGGCAACAGCGGGCGGCCACAACACCAGTTGGGGTTCCAGACTGCGCGACGACATCTGCAGAACGAACATGACGAGGTTGATCGCGATCAGCGAGTAGGTCACCGGCGCATCGGCGAACGCGAACCGCCCGGTCGAACCGGTACGCACCGTCTTCACTGGGCGCGCGGTAGCCGCGGCGGCCGCCACACAGTCGACACATTGGTGACCGACGGCCGCCGAGCGCATGCACTCCGGACAGACCGGACGTCCGCACCTGGTGCACTGCACATAGGTCGGGCGGTCCGGGTGCCGGTAACACGACGGCGCCGGCGGATATCCCGGCGGTGGACCCTGTGGCGGATAGGGGGTGCTCATCGCCTTCGAAGATAGCGGCCCGCAGAGTGTGGGCGTAGCGACTTGGCCGTCAACCCGGCCGCTCGAGCACGCTCCCGGCGTCGACGGTGACGGGAAGGCCCGTGATGTAACGGGATTCGTCCGAGGCCAGGAACAGCACCGCGTTGCTGATGTCGACCGGTTCGACCCAGCCGATGGTCAGCGTGTGCATGAACAGGGCGGCCACCGCCAGATCGTTCGGGCCTGGGTTATGCAGATCCGGGCGGAACAGCTTCTTGGTCCCAACCGATTACCAGTGATAGGACACTCGCGCCCATGACCGATCTGGTCGACGTCGACTTCTTCTCCGACCCGCATCTCGCACAGAATCAGCGAGCCCATCACCTGAGCCGCGGCGCGCCTGATGTCGCCGACGAACAAGCCAGCCGGCGCTGATCGCGTCGAGCGTGCCGTACCAGTCCGGGTGCACCCGTTGCAGACCCTGCCGGAACGCCGGATCGGCACCATCGGCGACCGCCTGGTGCAGCTCATCGGGTCCGCGAACTACGATTCCGCGCAATGACTCGTCGACGCACGTCCCAGAGCCGGTCCCAGGCCGGTGGCCTCCTGATCGTGGCGATCCTGGTGATCGCCCTTGCCGGGCCGTACTTCCTCGGCGCCTACCTGGCAGTGCACCTGGGCGGTGCCGGCAACCCGTCGACAACCAGGACACTGGTGGCCTGGCTGTTCGAGGTCCCCTGGATCATCGCGATCGCGTTCTTCGCCGTGCGCGCCTGGCGCAAGCACGTCGCCTACCAGGCCGCGCTCGCCGAGTACAACACCCCACGCCCCGTCGCGGGCCCCGGCGGCTCCGCGGTGTATCACCACGGGGCCTGCGTCATCAACCACAAGACGGCCGAATCCGCGGCCAAGTGCCGCAAGGGCTAGTTTTCGGATCGACTCAGCGCGCTCTGCGAGTTCCACTCGCACGATGCCCCAGGGACCGCTGAGTGGAGCGTTTTACAACTTCCACTGAAACTTCACGTTCACGCGGTGATGGTCGAACAATCCGAGATGCTCGCCGAGATCGAGGCGATCAAACAACTCAAGGCCCGGTACTGTCGCCTGCTCGACACCAAGGACTGGGCCGGGTGGCGAGAGATCTTCGCCGACGACTTCGTCAGCGACACCGGGAGCGCGGGCGAAATGGTGATCACCGGCGCCGACGACTTCGTCGCGTTCGTCCGCAAGACCCTCGGCCGCCCGTCCCGGCCCACCGCGCACCAGGTGCACACGCCGGAGATCACGATGACATCCTCGACCACCGCCACCGGGATCTGGGCGCTGCAGGACGTCGTGCGCTTCGCCCCGGGAGTGACGATTGTCGGCTACGGGCACTACCACGAGACCTACCAGAAGACCGACGGCCAGTGGCGGTTCGCCACATCACGGTTGACCCGGTTGCGCGAAGACGTTGTCACACAGCTGTTTTCGGTCTTCATCTCTGACCGGATCCGGAGCGCCGCCGTGCGGGGCGCCCGGCGGTTGACCGTCGCGAGGGAGGCGCGATGAGCACCGTACTGCTCACCGGCGCCTTCGGTCAGGTCGGCAAGCGCTGCGCGGAGATCCTCCTGCAGCGCGGACACACCGTCGTCGCGCTCGACCTGGACAGTGAGAAAACCCGAGTCACCGCAGCCGAACCGGAAAATCGCTTAGACTGTCTATCGTGAGGTCCTCGTTCGTCATCCGTATCGCCACAACCGCCCTGTTCACGGGCTGTTTGGTGACCGGCGCCCTAGCGACCACAGCCCAGGCCGACCCTGGGCCACCGGCACCCGGCCCCGCCCCCGGACCCGCCAACGTCAGCATTGACAAGGACGGCACCTACTCGGTCGGCAGCCAGATCGTCCCCGGAACCTACAGCTCGCCCGGCCCCGTCCAGGGCGGGGTCTGCTACTGGAAGCGGGTCAGCGGCGACAAGATCGTCGACAACGCGATGAGCAAGCAACCGCAGATCGTCCAGATCGACGCGACCGACACCTCGTTCAAGACCAGCGAGTGCCAGCCCTGGCAGAAGATCGACGACTGCCTGCCGGGCTGTGGGCCCGCGCCCATGAACCCGGTCGAGATCCTCGGTCAGCTCGGCCGCATCGCGGCGGCCAACCCGGCACCGCCGCCCGGCTGATCGCGCCGGATCCAGTCCCGGCGGCGTAACCGCCGCGTCCGCCTCGCGTAGTCCAGTTCGGTGTGGGGCCACTGGGTGACGATGCGTCCACTCGGTGACCGGTAATAGCTGTCGCACCGGGTCCAGATCGTCTTCTCCAGCTCGGCGGAAAGCTGTTCGTTGTAGCGCTCTTCGGCCTCGGGCCGGACCTCGATCGACCCGCCGCGCCGGGCGATCCTGCCGACGGCGTCGGCCACCAGCCGCGCTCCGGCCTCGAGGATGTAGACGATCGAGTTGCCGCCCTGGTTCGTGTTGGGCCCGTAGAGCATGAAGAAGTTCGGGAACCCGCTGACCGCCGCACCGAGGTAGGCACTCGGGTCGTCGCCCCAGACTTCGTGCAGCCGGCGCCCGCCCGTGCCGATGACCTCGATACCGGCCAGGTACTCCGCGGTCTCGAATCCCGTTGCCAGCACGATCACTTCGGCATCGACCACCGTGCCGGAGGTGGTGGTCACGCTGCCCTCCGACACCGTGGCGATGGGCTCGCTGACCAGGCGGACGTTGTCGCGTTGCAGCGCACGGTAGTAATCGTCGCCGAGCAGAACCCGTTTGCACCGGAACGGATAGTCCGGGGTGAGCACGCGGCGCAACTCTTCGTCGGCCACCGTGCGGTCCAGGAAGCCGGACGCGACTCGGGTGCGCGTCTCCATCATGGGATCGTCTCCGCGATTGGCGGTGAAGTCGTGCTGGAACTTCCAGA
>JAKIXW010000001.1:35350-38951 GCA_022708865.1 Acidobacteriota bacterium
CCGCCGGACCGCCAGCGGGTTCCGCCGGAACCGTGCCAATTCGGCTGCGCTGTAGGGCCGGTCATCCTTGGGCACCATCCATGGTGGGGTGCGCTGGAACACGGTGACGGATCCGGCGATCTTGGCCAGCTCGGGAACCACCTGCACCGCGCTGGCTCCGGTACCGATGACGGCGACCTTGCGACCACGTAGCTGCACCGACGAATCCCATTGCGCGGTATGCATGATCGGGCCGCCGAAGTCGGCCAGGCCCGCGATGTCGGGCAGCTTGGGCGCCCCGAACAGACCGACGGCGCTGACCAGGACATCCACCGTCGTCGGCGTCGTCGTTCCAGCACGGTCCAGCAGCAGATCCCATTCGGCAGTCTCGGCGTTCCACCGCGCTTCCCGTAGCCGGGTGCCGAGCATCAGATGCCGGCGCAGGTCCATCGCATCGGCGACCGCCTCCAGATAGGCCAGGATCTCCGGCTGTCGCGCGTAGGGCCGGCTCCAGGATCTGTTCTGCGCGAACGAGAACGAGTACAAGTGGGACTGGATGTCGCACGCCGCACCCGGATAGGTATTGCGCCGCCAGGTACCCCCCACCCCGTCACCCGCCTCGATGACGGCCAGATCATCGATACCGCTGCGGCGCAATGCCACCGCGGCGGCCATCCCGCCGAACCCAGCCCCGACGATCGCCACCCGCGGCCGGTGCCGATGGGCCACCGCCCGAATTCGGCCCGTCAGGTAGCGCCGTCGCCTCAACCCAGAAGCCCTTCGAAATCACCTCGGCTGCGCCAGGTTTGGAGGATCTCGGCGTACTCGGTTGGCGTGCCGAAGAAGAAGCTGCCCTGCCGGGTGACGGCATTGGCCTGGCCTTCGCGGTTGTAGTAACCCGGTGTACAGCTGCGGGCCCGATCGGCGGTGCCCTCCGAGCGGCGGACAACCTCGCGGACCCAGGCGTCCTCGGCGGCGGCGGTCGGCTCCACCTCGGGCAGGTCCCGGTCGAGGGCCTGCGCGACGATCCAGGCCACCTGCCGGGCCTGGATGTCCAGGAGGTAGGGGAAGTTGACGGTGAACCCGGCCTGCGCAATGCTCTCGATGAAGCAGTTCGGGAACCCCCGCACCGTCAACCCCTGGAAGGTGCGCACCCCGTCGGACCAGTTGTCGGTCAACGTGATTCCTTCCCGGCCCACCACCTCGAAGCCGGTTCGTCTGCGGTATTCGGTGCCCACCTCGAAACCGGTGGCAAGGATCAGGCAGTCCAGTTCGTACAACACATCGTCGACGACGACACCGGTGGGTTCGACGCGCTGGACTCCGAGACCGCGGGTATCGACCAGCGTCACGTTGTCGCGGTTGAACGTCTGCAGATAGGCATCGTGAAAGCACGGCCGCTTGCAGAAGTACCCATACCACGGTTTGAGCGCCTCGGCCGTCGCGCGGTCTGTCACCAGATCGTCGATGCGGGAACGGATCTCGTCCATCTTCGCGAAGTCGGCGAGCTCAGCATCCTGCGGTCCGGCCATCACCGGCAGCTTGCGGGTGATGCTGGTCCACGCGTCGGCCACCAGATCCTCGTCCGCCTGACCGCCGGCGGTCAGGATCTGGAAGTTCTCGATTCGCCTCTGCTGCCAACCGGATTCGACACCTGCCGCCCAGTCCTGGTCGGTCGGCTGGTTACCGCGGACATCGACCGTGGATGGGGTGCGCTGGAAGACATAGAGCTGACCGGCGGCCGCGGCCAGGTGCGGCACGCACTGGATGGCGGTGGCACCCGTGCCGATGATGCCGACGCGTTTGTCGGCCAGGTGTTCGAGATGCTCGCCCGTGTAGTCGTAGTCCCAGCGGCTGGTGTGGAACGTCATTCCGGCGAACTCGCCGATACCCGGGATACCCGGCAGCTTCGGCTTGTGGATGTAGCCGTTGGCCAGCGACACGAAGCGGGCCCGGATGCAGTCGCCCCGGTCGGTGGAAATCAACCAGCGGGACAGGTTGGCATCCCACCTGATCTTGTGGACCTCGGTGTGCAGCAGCGCATCTCGGTAGAGATCATAGTGCTCGGCAATGCGTCGGCAGTGCTGCAGGATCTCGGCGCCCTTGGCGTAGCGCTCGGTCGGGATGTAATCCAGTTCCTCCAGGAGCGGCATATACACGTAGGACTCGACGTCGCAGGCGATCCCCGGATACCGGTTCCAGTACCAGGTACCGCCGACGTCGGCGGCCTTGTCGATCAGCCGGATGCTGTCGACGCCGAGTTCGCGCAACCGGACGCCGGTGAGCAGCCCACCGAATCCGGCGCCCACCAATGCCACATCGACGTCGTCGATGACCGGGGGACGTTCGAAGCTCGGGTCCGACCACGGATCGTCGGCGAATCCGGCAAACACCCCCTCGGTCTCGACGTATTGACCGATGCCGTCGGGCCGCAGCCGGCGTTCCCGCTCCTCCGCGTACTTCTGCCGCAGCGCCGCCAGCTTGTCCGCATCACGCATGTCGCTAGCTCACCGGCACGTCGATGATCGGCCGGCGATCACCCGCACCCGGGCCGTCGAAGTGCCACCATTCGCCGCTGTAGACCTGCAGCCCGCCGGCCGCCATGGCCTGCCGCAGCAGCGCCCGGTTGCGCTGCTGGGTGACCGTCAATCCGTCGGCGTGTAGGGCGTTGGCCCGCGCGGTGAAGTCGTCGAAATCGGTTCCCATGTCCAGCAATCCGGCCGGACCGGCCAGCGTGACGTCCACCGAGCGACCGGACTCATGGCTCTTGGAGTACGACCCGGGCTGGGCCACCCAGTTCGGGTCGGGCACCACCTGGAACATCCGGACCTGCACGCTGTGCGGCCGATAGCAGTCCCAGAACACCAACCGAAGGCCCTGTGCGCGAAGCGCTTCCGCCGCTGTTGCCAGGCCTGGGGCCAGCGACTGGTGCACCAGGCAGCGGGCGCCTGGCGGGTACAACGGCGCGCCCACGAAGTTGTTGGCGGCCGCGTACCGCAGGTCGATGACGGCGTCGGGCACCACGCTGCGAACGTCGACGAAGCCGACGTCGGCGGCGGCCGCCGACACCGAGGGGACCGGATCCGAGTGGGCTTCGGGTGCGACGAAAGCCGCGCACAGCACTGCGAGCACGGCAGCCGGGAGCAGGCGCATGGTAGGCACGTTAGTCCCGGATCCCGCCGTAAATGCCACGTCGGACGATCCACGGGTGCAGCACCCGATCGATCGACCACGCCGGGAAGCGGAACGCCCGTCCGTTGGGAGCGAAGACCTGCAGGCCGTCTGGCTGCACGCCGAGCACCGATCCCCACCGCCGTCCGGCCGGCCGGTATCTGCGTAGCGAACCGCCGTCGAACCAGGCCCGCACGTTGCGGGCCAGCAAGGCGTCGGCTCGGTTGCGTGCCGAGCTACGCAACGGATCCGTCGCGGCCACATCGCCGATCGCGAACACGCCCGGATATCCCGGGACGGTGAGTTCGCTTGTGGCACGGACAAATCCGTCGTCGTCGAGCAGCCCCGGCGGCAACCAGCCGGTGTTCGGCGTGACCCGCCCGATCGCCCACAGCACCGCACCCGCAGCGACCTCGGGCTGCCCGGTGCTCCACCGCACCGGATCGGCGGT
>JAKIXW010000001.1:38961-62904 GCA_022708865.1 Acidobacteriota bacterium
TGATCCGCTCGCCGGTGAACCCGTCCGGCAGTTCCGCGCGATGACCGGCGTGCAACCCCACGCCGGTGCCGGTCAGGCGGCGACGCACCGTCGCCCACACCCGCGGATGGTGGCCCGGCAACGCCCGCTCGCCGGGGAAGTAGAGATCGATGCGTTTACCGGGCCACGCGGCCGCCAGGTTGGCCGCACTGCTGACCGCGGCCGCTCCCCCGCCGATCACCGCGATCGATGGGGCCGCGGCCAGGCGGTCGTGGGCGCCCTGCAGATCCGCGCCGATCTCGTTGGCGGACTGCAGGTTCGGCTGTCGCCAGAACCCGTTGGTGACACCGGTCGAGATCACCAGGGCGTCGTAGTGCTCGGTGCCGGCCGAGCCGTCGGCGGCGCGCACGAGCACGGTGCGGGCGTCGGTGTCCAGACCGGTGAGCTCCGCCTGCACGATGCGGACGCGGTCGAGCCCCCGGAATCGCTCGAACGGGATCCAGTAGTCGCGCGCCCAGTCGGCGGGCCGGGCCAGCCGGACCCCCAACTCCTGGCCGCTGACCAGCGCCGGTTTGGTCGAGATCCCCACCACCTCGATGTCGGTGCGGGCCAGCCGAATGGCGGTCAGCAACCCGGAGTCGCCGAGCCCGGCGATCACCACCCGAGGGCTCATCGGGTCGCACGCGGTGGTCGGGGCACGAACTTCGACACCCGGTCGATGACGGCCTGGTATTCGGGCCGGCGGTCCAGGCTGCGCTGCTCCATCATCGGGATGCTGGCCGTGAGGAACAGCGTCAGCATCAACAACGCGCCGGCGAACAACCACCAGGCATCCCGCGGCGCGGCCGCCACCCCGAACAGCGCCACCGCGAACCAGAAGCTGCACTCGCCGAAGTAGTTCGGATGACGCGACCAGCTCCACAGCCCGGTGTCGAGCGCCTGACCCGGACGGCGCTGCGCGACGAACCGGTGCAGCTGCAGATCGGCGACGAATTCCAATGCCACGGCGGCGATTCCGATGACGAAAGCCACCCACATCAACCACCGAATACCCGCCTCGGGCCGGGTGACCGCAACGTACGCCGGGACCATGCCGAGGAACACCTGCAGTGTCGGGATGAGGTGAATGGCGAACAGGTCGGCCACGAACTCGAACCGACCCGCGCGTCCACGCAGGAGCGGGTAACGCCAGTCCTCGTGGTGCAGACCGGGGAAGCCGTAGATCCAGTTACCCGTCAGCCGGATCGCCCACGCGACCACGACGATCGCCAGGAGCCAGCAGCGCAGCACGTCCACGTCGGGACTGCTGCGGGCCCACCAGTAGAACAGCATCAGTGGCGGGATCACGCTCCAGTAGGCGTCGTAGAAGCTGGAGTTCCGGTACGCCCGGCTGAAGACGAAGACCACCAGGGTGGCGATCACGTCCGCGATCAGGGTGTCGAGCCAGAGCCGGCCGGTCGACGGACCCCACCACAGCCAGACCGCGGCGGCGCCGATCGCGACGATGTAGGCCTCGGTGACCACGGTCAGGGCACGGGTCTTGCTCACCGTCGACATCTGCGAAGCGTACGACGCTAACGTCGTGCCCATGCCGGACCCCGATAACCCCGACCTGGCCGAGTTGCGTCGACGCCGCGCGCTGACCGAGGACGCTGCCCGGCCCGACGCGGTGGCCCGCCGGCACGACGCCGGTGGCCGGACCGCGCGCGAGAACATCGCCGACCTTGTCGACCCGGAGTCCTTCGTGGAGTACGGCCGCTTCACGATCGCCGCGCAGCGGCACCGCCGCGACGTCGACGACCTGATCGCCCGCACCCCGGCCGACGGTCTGGTGGCCGGCACTGCACGGGTGAACGGCAAGCCCTGCGCGGTCCTCTCGTACGACTACACGGTGCTGGCCGGCACGCAGGGCGCGCTCGGCCACCTGAAGAAGGACCGGTTGTTCGAGTTGATCGAGCGGATGCGCCTGCCGACGGTGTTCTTCGCCGAGGGCGGCGGCGGGCGGCCCGGCGACACCGACTATCCGACGGTGTCCTCCCTGGATGTCCGCGCGTTCGCGCTGTGGGCCAAGCTCTCGGGCGTGGTCCCGCGGATCGCGGTGGTCAAGGGCCGGTGTTTCGCCGGCAACGCCGTCATCGCCGGCTGCTCGGATCTGATCGTCGCGACGGCCGACACGTCGATCGGGATGGGCGGGCCGGCGATGATCGCCGGCGGCGGGCTGGGTGACGTGGCGCCCGACGACGTCGGTCCCATCTCCGTGCAGGAACCCAACGGTGTCGTCGACGTCGTCGCCGCCGACGAGGCCGAGGCCGTCGCCGTGACGAAGAAGCTCCTGGGCTACTTCCAGGGCGGTGCTGCACCCGGCCCGGAGAACGATCAAACCCGTTTGCGCACAATGATTCCCGAGCGTGCCCGGCGTGCCTATCCGGTCCGGCCGGTGATCGAGACCCTGGCCGACGCCGACTCGGTCACGTTCTTGCGGGAGCGGTTCGCCCCGGAGATGGTGACCGCGCTGGCCCGCATCGACGGCCGCCCCGTCGGGGTGATCGCCAACAACACCATGGTGATGGCCGGCGCCATCACTGCGGCCGCGTCGGACAAGGCGGCCCGATTCCTGCAGCTGTGCGATGCGTTCGGCCTGCCGGCGATCTCGCTGGTGGACTGTCCCGGGTACATGGTCGGTCCCGCCGCCGAGGCGCAGGGCCTGGTGCGGCGGGCCTCCCGGTTGCTGGTGGCCGGAGCGGCGCTGCGGGTGCCGCTGGTGGCGGTGATCCTGCGCCGCGGCTACGGCCTGGGCGCGCAGGCGATGACGGGCGGCAGCCTGCACGAGCCGCTGCTGACGGTGGCGTGGCCCGGTGCGCACCTGGGGCCGATGGGCCTCGAAGGTGCGGTCCGGCTGGGGCTGCGCAAGGAGCTCGAGGCCATCGCCGATCCGGATGAACGCGAGGAGCGGGTTCGCCTGGCCACTGCCGCTGCACAGTCGAATGCCAAGGCGCTCAACGCCGCCCAGCTCTTCGAGATCGACGATGTCATCGACCCGGCCGAGACGCGGGCCGTGATCGCCGCGACGCTGGAGGCCGCCGCAGGGGCCCCCGAGCCACCGCGGCGGCGCTTCGTCGACACCTGGTGAGTGGGCCGCGTAATACCCCACGTGCGATTGACAGGCGTCGATTTCCTATCGTGACGGGATGACCTCTGACGCAGATCGGGTCGCCGACCTCGCCCACCGGGTGGTGGCCGAGCACGACCCGAACACCGTTCCCATTCCCGAATACCTGGGCGCCTGCTACGACGCGGGCCTGTCCTGGGTGCAGTTCCCCGAAGGCATGGGCGGGCTGGGCCTGTCCCGCGGCCTACAGGCGGTGGCCGATCGGATCCTGCAGGGCGCCGGCGGACCGGTGCCGCTGGGCCTCAACCCGATGGGCTACGGCATGGCCGCCCCGACCATCCGGGAGCATGCCCAGGACGACGAGCTCAAGAAGTCCTGGCTGCGGCCCCTGGCCACCACCGAGCACATCTGGTGTCAGCTGTTCTCCGAACCCGGCGCCGGATCCGACCTGGCCGGTCTGGCCACGTCCGCGGTGGCCGACGGTGACGAATGGGTGATCAACGGGCAGAAGGTCTGGACCAGCCTGGCGCACCGCGCCCGCTGGGGCCTGCTGCTGGCACGCACCAACCCGGACATGCCCAAGCACAAGGGCCTGACGTACTTCGTCATCGACATGCACGGGCCCGGCGTGGAGGCGCGACCCCTGCGTCAGATGACCGGGCAGGCAGAGTTCAACGAGGTCTACTTCACCGACGCCCGCATCCCCGACACACACCGGCTGGGGGCCGTCGGCGACGGCTGGCGGGTGGCGATGACGACGCTGATGAACGAGCGCAGCGCCCTGGGCGGCAGTGGAAACCGCCGCGGGGCGGGTCCGATCGGCGAAGCCGTCGGGCTGTGGGCGGCCCGGCCCGATCTGCGCACCCCGGTGCTGCGGGACCGGTTGACCCAGCTGTGGCTGCGCGCCGAGGCCCAGCGACTGACCTCGGAGCGTTCCCGGGCCACAGCCACCACCGGTGGGCCGGGCCCGGAGGGGTCCATCGGCAAGATGGTGGGCGCCGAACTCAATCAGCAGATGTACGAATGGTGCATGGACTTCCTTGGGCCCGAAGGGATTCTGTACCACACCTACAACCCGGCCGAGGACGCCGACTGGCGTGGCCCGATCCAGCAGCGCTTTCTGCGCAGCCGTGCCAACACCATCGAGGGCGGCACATCCGAGGTGATGCGAAACATCCTGGGCGAGCGGGTGCTGGGGCTGCCCGGCGACCTGCGCGCCGACACCATGGCCTGGAAGGAGATCCCCCGTGGCTGAGTTCTTGTTCACCGACGAGCAGATCCAATTGCGCGCTGCCATCAGCAAATTCGCGAGCGAGCAGGCCGGCGAGGCCGCGGCCCGCCGGGTGATGGAGTCCGATCCACCGTTCGACCCCACCGTGTGGCGGCGGCTCGGCGCCGAACTCGGCGTGCTCGGTCTGTCGGTGCCCGAGGCCGACGGCGGGGCCGGCGGCACCCTGGTGGACCAGGCCATCGCGGTCGAGGAACTCGGTGCCGCGCTGGCCTGCGGACCGATGTTCGGCACGGTGTACCTGGCCATCCCGGCGCTGGTCGCGGCCTCCGGCGCCGGCCGCGCCGAACTGCTCGAGGATCTGGTGGAAGGTCGTCGCACCGCGGCCTTCGCGGTGCCGGATCGTGCGGGCGTGTTCGACCCGGCTCTGGTGGCGGTGACCGTCGACGGCGACGGTGCCCTGACCGGCACGGTGCCCCGGGTGGTCGACGGCGGTGCCGCCGACGTCCTGCTTTGTGCGGCAACCGGCCCCGGCGGGCTCGGGCTCTATGCCGTCGACACGACCGGACCGGCCGTCACGCGCACGAAACTGGGCACCCTTGATCTGACCCGGCCGCAGGCCGTCGTCGAATTGGCAAGCGCGCCAGGCACATTGGTGGCCGGACCAGAAGAGGCCGACGCGGTGATCACCCAGGCCCTGCAGGTCGGCGCCGCTCTGCTGGCCGCCGAGCAGGTGGGCGCCGGCCAGCACCTGCTCGATCTGGCGGTGGACTACGCCAAGACCCGGTTGCAGTTCGGCCGGCCGATCGGTTCGTTCCAGGCGGTCAAGCACAAGCTGGCCGACATGCTGGTCGACCTCGAGCACGCCCGGTCGGCGGCCTATCACGCGGCGTGGGCGCTGGCCGACGGCACCGACGATCCCGCGATTGCCACCAGCATCGCGCAGGCCGTGGCCTCGGCCGCCTTCAGCCGCATCGCCCGCGACACGATCCAGGTGCTCGGCGGCATCGGGTTCACCTGGGAGCACCAGGCGCACCTGTATTTCAAGCGCGCCAGCACCGACGCGGCCCTGCTGGGCTCTGCCGAAGCGCACCGGGACCGGGTGGCCGAACTGGTACTGGACACCGCGACCGCCGACCGAGACCCCTGGGTCGCCACCGGCCTGTGATTTCGGTGCAATTCCCGTCGCTGACCGACGGTGTATGCACCGAAATCACTCAGCCGGCGAGCACCTTATCGATGGCGCGGTGGATGCGCTGCTCGCTGACGGGCCCGGCGGTGCCGAGCTGCTGGGCCCACAGACTCACGCGCAGCTCTTCGATCTGCCGGGCGATCGCACGGACATCCGGTGCGGCGGCCCGGGCGGGCGATAGGGCGGTCACCAGATCGTCGTAGGCGTCCTCGACGGTGTGGACCCGGTGCATCCGGTCCCGGTCGCCGGCGACATCGCGCGGCAGTCGCTCCAGCCGTCGCTCGATGGCGGTGACGTAGCGGGTCAGATCGGCCAGCCCGGCCGAGCCGGTCGCGGTGACGAAGCCCTTCGGGAACAGGCCCGCGAGTTGGATCCGGACATCGGCGACGGCGCCGGCCTGCGTGGGCGCCGGGTTGTCCGGCAGCGCCACCTCGACCTGCTGCAGGGCACCGAGCACCGCTTCGCACCGCCGGACGAGGTCGGCCGTGGCGGCGGGCAACCGCTCGGCCAGTAGGGCGCACTGTTTTCCGAACTCCACTCGGGTCCAGGCGAATTCGGGCACCAGGGCGCCCGTGGCCGCGTCGGCGCAGTCTTCGACCAGCGCGGCCAGTGAGCCGTCCGGGTTGTTCCCGAGCACCAATCGTGATCTCGGTTGCAGTTGGCGTTCAACGGTTTTCGCCGGCGACGGCACCGACAGCCGGAGCAACCGCCGGGAGCCGGCGGTCATGGCGGCCAGCTGCTCGGGTACGGTCGGATAGACCTGCAGGTCGACCGCCGTGCCGGTGTCGGTGAAGGCCGGGAAGCCGCGGACGGTGTGACCGCCGCTGGATGTCTCAACGCCGCGCGGCAATTCATCGAGGTCCTCGGGCCAGCCGGTCAGACCGATCCGCTGCAGGTCACCGGCAACCGCATCGGCCACGGCCGCGCGCGCAGAGCCGGCGAGCCGGTGTTGCAGCGCGTCCAGATCCTTGCCGCGGGCCACCTCCGTGCCGTTGGCATTCTCCACGACGAAGGTCATCCGCAGATGCGCCGGCAGCTTGTCGAGATCGAACGCATCGACGGGCACCAGCACCCCGGTGCGCCGGCGCAGTTCGCGCTGCAGCGCGTCCAGCAGCGGCCCGCTGTCGGGGTCGATGTGCGCGAGGACCGCCCGCGCGGTGTCCGGGGCGGGAACGAAGTTGCGCCGCAGGTCTTTCGGTAGTGACTTGATCAGGGCGGTGACCAGTTCCTCGCGCAGGGCCGGCACCTGCCAGGCGAACGCGTCACCCCCGAGTCGGGCCAGCACCTCGACGGGCACGTGCACGGTCACGCCGTCATCGGTTGCACCCGGCTCGAACCGGTAGGACAGTGGCAGCGACAGGTCGCCGGATCGCCAATTGTCGGGATGCTCGTCGGCGTCCTCGGAGCGCAGCAGCTCATCGCGGGTGAACGTGAGAAGCTCGGGGGTCAGGTGCCGCTGCTTCTTCCACCACCCGTCGAAGTGCTTGCCGGACAACACCTCTGCCGGAACGCGGGCGTCGTAGAGGGCGTACACATCCTCATCGGTGACCAGCAGGTCCCGGCGCCGGGCCCGCTCCTCCAGCTCGGCCAATTCCGAACGCAGCCGGGCGTTGTCACGGAAGAAGTGATGTCGTGTCTGCCACTCCCCGTCGACCAGCGCATGCCGGATGAACAACTCCCGGGCGACCACCGGATCGACCGAGGCGTACCCGACCCGGCGGCGCGGGATCAACGGCAGACCGTAGAGGGTGACCCGTTCGAAGGCCATCACCGCACCGCGTCTGGCGTCCCAGTGCGGTTCGCTGTAGGCGCGTTGCACCAGATGGTCCGCAACGCGTTCGACGGACTCCGGTTCTACGCGGGCAGCGATGCGGCCGAACAGCCGGCTGGTTTCGACCAGGTCAGCCACCACGATCCACTGGGGCGGCCGTTTGGTGAGAACCGATCCGGGCGCGAGGACGAACTTCGCGTTGCGTGCGCCGGCGTACTCGCGGGTGTCGCCGTCGCGCAGCCCGATGTGCGAGAGCAGACCCGCCGTCAGCGCCGCGTGCACCCTGGCGGGGTCGGCCGGCTCGTCCTGCTCGGTGATGCCCAGATCACGCGCGATGCTGCGCAGCTGGCCCACCAGATCCTGCCACTCCCGGATCCGCAGGTGGTGCAGGAACTCGTCGCGGCACATCCGGCGAAAGGCATTGCCGGAGAGCTGGTTCCGTTGTTCGCGCAGATAGCCCCACAGGTTCAGGTAGGCCTCAAAATCGGAGGAGCAGTCGGCGTCGGCGAACCGGGCATGTTTCTGGCGCGCGGCCTCCTCCCGGTCGGTGGGGCGTTCCCGCGGATCGGGGATGGACAGGGCCGCGGCCAGCACCAGGATCTCGCGCACACAACCTTCGGCGTCTGCGGCCAGGATCATCCGGCCCAGTCGCGGGTCCACCGGCAGTTGCGCCAGTCGGCGCCCGACGTCGGTCAGGGCGCCCGCGCGGTCGAACGCGCCGAGCTCCTGCAGGAGTTGGATGCCGTCGCGGATGCTGCGGTTGTCGGGGGGATCGAGAAAGGGGAACTGCTCGATCTCACCGAGCCCGAGGGCTGCCATCTGCAGGATGACGGCCGCCAGGTTGGTGCGCAGGATCTCCGGATCCGTGAAGCGGGGCCGGGATTCGAAGTCGGCCTCGGAGTACAGCCGGATGCACACACCGGGTGCCGTACGGCCAGAACGGCCCGCTCGTTGGGCGGCCGAGGCCTGCGATATCGGCTCGATGGGCAGGCGTTGCACCTTGGTGCGCCGGCTGTAGCGGGAGACCCGCGCATTGCCCGGATCCACCACATAGCGGATACCCGGCACCGTCAGCGAGGTCTCGGCGACGTTGGTGGACAACACGATTCGGCGACCGGTGTGCGGGGCGAAGATCTTCTGCTGCTCCGCGGTGGGTAGCCGGGCGTACAGCGGCAGCACCTCGGTCAGCTGCGGGTCGCCAATGCTGCGCAGTGCCTCGGCGGTGTCGCGGATCTCTCGTTCCCCGGACAGGAACACCAGCACGTCGCCGGGCGGCTCGGCCTCCAGCTCGGCGACGGCGTCGATGATCGCCTCGGTCTGGTCGCGAAGTTCGGTCCGGACGATCTCGTGGTCGGGGTCGTCCGGATCGTCGGTGTTCGAGGCAACGACGGGCACTTCCAAAGGGCGGTAGCGGATTTCGACGGGATAGGTACGCCCGGACACCTCGACCACCGGTGCGCCGTGGAAGTGGTCGGCGAAGCGCCGCGGTTCGATGGTGGCCGAGGTGACGATGACCTTCAGATCCGGCCGGCGCGGCAGCAGCTCACGCAGATAGCCGAGCAGGAAGTCGATGTTGAGGCTGCGCTCATGGGCCTCGTCGAGGATCAGGGTGTCGTAGCGCAGCAGCCGGCGGTCGCGCTGGATCTCGGCCAGCAGGATGCCGTCGGTCATCAGCTTGACCAGGGTGCGGTCACTGGCCTGGTCCGTGAACCGGACGGTGTAACCGACCGCGCCGCCCAGCGAGGTGTGCAGTTCGTCGGCGATGCGCTGGCCCACGGTCCGGGCGGCCAGCCGGCGGGGCTGGGTGTGCCCGATGGTGCCGCGGATACCGCGGCCCAGTTCCAGGCAGATCTTGGGCAGCTGCGTGGTCTTGCCGGATCCCGTCTCGCCGGCAACGACCACCACCTGGTGTTCGGCGATGGCCTTGGCCAGCTCGTCGCGGTGGGCGGTGACCGGCAGGTCGGGGTAGGTGATGGTGGGGACGGCGGCACGGCGTGCGGCGACCAGTGCTTCAGCGGTGTCGAACTGGGCGGCCAGCGTGGCCGGGTCGGCCCGGCGGTCCGTCAGCTTGCGGCCCAGTCGGGCCGCGTCGCGCAGCGTCAGCCCGTCGAGGCGGTCCCGTAGGGCACGTACCTGCTGCGCCGAACCTTCGCCCATTCGTACGTCTCCGCGCTTCTGGCTACTGCCTGGCGGGGGACCAATAGGCCAGGAGTTCGGCGAAGGTATCGAAGGCCGCCTTGTTGGTGCCGTAGGCGGCCTCGAGGTGGATGCTCAGCGGGAAGCCCAGCTCGGCGACGCCGTCGATCACCCGCTTGTACAGATCCAGCGTCAGCTGCCGGCGGCGGTCCGGGTCGGCGGCGGCCAGGGTGGCGACGAATTCCTGCTCGGCCACCGCCGGGTTGCCCGGATCCTGGATCAGCCAGTTGATCAGGCCGAGCCGGGTTTCGACGCCCGGCACGAAGCCGAAGGACAGCAGGATCTCCGGCCGATGCTCGGTGGCGGCGGCGAAGTCGGTCAGGAAGCCCACGATCGCATCCGAATAGAGCAGCTGGGTCATGCCGTAGGTGGCCCCGCGCTCGCACTTGAAGTTGAACCGGCCCTGCTCGCCGTCGCGCGTCGGTATCAGGATGGCCCCGCGGTTGGGCACCGCGGTGTCGAAGATCGACAGCGCGTCGGTGGGTGCCACGCCCGAGCCCTCACCGTCGGCCATGGTGCGGGGCACGCCGACGAACGCGATGCCCTCGATCCCGGAATCGCCCAGGTCGGTCAGGCGTGCCCGCAGGGCGTCCTCGTCCAGGAACGCCGTGACCTGCGTGCACAGGCCGTTGATGCCGGGCAGTTCCGGCTTGATGGCCGTCCAGAAATCCAGCACGTCCATCTTGGGCTTCATCTCGACCGGACGGTCGCCGTCCTCCTCGATCATCCCGGGCATCATCACGTGCCGGACAACCCCTTCGAGGCCGACCGCGGAAGCGCACTCCAGCACCTTGCGCGCCTCGTCGATGGCCTGCTCACGGCCCAGCTCGAGATTCGGCGGAACCAGCTCGTACGCGACGGTGTTGAGGGTCACGAGATCTCCTTGGCGTTCCTCATTCCGCACGGCGCCGGGCGGGTGGTGGGGCGCTGACGACGGTCGCAACCCCGGCTGAACTGCAGTACTCCAGCCCACACGGTAGCGAGAACCCGCCGCCTTTTCGAACCCGCCCTGAGTTCAGCCGGGATTGTCGGTGCTCGATGCCACCATGACGGTCAGCAGATTGCGGGTGCGCCACCCACTCACGGAACTCGAGAATTGCCCCGCACATCGGTACCGTTCGGGAAACGGCGAGAACAGGAGGTCACCGCGGTGTTCCGGATTGCGGGGCTCTTCGCCGGGATCGGCGGCATCGAGCAGGGCTTCGCCCACGCATACGGCGACGCGCTCGACACCGTCCTGCTGTGCGAATCGTGGGAACCGGCCACCGCCGTCCTGCGGACGCGCTTCCCGCACGCCAAGCTGCACCCCGATGTTCGCGAACTCCGGTCCCTGCCCGCCCGGCTCGACGTTCTGACGGCCGGCTTCCCGTGCACGGATCTGTCGCAGGCCGGGCGCACCGCGGGCATCGCGGGCTCGGCCTCTGGTCTGGTCAGTCACGTCTTCGAGGCGCTGCGGCTCACGTCGCGCCGGCGGGCCCTGCCGGCGCTGCTCATCGAGAACGTGCCCAACATGCTCGTCCTCGACAAGGGCCGGGCGATGCACTATCTGATCCAGGAGATCGAGTCCCTCGGCTACCGCTGGGCCTACCGCACCGTGGACAGCCGCTTCACCGGTGTTCCGCAGCGCCGCCGCCGCGTCATCCTGCTGGCATCCACCCAATTCGACCCGCGTTCGGTGCTGTTCGCCGACGACGCCGGACCTCGCGAGCCGAAAGATTTGGCCGACAACGTGTTCGGTTTCTACTGGACGGAGGGCCGCGGCGGTCTCGGCTGGGCCGTGGACGCGGTACCCACGCTCAAGGGCGGCTCCACCATCGGCATCCCCTCCCCGCCGGGCATCTGGCTCCCCCGAGCTCGCAAGGGCCGCCGCTTCATCAAGCCAGGGATCACGGATGCCGAACAGCTGCAAGGCTTTCCGCGCGACTGGACCGATGTATTCGCCGACGGGCAACGGCGCAATGGGCCGCGGTGGAAACTGGTGGGCAACGCTGTCACCGTGGGCGTCTCGCAGTGGGTGGCCGAACGTATGGCCGCACCCGGCGATCCGGTCACCGAGGAAGAGGTCTGGGATCGGGCCGGCCGCTGGCCCGGCGCGGCCTGGGGCGCCGACGGGAAGATCCTGCGGGTGGCCGTCTCGGAGTTCCCCCGGCACGAGCCGCACCGGCACCTGCTCGACATCGTCGACCCGGCCACCGCCGAACCGCTCAGTCACCGCGCCCTGGCCGGGTTCCGCGGGCGACTGCAGCAGGGCAACCTCGGTCGCCATCCCGGGTTCCGCGCGCAACTGGACGACGAGCTGGCCTACCTCGAGAAGCGGATCGGATAGGCGGTGCACGGTCCGCAGATTCTCACGCGCTTCCTGCAGCGTCCCGGTCCGCCGGACAAGTTCGGCAACACCTGGCAGTACAACTCCCGCTCCGACCGGCATTCCAAGGTCGGCTGCTGGGGCATCGCCTTCGACATGCTCACCCACTCGGCCCGGCTCCGTGAGCATGCCCGCGAACAGAAGGTCGTCCTCGGCGTCAACCATCGGATGACCGATTTCGCGACCGGCCGCCGCAAGGACCTCGACCTCGTCATCGCCCGGCCCGCCGCGCCCGTCCCACCATCGGGTCCGAGCTTTAAAAGGCTTGCCGCGCAATACGGTATCGAACTGACGCCCGAGGAGACGGCGGCGCTGGATCAGCTGCCCGACATCGCGGTCGGCGCTGTCGGCGCCGTGCTGATCGCCCTCGAGGCCAAGGCCTGCATGACCGCACACATCAAGGCGCTACCGCGGCTGTACGACGAGCTGAACTCCTCGCACCTCTGCGTCCACGGCGCCTCCCGCTCCGCCCTGGCCATCGGGTTCGTCCAGGTCAACGCGAGCGACTCCTTCGTCTCCTCGGTCACCAACAACTACCCGCTGACCGAATATCCGGTGCGGTACACCAAACACCGCCAGCCCGCCGACACCGTGCGGGTGATCGAGAAGGTCCGGGAGATCCCGCGGCGGTCGCAGTCCTCGGAGGTCGGGTTCGACGGCGTCGGCATCTCCGTGCTGGATTTCCGCAATGACGGCGGCCCGGTCACTCTGGTCACCGGCGCGCCGGCGCCGGAACCGGGCGATCCCTTCCACTACGCCAACATGGTCGTCCGGATGGGACACGAGTACGACACCGCATTCGGTCATATCTGAGATGACGTGAAATGACGAGGCCGCCCGCGGCCAGCGAGACCATCCGGCGCCGGATGAGCCGAGCCAAACGTCGCGACACCAAACCGGAGCTGGCCATCCGGTCGGGTCTGCACCGGGCCGGCCTCCGGTTCTTCGTCGACCGGCCCGCGCTCCCCACGCACGGCCGGCGCCGTCGGGCCGACATCGTCTTCCCCACCGAACGGGTGGCAGTGTTCGTCGACGGTTGCTTCTGGCACTCCTGCCCCGAGCACGGCACCCTCCCCAAGAACAACCGCGACTGGTGGCTGCAGAAACTCGACGCCAACCGCCGTCGCGACGCCGACACCGATCAGGTGCTGACCGAACACGGCTGGACCGTGGTGCGGGTGTGGGAGCACGACGATCCCGGCGCCGCGGTGGATCGGGTGCGCTCGATCGTCCTGGAGATCCGCAAGACTCCGTAGCCTGGTTCCATGAGCACCCCGTCGATCGTCGACCTGGGCGGCCGGTTCGCCCGCGAGCTCCCCGAACTGGCGGTGCCCTGGAAGGCCGAGGGCGCCGACGAACCGCTGCTGCTGGCCCTCAACGACACCCTGGCCGCCGAGCTCGGACTGCAGCCCGACTGGCTGCGCACGCCCGACGGGCTGCGGTTCCTGGTGGGCGACCTGGTGCCGGAGTCGGCCACCCCGGTGGCGCAGGCCTACGCCGGGCATCAGTTCGGTGGCTTCGTACCGCAGTTGGGCGACGGCCGGGCGCTGCTGCTCGGCGAGTTGACGGGCACCGACGGGGGGCTGCGGGATCTGCATCTGAAGGGTTCCGGGGCCACCCCCTTCGCCCGCGGCGGCGACGGGCTGGCCGCGGTCGGGCCGATGCTGCGGGAGTACATCGTGAGCGAGGCCATGCACGCCCTGGGTGTGCCGACCACCCGCGCACTGGCGGTGGTCGCGACGGGCAAACCGGTGTTCCGGGACACGCCGCAGCCCGGTGCGGTGCTGGCCCGGGTGGCGAGCAGCCACCTGCGGGTGGGCAGCTTCCAGTACGTCGCCACGCGGGACGACACCGAGTTGCTCCGGAGACTGGCCGACCATGCCATTGCCCGGCATCACCCGGCGGCCGCCGGCGCGGTGAACCCATATCTGGCGCTGCTGGAATTGGTGGTAGCCGCCCAGGCAGCGCTGGTGGCGCGCTGGATGCTGATCGGATTCGTGCACGGCGTGATGAACACCGACAACATGACCATCTCCGGGGAGACCATCGACTACGGGCCGTGCGCCTTCATGGAGGCCTTCGACCCGGCGACGGTGTTCAGCTCCATCGATCACGGCGGTCGGTACGCCTACGGCAACCAGCCGGCGGCGGCCGAATGGAATCTGGCCCGCTTCGCCGAGACACTGCTCCCCCTGATCGACACGGACACCGATCGGGCCATCGAACTCGCGCTCGCCGCCCTGGCGACGTTCCGGACCGGTTACAGCGATGCGTGGTCCACCGGAATTCAGGTCAAACTCGGCCTGGCCGAACAGGTTTCACCCGAGTTGGTGGAGGATCTGCTGGAGCTGCTGGAGCAGAGTCGGGTGGATTGGACGTCGTTCTTCCGCGCGCTGGCGCATGCCGCGCGGGGGGATGCCGAACCCGCCCGTGGGCTTTTTATCGACCTCGCCGGTTTCGATTCCTGGCTGGCGCGCTGGCGTGCGCTGGGCCCCGACGGCGACGCAATGGATCGGGTCAATCCCGTCTACATCCCGCGCAACCATCTGGTCGAGGAGGCACTGGCGGCCGCCGGCAGCGGGCAACTCGAACCCCTGAACTCCTTGCTCGACGCGGTCGCCGAGCCGTACACCGAACGCGCCGGGCTGGAGCGTTACGCCCAGCCCGCGCCGGGCGAGTTCGGGGATTACCGGACGTTCTGCGGTACCTGAGTGAAAATGTTGTCATCGTGGGGGCGAGACATGAGAAAGAGAAGGAAGACGAGCAAATGAGTCTGTACGCAGTGGTCGATCCCGCAACCGGTGACGTGGTCAAGGAGTACCCGACCGCTACCGACGGTCAGATCGAGCAGGCCCTGGCGACTGCCGCCACGGCCTACCGGGATTGGTCCAAGAAATCGACGCTGGCCGATCGGGTGGAACTGATCCGTAAGGTCGCCGCATTGCACAACGAACGCAAGGACGAACTCGCCGCCATCATCCAGCGGGAGATGGGCAAGGCGCTCGACCAGGCCGTCGGTGAGGTCGAGTTCAGTGCCGCGATCTACGAGTACTACGCCGACAACGCCGAGAAGTTCCTGGCCGACGAACCCATCACGCTGCTCGACGGCGACGGCAGCGCCGTGATCAAGCGGGGCCCTGTGGGTGTGCTGCTGGGCATCATGCCGTGGAACTACCCCTACTACCAGGTGGCCCGGTTCGCCGGTCCCAACCTGACGTTGGGCAACACCATCATCCTCAAGCACGCGCCGCAGTGCCCGGAGTCGGCCGCGGCCATCCAGCAGATCTTCGACGACGCCGGCTACCCGGCGGGCGCCTACGTCAACGTGTATGCCACCAACGAACAGATCGCCACCGCCATCGCCGACCCACGCGTGCAAGGGGTTTCGCTGACCGGTTCGGAGCGGGCGGGTGCGGCGGTGGCCGAGATCGCCGGGCGCAACCTGAAGAAGGTCGTGCTCGAACTCGGCGGATCCGATCCGTTCATCCTGCTCAGTTCTGACAACCTCGACGAGACGGTGGAGGCCGCCATTGCCGGCCGGTTCGAGAACGTCGGGCAGGCCTGCAACGCGGCCAAACGATTCATCGTGGCCGCCGACGTGTACGACGAATTCCTCGACAAGTTCACCAAGAAAGTTCTCGAGGCCGCCGAGGGGCTGGCGCCGCTGTCGTCAGTGGCGGCCGCCCAGCGGCTGGCGGCGCAGGTCGACCAGGTGGTTGCCGACGGAGCCACGCTGACCTCCGAAGGCGCGCGCAACGGTGCCTTCTTCCCGGCAGGGGTGCTGACCGACGTCGATCCGAACCTGCCGTCGGCCAAGGAGGAACTGTTCGGACCGGTGGCCACCGTCTACAAGGTGGCCAACGAGGACGAGGCGGTGAAGCTGGCCAATGACACCGCGTTCGGGCTCGGGTCCTACGTGTTCACCACCGACGCCGCACAGGCGCAGCGGGTCGCCGACAGGATCGACGCCGGCATGGTGTTCGTCAACGTCGTCGGCGCCGACGGGGTCGAGTTGCCGTTCGGCGGGGTGAAGCGTTCCGGGTTCGGTCGCGAACTCGGCCGGTTCGGCATCGACGAGTTCGTCAACAAGAAGCTGATCCGGATCGGGTAGTCCCAAGCAGACTCAGCTGGCGTGCGCCGCGCTCCCGCCGACCTCGGCCGGCAGTGGTTTGATCGGGGCCGCCGGTGTGGGCGTCGCGGTGGCTGTGGCGGTGACCGTCGCGGTCGCGGTGGCCGTCGGTGCGGACGCAGAGGACGCCGGCACCGAACCGTGGAAGTCCACCATCTTCTCGTCGCGCACCACGGTGCCGTCGTAGGTGACCTGCAGTGCGCCCTGGCTGACGGTGTAGGTGGCCCCGTCGGACTCGACGACGAATCCCTTGCTCGTAAGTGCCGCGGGCGCAACCAGTTTGGCGCCGTCGCGTACGCGGACACCGCGGTACTCGTACGCGCCGGTGCTGTCCTTGCAGATCGCGACCCGCGACGAGTCCGTGCTGCCGAACACCACCGCGGTGTCGGGCGAGGAGCAGCGGGCCGTCGAGTCGACGTAGCCGCTGGCGTCGTATGCCGGTGCCTCGGCGAACGCGAGCGGCGCGGCAACTCCGAGCAGCGCCAAGGACGCCGCTCCCGCAAGCAACAGCCGGCGCGGCTTGTTCCCGGCCGAATTCTTCGTAGTCATCGTTATCCAGTTGACCATCGACGTGGCGGTTCACACCCAGCAGACAGGCGCCGTGTCCGAGAAGCCGCCCGATCGTGAGGTTTCCGAGACAGACCCGCCCACGTCAGCCGCATCGAACTGTGACAAATTGCGCTGAGGGGCTTGCCTTTTCGAGTAAGTCGAACTAGTGTTCGAATCATGAGACCGCCCGCATTCTCCGGCCGGGACAGTGTTCTGGGCGCGTTGGATGCGATAGAGGCCGCGTTGGATGTGTTGGCCTCGGCGTCGTTGGATGGGTTCACGCCAGCAGATCTTCTGGACGTGCTGGCTCGTCGTGAGGTGATCGACCGACGAGGACCAACGGTGGATCATCGGATCATCCAAGGCATGGCGTCGCGGGCGAATCCACGAGAGTTGGGCGACACGACCTGGGGCAAGGTGCTGTCGGCGCGGTTGCAGGTCTCGGCCGAGGACGCCGGTCGACGGATCAGGGATGCGGCGGATCTTGGGCCACGGACCGCGATCACCGGGGAACCGCTGGAGCCGGTATTGCCCAATTTTGCGGCCGCGCAGGCCAAAGGTCAGGTGGGATCCGAACACCTCCGGATCACCCGGACATTCTTCAAGAATCTGCCCGCCACCGTGGACGCGCAAACACGGGCCGCCGCCGAGAAGGACCTGGCCCGCACCGCAGCTGCGTTCGGGCCGGCCGAATACCGCAAGGCCACGGATCTGATGTCGGCATTGCTCCATCCCGACGGCGAATTCGACGATGGTGAGCGGGCACGTCGACGTGGGATCACGATCGGCCGTCAGCAGGCCGACGGGTTGAGCAGCATCACTGGGACGTTGACACCAGAAGCACGGGCGATGTTCGAACCGATCCTGGCCAAACTGGCCGCCCCCGGGATGTGCAACCCGGATGACCCCCAACCGTGCGTCCTCGGTCGGCCCAGCCAGGAGCAGATCGACAACGACGGGCGGTCCCCGGCGCAGCGTTGCCACGACGCGTTCCTCGCGACGGCGCGGATCGTGTTGTCCACCAAAAGCCTCGGCGAACTGAACGGCCTACCGGTGACGGTGATCGTGTCGACCACCTTGGCCGAACTCGAGGCTGGTGCCGGGTGGGCCGTGACCGGAGGTGGGTCGCGGATGTCAATGCGGGATCTGATCCGCAACGCCGCCGAGTCGTACCACTACCTGGCGATTTTCGGCGATCACGGTCGCGCCCTGCACCTGGGGCGGTCAAAACGTACGGCCTCGGCCGATCAGCGAATCGTGCTACATGCGCGGGACATCGGCTGCACCAAGCCAGGCTGCACCGCCTCCGGTTACCGATGCCAGGCCCATCACATGGGCCAGGGCTGGGGCGGCGGCGTACCTACTGATGTCGACGACCTCACCCTGGCTTGCGGCTGCGACAACCGGATGTGCACCGAATTCGACTGGGACACCCGCTTGGGCGAACACGGCCGCGTCGAATGGAAGCCACCCCCGAACCTCGAACACGGTCAACCGCGGGTCAACCCCCTGCACCACCCCTACGACCTACTCGCACCACCGGAACCCGATCCGGTCCAACCAGTGATACCGCCACGTCCGGTCGAGGAACCCGACCCACACGACGACGAGAGCTACCGACGGCTACAGGAAATCCACGACAACAACCTGCCCTACGGACACGACCCCGACGATCTATCGGCGCACTACGACGACATCTTTGACCCCGACGCCCACGACACCACCGGCCAGACCTTCGACGACTACCTGTTCAACCTCGACCCCGACGTCCTCGCTTCCCTCGACCCCGAAAGAGACCACTACCAAGACGGCTACTGGGCGAACGTCGAACCCGATGCCGAGTTCCTCGAAGAATGCCGTTGGGCGGCAATCGAACCCACTGTTTCTTCCTGAAACCCGAGATCGCCGGCGAAGCATTCGACCCGCCCGGATCCAGCCACCAGGGCCGGCGCGGATTGTTCACGGCCGAACTCTTCGCTGCGGAAAGGCTGTACGTCAGCTGCGGTTGGGTGATAATCGGTGCGGGTCGGGATCGATGCGAGGCCAAGGCGTTGGGGGCGACGTGTTCGAACCGTGGGAACTGATACTGCACCACACATACAGCGGCACACCGGGGGTCATTTTCGATCACTCCCCCGGTCGCGGGGCCCCCGGCGTGGCCGTCGGCCTCGACGCAACCGACTTCCTGCTGGACGGCGCCACCGTCGGTTCCGGGGCAGTCCGATTCTTCCGCCAAAAGGCGATCCGGGTGACGCCGACCCGCGGTTGGGACCACCTGGGCGCCTTCCGCGCAGAGGTGACGTTCAGGGCCGAGAAGGACGGTGCCGGCGGGCGGTTGTTCACCGGCGAACACGCCTTCTTCGGCGCCCTGTTCAACGGGGACACCATCGACTTCGGTTTCCGGGCCCCGTCAGGCTTCCAGCGGTTCCACGTCCGGTTCGCCGAAGCCGATATCGATCCACGCGAGTGGACCACGGCCAGCGTTGCGCACGACGGAATCTCGCGCGTGCAGCTCAACCTCAATGGCTCGGTCGCCGGTGTCTGGGAGGACCGCGCCCTGCATCCGGTCCCAACCGTGCCCGCGATGACGATCGGCAACGAACGGAACAGTTCGCTCGGATTCGAAGGTCTGATCGACGACGTCAAGATCTGGCGGCCGAATCTGCACCGGGTCAATGGCGACTTCACCGACCGGATCGTGAAGGCCGGCGTCACGGACTGCTGGGTGCAATGGGGACGTGACTTCCGCAAGGTGCTCGACGATCTCGCGGCGCGTGACCCGGAGTGTTCCGGTCGCATCACCCGACTGCTCGAGGACATCCCCACCACCGTGTTGGCACCGGGGCTGGCTGCCAACGCGGGAGCCCGGCAAGCGCTCGCCCAAGCGCTGGCCGACTACAGCCGCTTGTGGTCGCAGGGCCGAATCGCCGAAATCCGTCCGGTGCTGATCGGACTTCTAGATACCCTGCGTAACAACGGTATTGATCTGCAGGGCAGCGCCCCGTTCCAGGCATTGGCCAACGACCGGTGCTTCCAGGATCTGCTGAACCACAGTCCACCGCTCGACTGCGATCCGGCCTTCGTCCAGATGCTCCGCGGTGAAGGGGCCTGACCCATGGCAACGAAACTGACCACCGGGAGCTCGATCGACAACGTCGCCCAGGTCACCACCGCGCAGATCCAGCCGTCCGCGTCCGCTCTGGTCCTGGTGTTCGTCGCCAACCTGCGGGGTCCGCTGGTCTTCGGGACCCTGGCCACCCCGGTTGTCAGCGGCTGCGGTCTGACCTGGGAACCGGTCACGTCGGTGCAGACCTCCGACAATGACACTCGGCTGACGTGCTTCCGGGCCCTGGGGGACACCCCCAGCCGCGGCAACCTGGTGATCGATTTCGCCGATCAGATCCAGGACAGCTGCGCGTGGTCCGTGTTCGAGTACACCGACGTGAACACCAGTGGGGTGAACGGCCGTGGAGCCCTCGGATCCAGCAGCGTCACCATCGACACGAACACGACACTGACGGCGGCGGCACCCCCGATCGACCCGGCACGCGACCGTGCCGTCGGCGCGATCATCTTGGCCCCCGCGGACGGTCAGGCCCATCCGGTGACGCCCGGTGCCGGGCTGACCGAGATCAACGAGCAGACCCCGACCCAACTGTTCGCCCGGAGTCTGGCCATGCAGACCGAGGAGGGCGCCGTTGGGTCCTCCTCATGCTCCTGGTCGTGGACGGGTCAAAGTCGCTCGGCCGCAATCGTCATCAGCATCAAGGGCAAACCGGCCGTCACCGCACCACCGCCGTCGACCGGGAACGCCGTGGAGGATCTGGCCCGTCGATTCGAGCCCATCCTGCACCTGCATCCTGGTGAGTCATTCATGCCCGTGAACGCCAAACGCTACGTGGAGAACGCCGCGCTGTGGGGCGCCAATTCCCCTTTCGCTACCCAGGCTGACTGGGGCGCAGCACCTTTGGTGAAGGCCACCAAGTTGTCGGCGGACCAGAATGAACCGGGTGAGTACCTCGGGACCGCGGACTTCATCGTCGCCGACGCCACCCGGGAGCGCTTCCTGGAACTGGGCGGCTGGAAGAATGCCGAGCAGGCCCACGAACCCGACACCGCGGCCGGCAACACCAACCTGTACGCCGACCGCAAGGTGATCTTCGATGCATACGAGGGCGGCCTGAAGGACAGCCGGTTCTGGTACCACACTGAGCTTTTCGACACCGCCCGGCTCACCCGGCTGGCCGCGACCGTTGTGGCGCCGGCCCTGAGTCAGACCCTGGCGAGGGTGCAGAATCCCGCGCTGCTGTGCTACTACCTGTTCTATCCAGCGCACGAGGAGTCAGTGGGCCAGGACGGTTGCCCGAACGTCGAAGCGAAGGAACTCGCGTGCCATGCCGGCGATTGGCAGTGCGTCGCCCTGCTGCTCGAGGGCGACGGCACCACGGTGGCCGCAAACTACACGCCGAAGTTCTTCGGCATCACCGGCACTCGGCCCGCACCCGAGATCACGGACGGCGCCGAGGTCCACCGGCCCTACGCGTTCGACGCCGACGGCCGGGTGGCGATGAAGGTGGAGCCCTGGCGCGCGGGATCGACCACGACGACGGTCCAACCCGACGTCGTCGGCGACCATCCGCGGTTCTTCGTGGCCCGCGGCTCACACAGCATGTACACCGTGGCGGGCGATCACGAAGCGGCGCCCTACGACGACGCGACCGTGCCCTTCGGTTGCGGCAAGTTCGACACCCCCAGCGCGGTCCCGCCACCACCGCCACCGTCCGGCGGGCTCACCACCTCCCAAGAGTCCACCCTGATCGCCATCGTCAAAACGGTGATCGGCGGCATTCTGCACGCCTTGGCACTCGGCTTCCTCGCCGGCCTGATCGAGGCCGCCATCCACGCCACCAAGCCGTTCGGCGCCGACCCCGGCCCACCGCGCGCGGACGCACCCACCCCCGACGCCGCCCCGGCGACACCGGGCGCGGGCACCACTGTGCGTCCCGCGGACCTGGCGATCGACGGTGTCACGACCGGACTCGAGAACTGGAGGTCGGCCCAGGGCGTGCAGTCCGCCGACGGCCGACACTATGACTTCGTCGTGGACCGCAGCGCGCAGGTCTGGTGGCCGTCCGATGACGGCACCGCCGGTTTCCGGGGCCGTTGGGGTCAGCGGGTCACCGCCGACCCGTTGCCGCGCCGCAGCGGCGTGCACTTCCCCGAGTTCTGGAAGATGTTCCTGACCGCGCTGGAAGACGGGTTCAGCAGCGGCGCCCTGCCCCGCTGATCATCGCCAGGCGAACACCGGCTGTTCGAGTTCGTCGACCGGATCGGACCGGCCTTCCAGAGCCAGCCAGCGCAGCTGCAGCAGTACGGCGCCCGTCGGCGCGTGAATCAGGTCGTTGCCCAACGGGATCTGCACCACCGAACGCGGGCTCTCCGGAATCGTGATGAACCGTGGTGAGTCGTCACGCTGCAGCTGGTGCAGGCCCACCCGGTAGACCGCGACCACCTCATCGGGGGCCGGCTGCAGCGCGAGCCGCCCGCCGCCCCAGATCACCACCGGGGTGATGACATACCCCGACCGGGTCGGGTAGTCGTCGAGGAGTCCGAGTACATCGGCCGGTGCCAGTTCGGCGCCGACCTCCTCAGTGGTCTCCCGCAGGGCCGCCTCGATGGACGTCTCGCCGGGATCCAGCCGCCCACCCGGCAACGCCCACTGCGCCGAATGCGAACTGAGCCGAGATGCCCTGCGACACAGCAGGAATGCGGCGCCGCCGGACACCCCGACCATCCGGCCGTCAAGGCCCGCTTCCATCGGGCGGCCGGCGATCCAGTCATCCACCGGCGCCGGATCGATGCGGTCCTCGTCCAGTTCGGAATCGACCAGCACGATGGCCACCGCAGCGTGCCGCTTCGTCGGATCCGTGACCGTGCGGCGCGCATGCCCCGCCAGGTGCGTCCGGACCCGCTCGCGCAGGGCGTCGTCGTAGGTGATCGTCACCGCTCAACCGTAGTGGCCTTCGGCCCTATTGACCGCGCCCGGTGACTGGCATCGTGTAATACGACAAACACCGCAGCAGAGGGAAGGACCGCGATGAGTGGGCTCGAAGTGAAGATGATCATCCTGTCGACGGACAATCTGGACGAGTCGATCGGGTTCTACAGCGAAACCCTGGGCATGGCACTGAAGTTCCGCGACGGTGCCCACTTCGCCGCGCTCGACGGGGGTCCGGTCACGCTGGCGCTGGCCACCGACGTCGACCACCCGATCCCCGGCCAGGTGGTGGTCGGGATCAAGACCGCCGATGTCGACGCCGCCGCCAAGGCCATCGAGGAGGCCGGCGGCGGAATCGTCAAGGGCCCGTACGACGACGCACACGAACGCCGCGCCGTGGTCTACGACAACAAGGGCAACGGGATCGTCTTCTACAGCCCGCTGAACCGCTGAGGCCCGCTAGCCCTTCGCCGCCGCGATCCGGGCACGTTCCCTGATCGAGGCGACCACGCCACCGTCGTTGAGGATGTCGGTGCCGGTTAGGTAGCCGGCCTTGGCGCTGACGCAGAACGCCAGCAGGTCGGCCATCTCCTCGGCCTTGCCCCAGCGCGGGACCGCGGCATCGGCCACCAGTGCGCCAGCGCCGGCCTGTTCCTCGAGCCGGCCCATCTCGGTGTCGACGGAACCCGGCGAGACGGACACCACGCGCAGACCCCGGGTGTTGAACCGCTCGGCCTGAGCCGAGCTGTACCACCGGACGAAGCCCTTGCTGATCGCATAGGCGAGCCCGGCGCGGGCCTCCCCGGGAGCCATCTCGCACACCGCCGACATCTCGGCCATGAAGCGGTCTGCGTCCTCGAGCGCCACCGGGAACTGCGCCATCGGCATGAACTCCTGGGGCAGGATGTGCGCCGCCATCGATGCCACGTTGACGATGGCTGATCCCGCTGCGGCGGTTCGGAAGAACGCCTCGTTGACGTTGACGGTGCCCACCGCATTGGTTTTCATGACGTAGTCGGCGGCGCCCATGCTGGGACTGACGCCCGCCGTGTGGATCACCGACGCGATGTTGCCGAGGCCGGCCGCGGTCTCGAAAAGGCGTTCCACGGCGGCACTGTCGGTGACATCGGCGTTCACGACCGTGGCGCTGATCCCGAGATCGGTGAGCGCCGCGGCCGCCTCGAGGCGGTCCTGCCGGATGTCACACAACACCAGCGGATGCTCGCTCCCCACGACCTTCGCCGTCGCCAACCCCATCCCGCCCGCAGCACCGGTAATCACCGAAACGTCAGCCATAGCTGGACCGTATACGGCGATCCCCGGCCCGAATCCCCTGGGTGTCGAAGCACGTTCATCCGCGGGAAGGCCGGCATCGGCAGTACAGTCATCTGACCGTCTGCAAGGAGGACCATGAAGAAGCAACTGGC
>JAKIXW010000200.1:0-6473 GCA_022708865.1 Acidobacteriota bacterium
CCGCAATCAACGGTGGTCCGGCGTTGGTGCAGTCCTACTGCTATGACCACGCAGACCGCCTGGTGTCGACCACCGACGCCGCTGCCGGCACCGCATCGACGGCAACCGGCACGCTGGCGTATGACAACCATGGCAACACCACGGTGCTTGGCTGGCAAGCAATGACGTATGACGCTGCCAACCGTCACGTGGAGACGAAGGCGGCAGCCCTGAACAACTCGGCGTCCGCAGTGCAGATCAAGACGGCGAGCAGTTTGTGTGTCGATGTTGAGGGCCCGTCGGTTGCGGATGGGGCGATCTTGCAGCAGTGGTCGTGCAACAACCCTGCGGTGGATCAGCAGGTCTGGTCGCTGGTTGCTGCTGACGGGCAGTGGTTCAATCTGGTGTCGCATCTCTCGGGTAAGTGCATGGCCCCTCAAGCCGGCGGGACTGCTGACGGCACGAAGCTCGTTCAGGGTGCCTGTGACCAGACTGCTGCGGTGCAGCAGTTCCGACTCGATGCATCCGGCTCCGGGTTGTGGCGTCTGGTGTCGCGCCTGTCGGGCAAGTGTGTCGATGTCCCTTCGGGTGGTAGCGGCCTCGGTGTGGACCTCCAACTCCTTGCCTGCACGTCCGGGACCACGGCATCGAAGCAGTTCACACTCAACGACACTGCCGGCGCAACGGTCACACCCGCCACCGTCCGCGCCCTGGCGTCATCGGCGATACCCGTGGCTGGCAAGACGAATGTGGCGTTGCGGGCGAGGGGCAACTGGAAGTGTGCTGATGTGCGGGGACCGTCGCCTGCGGACGGGACCGTCATCCAGCAATGGACGTGCAACACGCCGTCGGTCTCCCAGCAGGCGGTCGACATCGTCGATGACGGCGGCGGCAACCAGGTGAAGGTCAAGTTCCGCAACGCCAACAAGTGTCTGCAAGCCCAACCGGACAACACTGTGGTGCAATCCACCTGCAGTGCGGGTGCCACCAGCCAGCGTTGGACGTTCAGTGAGCATCCCCGCGGTTGGCGTCTGGCTGTTGGGTCGTCGGGGAAGTGTCTCAACTCGTCACCTGTGGGTGGTGATGGTGTCGGACTCACTGTCGCAGCGTGTGCCGGGACTCCGAGTCCGGCAGAGTTGTGGAGTGTCACGAACACGACCAACGGGGCCGTTGTCGATGTCGACGCCGACCTGCCCCCGCTGCCCAAGGTGGCCTACGCCAGGGATGTGACTGACAGCATCGTGGAACGGAAGGTGAACGGGACCACGGTCGCGCGTTACTCGGGGCCGTTCACGCTGAACAGCTCGAACATGGTGACTGACATCACCGTGTCACTTCCTGGTGGTGCGGTGCTGCGTTACACCCCAGGCAACTATGGGGGTATGTGGACGTATCCGAACCTGGCAGGCCACAACGTCGCCACCTCGAACAGTGTCGGGGTGAAGCAGGGTGTGACGACGTTCTACGACGCGGATGGCATGCTCGCTGGCGGGAGCCTCCCCGACACGCATCCAGGGTCGTTCGACAACACATGGCACGGCGGCGGTGACGTGAAGGTCGAAACCGAAACCGGGTTGCAACCGGTCATCGAGATGGGAGCACGGCAGTATCACATCGCACTCGGACGCTTCCTCGAAGTCGACCCCATCGAAGGCGGCGTTCACAACGACTACGGCTACGTCGCAGACCCCATCAACACAGAGGACAGGAACGGGACTGGGCCAATTGGCGATCTGAATCGCTGTAGGGCTTGGGCGGACTGGGTGCGGAATTATCGATGTGCATGGTCCTACTCGATCGGGGCGGCTGGAGCAGAACTGCGAACGTACATTTGGGCAACCAAGTTCGACTGGGATGCAGGGTTGATCAACGCATTTCGTCATGCGATGTGGAACATCATGATCATCTATGCATTCGATGTAACTACGGCGGTGTACGTCACCGAGTCCCATGAGACGGACTACAGCCAGGATTCGATGGCTGATTATCGCAACAACTTGGCGACACAGGCCTGGGTGTTGCAGACAAAGATCCGTGGCGTGAAACGTGAGGATGTCGAGTTCACACTCGTCGGCTTGATCAGGCGGCGTAGTTCCATGTTCGACTACACCGGTGGTGGGGGCAAGAATTGCCTTTCGACGATCAGGTCGTCATGCAAGTAAGGTCCGTGCGAACACTCATATCCATATTGATGCTCTGCACAGGAATAGCGGCAGCTTCCTGCGTCGAGCGATCCTATGGAGTGTGCGTGGGGTTCCGTAGGTCGGCGCAGCTGGTGGCCGAAGTGGCTCATCGATATGAGCTAGGTGAGCCGGTTTGCTCTCATGGGGACGACTATGTGGTTGTTACGGATGGAGATGCCGAGGTCTACGAGTCCGTATTTGCTCGTCTTAGATCAGATGGATGGATTCGGCAAAAGCGAGCTTCCAGTTCGACGTGGATCGGCCTTGAAAATGAGCGGTATCGTGGTGTCACGGTCGAGTTCTGGTCGGATACCTGGCGCGTAGAGGTGCGCTATAGGTGAACGACGGGTGCAAGCAACCAGGTGGGTCTGGCCCGGTTTCAGTGGTCATTGCACGATGCCTGCAGCGTCGAGGCTGGCGGGGCTTTGGTTCCGACGCGGTTGGGTCGAACCCGCTCGTCACGTCACTCACCGATCCGGCCGGCACGATCACGACGACTGTCGACTTGTTGGGCCGTCCTGTATCGGTGACCGATGTGTGGGGTGTGGTCACCACCAGCGTCTATGACAGCGTTGGTCGTCGGACCGGCACGACGATCACCAAAGGTGCTGTCTCCTCGGCACGAACCGTTGACTACGACGCGTGGGGGCGGGTGACGACGAGTCGGTAGCGAGGCGATCGGATGACATCGGTGTAGTTCAGGCCTGGTAGGCACGAGGCTCCAACCGTCCTGCGAAGAGCAGAAGGAGCCCCGTGCCGAAGATGGAACGTACACGCAGCGTGAGGATCGAACTCGACCGGGTCGTCGGTCTCGGGGAGTTGGAGGAGGCCGCGTTGGCGTTCGGGCGCAACGCGCCCGGCCAGTTGGTCGCGGACGCGATCGAATCGATGATCGCTGATCTGGTCGACGCCGTGGTGGGGCCCTTCGGTCTGCCGCTGGCTGACAACGAGCAGTCCGAAGCACCGTGGGCATGCACCGGCTGCACCAGCCGGCGCGGGTTCCGTCGCCGGGGGTTCCGGCCGAAGCCCCGCCGGGTGATGACCGCGTGTGGGAAGGTTGCGTTTCGTTCCCAGCAACTGGAGTGCCAGAGTTGTGGGCGGCGCTTCGCGCCGGCTGCTGCACTGTTGGGTCTGCGGCCCCATCAGCGTCGCACCGAACGGCTCTCGGAGCTTGCCGCCTCCCTCGCGGTCGAGGTCGCCTACGCGAAGGCGTCGAGGTTGTTGGCCGAGCTGGCCGGCCCGACGGTCTCGGCTCGTTCGATCCGCCGAGACGTGATCGCGATGGCCCCCGAACGGGTCGCACCCGAGATCACCGAGGTGCCGATCCTGCTGTTGGACGGCACCGGTGAACGCGCTGGGCCGACCAAGTGCGGTGTGGCCCTGCACCTCGCTATCGGCCTCGTCGCCCGGTCCCGCCGAGGCAAGAAGGTCACAGTCGAAGCCCGCCTGCTCGGCGCCACCCTCGGCGAGGGCTGGGACGTGATGGGCGACCTGCTCGCCGCGCTGCGCCCGGGTCTGATCCTCGTCGACGGTGAAGAAGAGCTCTCGAGCCTGGCCGCTGAACGCTTCGCCGGGGTACCGGTACAGCGCTGCTTGTGGCATCTCAGCCGAGGCGTCTACCGCGCCGCCCGCTACACCGACCGGGTCAGCCACGACCTTGCCGACGACTTTCGCCGCCAGCTCGCCACGCTGCTCACCAACGCCTACAGAGACCACGACCTCGACGCCGCCCAGGGCGCCTACGCGGACCTCATCGAGGACGCCGAAGCCTGCGGCGCCAGAGCCGCGGCTGCGCACCTGCGTGGCGCCAGCGAGGAAGTCTTCACCTTCCTCACCCACCCCGGCGCCGGCCGGCTCCTCTTCGGCGACAAGGGCCGCCCAGAACTCGGCACCGGTGTCCTTGAACGCGTCATGCGCGAGATGAACCGTCGTACCGACATCGGCGTCCGCTGGAGCATCGCGGGCGTGCGAGCAGTCCTCATGGTCAAGCTGCAACGCAAGTACGCTCACGGACCGTGGTCACCTAACCCGGTGCCCGACCAACAACCACCAGCAGCACGGTTCAGCCTCGCGGCCTGACCGATGTCAACACTTCGTCTCGCTACCGATCTTTGGCTCTCCTGCCCCTGGTGTAGGTCACGCTGCGGGAACGGGTGTTCGTTCGTGTGGGAGTTGGAGGTTGATGGGTCCCGCGCCGAGCATGACGAGCGCGAGGGCTGCGTCAGCTGTGTGGAACCCGTAGGCGCGACGGATGATCAAGCGCACCTTGTTGTTGAGGCCTTCGACGCGACCGTTGCTGATGCCGTGCTCGATCGCGTTGAGGATCAGATCTCGGCGGGGACGCATCGTGCGGGCCGCCTTCACGAACGGGGCGAGTCGGCAGCGTTGCGCCCGGGAACACCAAGCGTCGAGCAGCACAGCGGCCTGATCGCGGGTGAGGTCACCAGCGAAGACCGCCCGGAATTGTTCTTGTCATCTCATAGGCCCGCCAGATGCCACCCTTGGTGCGTTTGAGGCCGGCGAGCTGGGTGGCTTGGCGTTCGGTGAGGTCTTCGGGGTTCTTCAACAACGCCCATCGGGCTCCTTTGAAGTCCTTCGCGTATCGGGGGTCTGGCAGCTTGCGGAGCTGTTGGCACAGATCCCGTCGGACTTCGTCGAGGGCGTCACCGACGAGTTTCACCACGTGGAAGGGATCTGCGCAGATCACCGCGTTCGGTGCGTGACCGTCGGTGGTCACCGACTTGATGAACGCTGGTCCGAGATCCAACGACACCGCCTTGATCGCTTTACAGGCTCTCTTGTCGTTTCCGTGGGTCATGCTGCGTTGGTTTCGACTGCTCGACCGGGCAGCGGAGGACAGTGACCGCCTCGATCAAGGAGTGCGAGGGCGATGAGGTGGTCGGGCTCTTTGAACCCGTAGGCCATGCGGGCGAGGACGCGGAGCTTGGTGTTGGTGGACTCCACGATCGCGTTCGACAGCTTGTACTTGAGAGCGGCTTCGATGCCGGGGAGGTTCTTGCGGATCTTGCGTGAGAGCTTCACGAACGCGGGGATCCGGCAGCGACACGCCCACGCAAGCCACTGGTGCAGGAGTCGGATCCCGCGTTTGCCCTTGAGGCGGAACACCTGACGGAACTGCTCTTTGAGCAGGTAAGCCCGGTAGAGCTTGGCGTTGGACCGGGCGATCCATGACAGCTTGGCGTTCTGGTTGTCGGTGAGGTCCTCAGGGTTCTTCCACAACGCGAACCGGCAACCCTTCAGCTCCTTCGCATGCGCGCGCTGGCCGGAGCGGCGGGCCTCGTTCCACACCTCGCGGCGGACTTCGTCGAGCGCTTCGGTCGCCCACTTCACGCAATGGAACGGATCGGTACACAACGTCGCGTTCTTGGCGCGTTCAGAGACGACGTCGCCGATGAACTCCGCCGCGTCCGCTGACACGAGGCGGATCTTGTTGCAGCGTCTCTCACCGAGCTCGTCGAAGAACTCGCGCAGCGTGTCTTTGGAACGCCCCTTGCCCACCCAGATCAACCGGCCGGTGTCGTGATCGACGACCACCATCAAGTAGCGGTGCCCGCGCTTGTAGGAGATCTCATCGATCCCGATCCGCCGCAACCCCTCGAAGGGGTCCTTGCGGCCACGATCCTCCGCGACGACCCGGTCAACGACAGCGCCGACGGTCCGCCACGTGATGCGCAGCAACGCGACGAGCACCATCTTCGCGGTGCGACAAGCAAGCCACGCCACGGTGTCTTCCATGTCCCGACTCAACCGCGACCCGTGCCGAGCCCACGGGACCCGAGCAACCGTCACCCCATGGTCCGGGCAACTCACCCGGGGAGCATCGGCTTCGAGGTACAGCTTGCACTCACCCAGATCCAGGCCCCGCCACTCCCGGCGTCCTTCACCGTTGTCGAACTTCGCTGCCGGCGTTCCGCAACGACCGCACGCCAGCACGTGAGACCGCTTCCGGGTCGCCTTCTTGGCCCGCGGTCGCACCGAAGCAATCACCGCGTCGCGTTCGTTGTCGTAGTCGACCGACTCAACGATCGTGTCCTCACCCAAGCCGAGCACCCGACGCCATATCGTTGCTTCCCGCACCCCGTTCTCCTTCTACGTGACCAGATCGACATCCGGAAACGTAAGAAGGGGGCGGGGTGCACCCGCGGATGCTCCGCTCAGCAACCCACGGAAACAGCAAGAGAGCCATTTTTCGACGAAGTCGTGGACGGACACCAAGAGGTCCGCCAGCACTACCGACAGGTCGCCAACGCCCTCGAGGGCCTGAGCCACGAAGACCTCGCCCGGGCCGAG
>JAKIXW010000200.1:6483-6714 GCA_022708865.1 Acidobacteriota bacterium
GCACCCGCGGATGCCCCGCTCAGCAACCCACGGAAACAGCAAGAGAGCCGCTTTACAGCGTTGGGGTGTTGGCGATCAACGAAATCCGAGTTTCAGGATCAGCGAAAACTGGGTTCTCGGGGTGAGGTGCTCCTCCGGTCGGTGAGGCTAGCGGTGCCCCCGGTCGGTGGGGTCGGTCGCCATCGTGGTGAGGGCCCGGTGCTCGCTCAGACGCCAGGACGGGCCCTTGAT
>JAKIXW010000201.1 GCA_022708865.1 Acidobacteriota bacterium
TCGAGGTTCGTGGAGTAGACCATCCGGGGACCAATGGCCCCCAGCAGCCAGATGTCGTCCTCCCGCGGTTCCTTGACGCCCTTGAGCCGCAGGTCGATGACGACGTTGGTGCCCACCTTGCGGTGTAGCGCGATCACGGTGGCCACGTCGTCGAGGTCGAACACGTACACCGCTTCGCCGCGGATCTGGCCGAGGACGACGTTGCGTGCGGTGACTTCGCCGACGGTGGACATCACGCCCCGTTTCCACCGGCTCAGGATCTCCGTCGATTCGGGCTCGTAGTCTAATCCGTGTGACCGCGCCCACGACTTGCGGCGACGTCCGAGACCCCGCCGACGGTCGATGTCGACGTACAACAGTGCCGCCGCACCCACGAAACAGAGTGCGGACAGCGTGAACCAGAGCGGGACCATCGCGGACAGCCTATCTGGTATGGGCCCGGATGCGAGAACGACTGAAGGTCACAAGCGCGTTACGGCGCCCCGACGGCCCCACTGAAGGTGGTAGCCGGGCAGCATCGCGCCAGGAGGTCGATCTCGGTGATCACCGTCAGCACCGGGACGCGCAGATCGGTTCGGAACGGCGCGGGCGGCCCGGACGGCGAACCGTCCTCGTCCAGGATGCTGACACCGTCCAGCGGCGCCGCCGAACCGAACCGCGAATGCACCAGGCCAGGTCGAAGGCGCCCACCAGCAGGTTGGGCCGCCCAGGGACGCGGGTGAGATTCACCCCGCTTGAGTAGCAGGCGCCTGGCCTCCTCGCGAGCAGACGCAGGAGCCCCCTTCTCACTCGGAGAAGGGGGCTCCTGCGTCTGCTGGGCGGAGAAACTCAGCCCAGGACCAGGCCGTCGCCGTCGGCGTTGACGTTCACCGGCACGGTGTCGCCGTCGTGCACCTCGCCCGCCAGCAGCATCTTGGCCAGCTGATCGCCGATCGCCTGCTGCACCAACCGACGCAGCGGGCGAGCACCGTAGAGCGGATCGAAGCCGCGTTCGGCCAGCCAGGTCTTGGCGGGGCCGGACACTTCGAGCGTCAATCTCCGCTGCGCTAATCGCTTCTGCAGCTGGGTCAGCTGGATATCGACAATCTGCTCCAGCTCCTCCGGGTTCAGCGCGTCGAAGATCAGCACATCGTCCAGACGGTTGATGAACTCCGGCTTGAACGCCGCCCGCACCGCCGCCATCACCTGCTCCTCGGTACCACCGGACCCCAGGTTGCTGGTCAGGATCAGGATGGTGTTGCGGAAGTCGACCGTGCGGCCCTGGCCGTCGGTCAGCCGGCCCTCGTCGAGCACCTGCAGCAGCACGTCGAACACGTCGGGGTGGGCCTTCTCGACCTCATCGAACAGCACCACCGTGTACGGGCGTCGCCGTACCGCCTCGGTCAGCTGACCGCCCTGGTCGTAGCCGATGTATCCGGGGGGCGCACCGACCAGACGCGCGACGGAGTGCTTCTCGCCGTACTCGCTCATGTCGATCCGGATCATGGCGCGCTCGTCGTCGAACAGGAAGTCCGCCAACGCCTTTGCCAGCTCCGTCTTACCGACACCGGTCGGTCCGAGGAACAGGAACGAACCCGTCGGGCGGTTCGGGTCGGCGACACCGGCCCGGCTGCGGCGCACCGCATCCGAAACCGCCTGCACCGCGGCCTTCTGGCCGATGACCCGCTTGCCCAGCTCCTCCTCCATCCGGAGCAGTTTGGCGGTCTCACCCTCCATCATCCGGCCAGCCGGAATACCGGTCCATGCCGACACCACGTCGGCGATGTCGTCGGGCCCGACCTCCTCCTTGAGCATGACGTTCTCTTGAGCCTGAGCGGTCGGAATCGCGGCGTCGAGGTTCTTCTCGACCTCCGGGATGCGCCCGTAGCGCAGCTCGGCGGCCTTGGCCAGGTCGCCGTCGCGCTCGGCCCGGTCGGCCTCCCCGCGCAGCATCTCCAGCTGTTCCTTGAGCTCACGCACCACGTCGATGGCGTTCTTCTCGTTCTGCCACCGGGTGGTCAGCTCCGCGAGCTTCTCCTTGTAATCGGCCAGCTCGGAGCGCAGCTTCTCCAGCCTGTCTTTCGACGCCTCGTCTTCCTCTTTGGCAAGCGCCATCTCCTCGATCTCGAGCCGGCGCACGATGCGCTCCACCTCGTCGATCTCGACGGGCCGGGAGTCGATCTCCATCCGCAGCCGGGACGCTGCCTCATCGACCAGGTCGATGGCCTTGTCCGGCAGGAATCGCGAGGTGATGTAGCGGTCCGACAGCGTCGCCGCGGCCACCAGGGCCGAGTCGGTGATGCGCACACCGTGGTGCACCTCGTAGCGGTCCTTGAGGCCGCGCAGGATGCCAACGGTGTCCTCGACCGAGGGCTCGCCCACCAGCACCTGCTGGAACCGGCGCTCCAGCGCGGCGTCCTTTTCGATGTACTTGCGGTACTCGTCGAGGGTGGTCGCGCCGACCAGCCGCAGTTCGCCGCGGGCCAGCATCGGCTTGATCATGTTGCCGGCGTCCATCGCGCCCTCGCCGGTGGCACCGGCGCCGACGATCGTGTGCAGTTCGTCGATGAACGTGATGACCTGACCGGCGGAGTCCTTGATGTCATCGAGGACGGCCTTGAGGCGTTCCTCGAATTCACCCCGGTACTTGGCGCCGGCCACCATGGATCCGAGGTCCAGGGAGACGACGGTCTTGTCGCGCAACGACTCCGGCACGTCGCCGGCGACGATGCGCTGGGCCAGGCCCTCAACGATGGCGGTCTTGCCGACGCCGGGTTCACCGATGAGTACCGGGTTGTTCTTGGTGCGGCGCGAGAGCACCTGGATGACGCGACGGATCTCGGTGTCGCGGCCGATGACCGGATCGAGCTTGCCTTCGCGGGCGCGGGCGGTCAGGTCGGTGGAGTACTTCTCCAGCGCCTGGTAGCTGCCTTCGGGATCCGGGTTGGTGACGCGGGCGCTGCCGCGGACCTTGACGAACGCCTCACGCAGGGCTTCGGGCGAGGCGCCGTGGCCGGCGAGCAGTTTGGCGACGTCGGAGTCGCCCGAGGCCAGGCCGTAGAGCAGGTGCTCGGTGGAGACGTATTCGTCGTCCATCTCGGTGGCCAGGTTCTGCGCGACGGTCACGGCCGCGATCGATTCGCGGCTCAACTGCGGTGTCGAGTTGGCGCCGCTGGCGCTGGGCAGTCGATCGATGAGGCGCTGGGCCTCGGTCCTGATGATCGCGGGATCAACTCCGACCGCCTCGAGCAGCGGCGCGGCGATACCGTCGTTCTGCGTCAGCAACGCCATCAACAGATGGGCGGGGGTGATCTGCGGGTTGCCCGCGGCGGTCGCCGCCTGCAACGCCGATGTCAGCGCCGCCTGGGTTTTCGTGGTCGGGTTGAACGAGTCCACGACACCTCCATTTCCGTGAGAAGGGGGTCAGCCACTGGCCCCACAAATGCTTGTCGTGTTGTTCAGCATCGTCAATGTTGAGTCTATTCCACTCAACTCTGACTTTTTCGCGAGTTTCGCATCCCCTTCGCGGCGAGTCCAGTATATTCGAACATATGATCGAATCATGGCGGACATGCAGCCCATCGGCTGGGGCGGACAACCCGTGCGCGACGCATTCCGCGCCATCCGCCCGCCCGTCGCGGTACTGGTCGATCTCACCGTGCTGTTCCCCCGCCGCCCGCACCGCGCCGGGCGTTACCACCCGAACGGCCTGCAGCTGCACAAAGTGGTCGAGGGCCGGCTCAGCTGCTGGGGCATCTGCGAGCAGGGCGACTGGTGGGGCCTGGTCACCTACGACATCGCCTACGGATCACGACGCAGGGCGGTCACGCACTGGGTGCCGGCCTTCGTGCTACGGCCGACAGCGAACCGCGGTCAGCCGCCGTAATCCCAGTACTGCAAGCCGTGCGCGGTGGCGAACAGTGCCAGCGTCAGCGCGTAGGCCACCCCGATGGCGGCCGCCCCCACCGCGCTCACCCGCCAACCGCGGCCCTCGATCGGGTCGAGCCAGCGCCGGAATCCACGCGAAGCCATCGGCATGAGCCACCACTGCATGGCGGCGATGCTGACCACCTGGCTCAGCCACATCGACAGCCAGGGCGGCGCGCCGACGCCGTCGAGCATCGGCCCCAGGAAGCGCGACAGGAGCATCACCGTCGGGTAGAGGATCATCAGCACGAGCATCGCGGTCTTCCACGCCGGCGTCATCGCCACCCGGCCGTGTTCGGCGCGCACCGTGGTACCGAAGGGCGTGGTGCGCGACATTGCCGTGAAATCCCTTGTCAGACTGGCTTGAAGATCTGGCAGGGCCTGGTGCCGCTGATCAGATTCCAGCCAGTCGGCGAGCTGGCGTTCGGTCCGGAACCGCAACACCGACAGCCGACTGCCGACATCGTCGGCAGGAAAGAGCGCCACGCCGAGGAACCCGGGAAAATCCGCCGCGGCTGCCGCGGCCAACCGGGTCTGGATCGCCAGGAAGTCGGTGTCCCGGCCTTCGGCCACCTCGTGCCGAAAACCGGCGACGCCGTTCGGCGGCAGCAGACCGTCGGCAGTCACAATGTCCGCCGCAGCCGGCCAGATCCCGGCGCCGCCGGCGTCGGCCAGGATCCCGCGCCGTCGGTCGCCGTCGAGCCACGCATTCAACGAACCCTCGTCGACGAACACCACGGCGACCGCGGGCTCGAGGCCCGGTCCCGCCAGCGCCGATCGCCCGGACACGAATCCCGGGGCGCAACGGGCCGCATCGAGCAGTCGGGCCAGCCAGCGCTCCAGCTGGTCCGCATCGGATCTGTGGAAGACAGTGATCGCCGTGGCAGATGAACCTCTCGACATACGTCGATACTGACGTACCGACAGCGAGCGGGCAGATCCGCTAGGTTTCCCGGCATGGAGACCAGCGCACATCTCGAACTGACCGAGATCATCCCGCTGGCCCTGGTGGTCGCGCTGTCGCCGCTGTCGATCATCCCGGCGGTCCTCATCCTGCAAGCGCCACGACCGCGACCCAGCGGCTTGGCATTCCTCGCCGGCTGGGTCCTCGGCCTGACCGCGTTGACGGCGGCGTTCATCGGCGCCTCGAACTTGCTCGCCGAACGCTCTGGCGGCCCGCCGGCCTGGACCCACTGGGCCCGGGTGGTGGTGGGTGCCGCGCTGATCATCTGGGGCATCCAACGCTGGCTCACCCGGCACAGCAATCCCCATGAAATGCCCGGTACCAGGCATCTGACCGAGGCCGGACCGCGCAAGGCGCTGGCCGTCGGGGCCGCGCTGACGGTCATCAACCCGAAGGTCCTCTTCATCTGCCTGGCCGCCGGGCTCGCCATCGGCACCTCGACCGAAGGCTCCGGAACGTACTGGGCGGCAATCGTTTACGTTGTCGTCTCGGCGTCCACGGTGGGCCTGCCGATCCTGGCGTATGCGGTGACCGGTGATCGATCGGATCCCGTCCTGGCGCGCGTCAAGGCGTGGATGGAGACCCACAGCGCCGCCCTGATGGCCGCAATCCTGGTGATCATCGGGCTCCTGGTCCTCTACAAGGGCGTTCACGGCCTGTAATCGCCGGCCGCGACGGGCGACGCCCTAAGATTTGCTGCGTGGGGTTAGAGGATCGCGAAGCACTGGAGGTGATTCGCACTGCACTGCGCGGGCCGACCGGCGGCACGATCGTCGCCCACTTCTACACCTGCTGGTTCGCCATCGACCCGACGGTGCGCGACCTGTTCCCGGCGTCGATGCACGATCAGCGGGCGGTCTTCCTCGAGGTTCTCGACTGGGTCATCGGTGAGTTCGCCGCGCAGCGCGCGGACGAGCCGGTGGAGTTCCTGACCCAACTCGGGCGCGATCATCGCAAGTACAGCGTCACCGCCGAGCACTACACCAGCCTGGCCACCGCCCTGTACGCGACACTGCAGGCCGAACTCGGGCAGAAGTGGACGCCGCGGGTGGACGCCGCGGGCAAGCAGGCGATCAACTTCATGACGGCGGTCATGCGCGGGGCCGCCGAAGCCGAGCGTGGCCCGGCCCACTGGGGCGGCACCGTGATCGAACACAACCGGGTGTCGCGGGATCTCGCCGTGGTGCGGATGAAACTGGACCGGCCGCTGCCCTATCTGCCCGGGCAGTACGTCAACGTGCAGATCCCGCAGTGCCCACGCCGATGGCGGTTCCTGTCGCCGGCCATTCCCGCGCAGGACGACGGCGGCGTCGAGTTCCACATCCGTGCCGTGCCCGGCGGCCTGGTCAGCAGTGCCATCGTCAACGAGACGACGGTGGGTGACCGGTGGCGGTTGTCCAGCCCGCACGGCGCCATGGAGGTGGACCGCGACGGTGGCGACGTGCTGATGGTGGCGGGCAGCACCGGGCTGGCCCCGCTGCGCGCGATCGTGATGGATATGGCGCGATTCGGGTCCAACCCGCGCGTGCACATGTTCGTCGGCGCGCGTTATGCCTGTGAGCTCTACGACCTGCGCACCCTGTGGCAGATCGCCGCGCGCAATCCGTGGCTGTCGGTCACGCCGGTGGCGGAGTTCCCCGACCCCGTCTGGGCCGCCGACTATCCGGACGTCCGGCCGCCCCGCGGTCTGCACGTGCTGCAGCGCGGCCGGCTACCCGAAGTGGTGTCCAGCTACGGCGGGTGGGGCGATCGGCAGATCCTGATCTGCGGCAGCACCCCGATGGTGGCGGC
>JAKIXW010000202.1 GCA_022708865.1 Acidobacteriota bacterium
CCGCCGGTACCGGCGTGAGGTGCCGATGGTGCTGCCTACCGGTCGGTGTCCCTGGCACTGACCCCGGCGTGCCCGATCACGCGCCCACCGACTGCTCGAGGGACTTCAGCGAGGTCTCCAGATGGTCCAGCAAGCGCCAGGCCCCCTTCACGGTATGGCCGACGTCATCGTCGGCGAGTTGTTGTTCATCGACGAGAACAACACCATCCTGTGGCAGGAGAACCACAAGACCTCTATCGAGCGCTACACGAACTACTGTGCCGCGCAGGGCATTCCGGCCCGCGACCTGACCAGCTGGGACGCGTAGTCAGGAGCCGCCCACCTCTCGGTCGCCGCGCCACCGGAAGCTGTTGACGTACTTGCCCATATCCCTGGCCAGTTCCAGATTGGCCGGCGACGGATGGCCGGATCCATAGTCGGGGGTGAATCGGCGGTACGGGCCGACCGCGGCCGCGATCAGTGCGTAGTCGTGTTTGACGGCAACCAGCACGATGATCCGCAGCCGTGCGTACTTGCCGGCGGAGTTCTGCGGATACTCGTCGGCCGCCACGCCGTAGCCCGGCTGGTAACCGACCGATGCGTTCGGGATCTCATAGCTGACGGTGGCATTCGGGTACTTCTCCGCGATCAACGCCTGGGCGATGTCCTTCGGTGGCCGGTTCTCGGCCGGCTCGCCGAAGAGCACGAGGGTTCCGGTGTCGCCGCCGACATACCGCAGCACGATCCCGTTCGGGTTGTAGGTGGCCCGGTACGCGCTGCCCTCGCCGGGATGGTTGACCGAGAACGCGCCGTCGTCGGCCGTGTAGCGGGGATTCGTCTCGACCGGTTCGCCAATGGGCGGGCGCCCGCATTCGGGCGGGCAGCGGTAGGGGGCCACGCCGGGCGTCATCGCCAGTGCGACGACGGTGGTTATGACGGCGATGGCCGCCACTCCGCTGAAAGCGGTGCCGAGCACTCGGGCCGTGTTCGCTGGACGGCCCTCGGGAACCGTTGTCGCCCGAAGTGATTCGGACAGCACAGCGGCCTGGATCGCGACCCGTAATCCGAGCATTGCGAGCACGCTGATCACCAGATAGCCGGCCACGTACCAGGTGTTGGAGAACGGCGAGACGTCCAGCAGGCCGAATCCGGTGAACAGCACCAGTGCGCACAGCACCACCGCCACCGCCGCACGGCCGCCGGTGAACCAGAGCGCGATGCCGAACGCCCCGCCCACCGCCACGCTGGCCAGCGGCATGGCGGCGCCCTGGATGCCGGCCTCGACCAGGATCCCGTCGAGGGAACGGCCGTCGGCCACCAGCCCGGCGGTCAGCTGTGGCAGCAGGAAGATGACAGTGGCGGCCGCCGTGAAGGCGGTGGCGGCCGCTGAGCCGACCACGTAGCCGTCGAGCGATGCGAGGGGTGATCTGAACACCATCCGCACGATGGCCGCCGGAAGCAGCATCAGCAGGACCTCGATGATCGAAACGGCAACTGCGCGGCCCACATTCGGCCCTGCCGCTACCTCGAATCCCAGGGCGACGTCATACCCGTCGGCGAACACCGTGCCGGCCAGGTAGGCCCAGCCGGCACCCAGCGCGGCGCCGAGCGCCGCCGCCAGGAGCAGCATGCGCAGTGGGACGCGCCGGAATACGTCGATCTCGGGCAGGTAGGCGAGGAACAACATCGGGAAGCCGAATGCCGCGATCGCGATCATCGGCGCCTGCCAGCGCAGCAGGGCGAAGGTGGCCAGTAGCGCCAGCAACACCACCAGGCTGATCCGGAACGGGGTGCGCGATCGGCCGGGCAGTTGCGGGAACAGCGAGCTGGCCAGCCACGGGCGGAGCACCCGTTCGCGTGGCTCCACCACGAACGTGTCGAGTCGCAGCCGAGACGTCACGATCGGGTGGCGTTCTGCGCGTCGAGCAATTCGTGTGCGAGGTTGGCGACGTTGGGGCTGCCGAGCCCGGTCAGCAGGTCATAGCCCGGGGCGGCGATGTCGACGGCGTTGCTGCCGAAGTTGATCTCCCGGAACGCCGGCAGCTTCGAGCCTGCCGCGACCCGATACAACAGGGGATTCAGATCGCCCAGCGGCTTGCCGCCGTGCGCGGTCACGTATTGGTTCATCAATACGGTCAGCGCGGCCCAGATCGGTGCGGCCTGGGAAGTGCCGCCGCCGAGCACCACGCGTCCGTCGTAGACCATCCGCACGCCGGTGAATGGGTCGGCCACCGCGGCCACATCGGGAACCAGGCGATGTGCGGTGTCCCGGGCCGTGGACACTGCCCGCTGGAACAACGGCCGGTCGAACAGTGTCGTGACGCCGCCACTGGTGCCCTGGGACATCGGGACGTCGGTCCAGGCGTGCTCGGCAAGCCACCGGCCCTGCGGGTCCGTCGACAGCGTGGTGCCGCCCACCGACGTCATCTCCGGTATTGATGCCACCGCATCGACACCGATGTCCTGCACCCCCGGTGGGGACGAAAAGTCGTCGCCGCCTTTGCATTCCAGCCCCGCGGTGTCACCGCTGGCGTCGAAGGCCGACGTGCCGTGCCGCTGCGCCCGGCTCAGCGCCGTGCGAATCGGGGCGAGGTCGGTGGCGGTGAACAGTTTCTCGCAACCCCAGCCGATCGACAGGCTCCAGGCCGCACCGGGGAACTGCCGGTCCGCCTCGGTGAACAGCCGGCTCAGTTTCTCGAACGTTCCGCCGCCCTCGACCGTCGGGCGGGCGTTGACCACCACTAGTCGGGCCTCGGGAGCGATGGCGTGCGCCACCTGCAGATCCATCGCCGTCTCGCCGTGCACCTGGTCGGGCTGGCCGCCGACCACCACGGGGGTGAACCGCGGCAGCCCGGAGAGGTCGGCGAAGTCGTCGAGGTCGGCCTGGTCGTAGCCGTCGAACGCGAAGAACACGATGGTCGCGCCCTTACCGGTGTGCCCGGCCGCCGCCAGCGGTGTCGCGTTGTAGGTGGTCAGCAGGGCCTGCGGGGTCAGGCCGTGGGGCGGCACATCGAGGGGAATCGGCGGGCGCGCCATCCGGTGCGGGGCGTAGCTCAGGATCCGTCCGACCGCACGGACGTCGCCCCCGAGGTCGGGCGGCACAGCCGGTTGCCGTGCCGATGCGTAGAACACCTGATTGCGGCGACCGCGATAGTCGTGGATGGGCACGTCGAACGCCTGGGCCAGGTCCCGGGCCGCCCCGTGCACGATCGCCCAGTCGTCGCCCGGTCGCCACCGCACACCGAGGTGGCGGCCCCGGGCCCAGCTGGACAGGGAACCGGTTCGATCCGGTTGCGCCAGCGACACGGTCAGCTGCGCATCGCCGGCTTCCGAGGGGCCGAGATCACGCGAAGCGCCCAACAGGGACGCGAGGGGACCGGCGATCACGGGTGCGCGGTACGCAGACCCGTACGGCGGCAGTGCTGAAGCCGCGACCAGTACCCCGACTGCCACCGCAAGTACCCCGACCGGCCGATAACGAATCGTCATCGTCCGATCACGGTACCGGCGCCGGATCAGGCGGTGCGGCGAATGCCCCGCTTGAGAAGGAGCTCGCGCTCGGACTCGGACAGGCCGCCCCAGATTCCGTACGGCTCGCCGACGGCCAGTGCGTGCGAACGGCATTGGGCGATCACCGGGCAGCTCCGGCACATTTCCTTGGCGCGCATCTCACGCTGGGCGCGGGCGCGGCCGCGTTCACCGTCGGGGTGGAAGAACATCGCGGAGTCGACCCCGCGGCACAGACCCTGCATCTGCCAATCCCAGATATCGGCGTTTGGTCCCGGGAGTTCCTGCGGCTGGGGCATGGGACGTTCCTTCCTGGATTGCCCTCTGTGGCCACGCTTTTCGCGTGCAGAGGCTGGAAACGGTCCGAGCGCTGTCGCCGATGACTACTCGTGCCCTCAACGTAGGTGCAGCTACGAAAGCCCGTCAATACCGGACATATGTGCCGAATGTCCTATCGGCAGCTCGAGAATTTACGTCACGTTCATCGTTTTCCGGGTTTCGTAACCCGGTCGGTGGTAACCGGGCGGCGGCGATCTTGAATCGTTCCTGTTCGGCCCGAAAAGTGTCCGGCAGTGCATTTCTGCTGCCACACCGGGAGTTGACACGGTCGTAACATCGCGACGACAAACTGTTAACCGTGTCCGAACTGCTTGCCGCCGCGTTCGGCGACGCACCGTCGCTGTGGCCGTTGCCCGCCGCCCGGACCGACGAGCAGCGGTGGCTGCGCGCGGTGGCCGCCGGCGGCCAGGGCCGCTACGCCACGGCCTTCGCCGAGCTGGCCGAGCTGCGTCGGACGGCCGGCGCCGCGCTGGTGTCCCTGTCGCACAGTACCCACGCATCGCTGTTGCGGCAGCTCGGCTGGCACGACCGGGCCCGGGGCTGGGACGGCCGCGGTCTGGCCGGTGCCGGAACCGACCCGCAGGCCCGGGCCGACGCGCTGGTCGGACTGGCCGCCGACGCGCTGGGCGTCGGCCGGCTCGCCACCTCGGCCGCCCTGCTGGTCGCCGCCGAAGGGGTGACGGGTCCACCCCGGTTGGGCGTCCGGTTCGCGTGGGTCAGCGCCGAGCTGGCCATGGCGAGCGGCGACGGTGCGACGGCCGTCACGCACGCGCGGCGCGGGGTCGAACTGGCCGAACCGCTGGCCTCGGTCCGGCATCGGACGAAGAGCGACGTGGTGCTGGCCGCGGCGCTGTGCTGCGCGGGCCGGCTCGACGAATCGCGGACGCTGGCCGACGGGTTGTTGGACCGGACCGCCGCGCACGGCCTGATCCCGCTGCGCTGGGCGGTGGCCAGCCTGCTGGCGAGCATCGGCAGCACCGCCCACGACCGGGCCCATATAGAGGTGGTCCGCGACGAGGCGGCGGCCCTCGTCGAACATCGGGGCGGACACTGGCAGCGCGGCTGACGGCTGGTCCGGCCTTGGGTCGTTATTGTTTAGCTGAGCCCCACCGCCGGGATGTGTCCGGTACGTAACGTTGGAGATATCGCCGCCGATGACAATTCCAGGAGAACGTCTCGACGTCGTCGTTGCTGAAGCGGTGGCCGGCGATCGTAACGCGCTCCGCGAAGTGTTGGAGACCATCCGTCCGATCGTGGTCCGGTACTGCCGGGCCCGCGTCGGAACCACGGAGCGAAGTGGTCTTTCAGCTGACGACGTGGCTCAGGAGGTTTGCTTGGCCGCCATGATGGCGCTGCCGCGGTACCGGGATCAGGGACGTCCGTTCCTTGCTTTCGTGTACGGCATTGCGGCGCACAAGGTTGCTGACGCGCACCGTGCCGCCGCCCGGAACCGGGCCGAGCCCACGGAGGTCGTGCCAGAGCGGCTCGATGTCGCGGCTGGTCCCGAACAGCTCGCCATCAACGCCGATTCCGCCGCCCGGATGGACGCGTTGCTCGCGGTGCTCCCGGAGAAGCAGCGGGAGATCCTGGTGCTGCGCGTGGTCGTCGGACTGTCGGCCGAGGAGACGGCCGACGCCGTCGGCAGCACTCCGGGCGCCGTGCGCGTCGCCCAGCACCGTGCGCTGGCGCGGCTGAAAACCGAGGTCTCGGCGACGGGATACGACCGTGGCTGATTTCGAGTCGCTGGAAGCGATCGCGCAGTCGGATGCGCTGCTGGACGCCATCGCCGGCGAGCGCCGGTTCACCCCCGGCGATTCCGATGAGCAGGCCCTGGCGGCGCTGCTCGAGGGTTGGCGCGACGGGGTCCGCCGGCCGCCGATCGACCACATCCTGTCCGAGGACGAGGCCACGACCGCCCTGCAGCGCGGCCGCGTCCAGGGCCCGGAGACTTCGCGTCGGGCGGACAAGTCGGCCCGGCGCGGGCTGACCTTGGTCGCATCGACCGCCGCCGCGGTGCTGGCGATCGGCGGGTTCGGCGCGGTGGTCGCCGGGTCGGGCCCGGGCGATTCGCTGTACGGGCTCAAGACCGCCCTGTTCGGCGAGAAGACCTCCGTGCGCGACGATAAGGTCGCGCTGGCCGCCCAGACGGAGATGGCTCAGGTCAAGCAGCTCATCGACAACGGCGACTGGGATCAGGCGCAGCAGAAGCTGGCAGCCGTCAGCACCCAGGTGCAGAGCGTCGACGACGTCGGCACCAAGACCGATCTCATCCAGCAGTGGAACGAGCTGAGCGTCAAGGTCGGCACGCGCGACGCGGCCGCGACCCTGCCGTCGGCGGCGCCCGGCGAACCGGCCGCGCCGCCGCCGCCCGGGGTGACGTTGATGGAGTTGCCGGCCGTCACGACGACGACCGAGACGACCACGTCACCGGCGACCACGACGTCGACGGACGGCACGTCTGTGACCAGCACCTCTCCGACGACGTCCGGCGAGCCGACCACGACCACCTCGGGGGAGCCGACCACGACGACCTCCGGAGAGTCGGCCACCAGCACCACTCCGTCCGCGGCCACCAGCACCACCTCGTCCGCTGCGGCGGCGGCCACCACCTCGGCCGCCCCGACGACGACCGCGGCTGCGACCACGACGACTACTGCGGCGGCTCCGACGACCACCACCTCGGCGGCTCCGAGTACCACGGCCTCGACGAAGGTGGAGACCACCGCGTCCACAACGTCATCGCAACCCGCGGCTGCCGCCACCTCGCTGGCAACCACCGCGACGACCACCGTGGCGCCGACCACG
>JAKIXW010000203.1 GCA_022708865.1 Acidobacteriota bacterium
CCGCCAATAGCACAGCGGCGAACAGGACTGCGAGTGTGCGGGGCGTGCGGATCGGCATGCGCCCGATCCAATCACGTGGCAGACCGCGAGTCCGGTGGATCGCCGGGCAGGTCGTCGGGGTCGAGCTGATTCTCGGCGCGGAACATGAAGAAGAAGATGACCCAGCCGATGGCCGCGATGAAGATCCAGCTGACCAGTCGGTAGATCAACATCGCGGAGATCGCGCCGGGCAGCGTCATGCCGCTGGACACCAGGCCGGGAACCAGCACTGCCTCGACCACCAGCAGTCCGCCCGGCATCAACGGGATGGATCCGACTGCCCGGGCCGCGGCGTAGGCGACGGTGAGGCCGGCGAGCGACGGAGCCCCGCCGGCGGCGTGGGCTGCGAACGCCAGACACGCGACGTCGGCGATCCAGTTGAACAGCGACCAGCCGAACGCCGAGCTCAGTTGTCGCCTGGTGAGGCTCACCGATTCGAGCTGGTCGAGGATCTTGCGCCAGGTATCCAGCCAGGTGTCGGCGGGCTTGCCGCGGACCTGATTGACCAGGGCCAGCACCCGCACGCCGACACCGTCGAGCAGCTCCGGCCGGGAGGCCACCGCCTGCGCGAGCAGCAGCAGCAGGATGAACCCGCCGATGGTGAACAGCAACGAGAACGGGTTGTTCTTGGCGCCGAGCAGGAACGCGCCACCGAGCCCCAACAGTGCCAGCCCCACCACCTGCAATGCGCCGGACATGACCAGCTGCCAGGAGGCGACCAGCGGCGACGCGCCCCACATCCGTTGCTGCCGATACATGAACGTGGCCGACAGGACCGGTCCGCCGGGCAGCGTGGTGCTCAACGAGTTGCCCGCGTAGAAGGCCGCCTCGGACCGCCACTGGTGCACCTCGACGCCCGCCGACCGCAGCAGCTTGCGCTGGATCTGGGCGAAACTGTGCATCGACAGCATCGCGGCGGCGACGGCCGCCAGCACCCACCACCAGTTGGCGGCGAGCACGCTGCGCCAGGCCTTGGCCAGCTGATCCCAGACCAGGATCGCCTCGACCGTCAGGACGATCGCGACCACCGCGAGCACCGCCCAGCGCACCCACCAATACCGGCCCCGGACGGTCGTCGTCGGGGGCGCGCCGGCATTGGCCGCATGTGCGTCGTGGGACACGCGCTCCAGGATAACGGCCGGTCATCACGGTGGTCAGGACACGTTCGCGGTGCGCCACGACGTCGGAACCAGACCGTTACTCTGACGCTATGTCATCGCGCCCGGTCATTGCGGACGAGTCGGTCAGCCCACTGGTGCGCAAGGCGGCGGCCTGGTCCTGGCGGTTGTTGGTGATCCTGGCGCTCCTGATCGCGCTGCTGTGGGTGACGGCGAAACTCGAACTGATCCTGGTGCCCGTCGCACTGGCGACCATGCTGGCCGCGCTGCTCCTGCCGGTGGTGGATTGGCTGGACCGTCGCGGTGCGCCGCGCGGCGGGGCCGTCGCACTGGTCCTGCTCAGCAGCTTCGCCATCCTGGGCGGAATTCTGACCTTCGTGGTCAGCCAGTTCGTCACCGGCTTGCCCGGGCTCACCGAACAGGTCACCCACAGCGTCGACTCCTTGCGCAACTGGCTGATCAACGGACCCGCCCATCTGAGCCGGGAGCAGATCGACCACGCGGGCGACTCGGTGATCACGGCGATGCAGAACAATCAGGCGAAGCTGACCAGTGGGGCCCTGTCGACGGCGGCCACCGTCACCGAGCTGGTCACCGGCGCATTGCTGGTGTTCTTCACCCTGATCTTCTTCCTGCACGGCGGCCGAACCATCTGGGCATTCGTCACCAGGGTCGTTCCGGCGAATGTGCGCACCCGGGTCTACGACGCGGGTTCGTCCGGGTTCCACTCGCTGATCGGCTACGTGCGCGCGACGTTCGTGGTCGCACTCGTCGACGCGGTGGGCATCGGCGCTGGCCTGGCGATCATGGGGGTGCCGTTGGCGCTGCCGTTGGCCTCGCTGGTGTTCCTGGGCGCCTTCATCCCGCTCGTCGGCGCCGTCGTCACCGGATTCCTGGCGGTCGTCGTCGCGTTGCTCACCAAGGGCTTCATCTACGCCCTGATCACCCTCGGCCTGATCATCGCGGTGCAGCAGATCGAAGCTCACGTGCTGCAGCCCCTGGTGATGGGACGTGCGGTGTCGATCCATCCGCTGGCGGTGGTGCTGGGTATCGCGGCCGGTGGTGTGCTGGCTGGCATTGTCGGTGCGCTGCTGGCGGTTCCGACCATCGCGTTCCTGAACAATGCGGTCCGGGTGCTGGTCGCCGACGACCCGGACGCCGAGCAGGCACTGCTCGCCGAGGAGGACGGCCCGGTGATCGAGGCGACTGCCGGCCAGCCCTCCGAATGATCAGAGGCGGCCCTCGCGACGCAGCAGATCCTGCGCGCTGACGCTGTCGCCGCCACGCTGCGGCCGGCCCGTCTGCTCCGGCTGATTCTCGCCGCGGGCATTGACCCGATTGGTGGCGGCCTCGGAATCATTGCTCTCGCCGGTCCGTGACTTCGACACCGGGATCGCCCGGGTGGCGGCATCGTCGCCCTCGGGAGCGGGGGTGAACTTGGCGCGCTGCACCGGAATGGCGGTGGTCGCTTCGCTGTCGGGCTGCCCGCCGGCCGGGTTGATGGCTTCGGTCCGCTCGCCCGACGGCGAATGCTGTTGTGGCGCAGCCGTTTGTGCCGATCCGCGCAGATCGCCGAGCCAGGACTCGATCTCCCGCTCGCCGGCGGGCGGCGCCGGCGGTGCCGGCTGGGCCGGCTGGGCCGGTAGGGCCGGCTGGCGCTGGGTGACCGCGTTGGTCGCGCTGCTGACCGCGGAGCGGACGACGTTACGGGCGGACGCGAAACGTGTTGTGGGCGCTTCACTTTCGACGACGGCACGCTGCACGCCCGGGGTCATCCGGACCGTGCTCTCGTCGGCGAGCGGAGCGGGCCGCGGTGCCGACTGGGGCGCACCCGAGGGGGCAGCGCCCGCGGCCCCGGGGTGGGTCGGATCGTGCGGCGGCAACTGACGGGGCACCGGAGCGCCCGCGCCGACCAGAGCCGGCTCGTCGGTGGCTGCCACCGAGATCTTGCGCTCGTCGGGCAGTTCGACCTCGCCCAGCCCGATCTTCTCCTGTACCCGCTTCATCCAGCGCGGCGCCCACCAGCAGTCGTCGCCGAGCAGCTTCATGACGGCCGGGACCAGGAACATCCGGATCACGGTGGCGTCCAGCAGCAGCGCGATCAGCAGGCCGAACGCGAGGTACTTCATCACCACTAGATCGGAGAAGGCGAACGATCCGGCCACGACGGCCAGCACCAGGGCTGCGCCGGTGATCAGCCGGCCCGTGGTGGCGGTGCCGATCCGGATGGCCTCCTGGGTGGACATGCCGCGTTCGCGGGCCTCCACCATCCGCGACACCAGGAAGACCTCGTAGTCGGTGGACAGGCCCCAGATGACCGCGATGATCAGACCGATCATCGGCGCCAGCAGCGGCTGCGGGGTGTAGTTGAACAGCCCGGAACCGTGGCCACCCTCGACGAACATCCAGGTCAGGATGCCGAGCGTAGAGCCCACCGTCAGCGCGCTCATCACCGCCGCCTTGATCGGCAACACCAGCGAGCCGAAGGCCAGGAACATCAGGATGGTCGTGGTGATCACCAGGATGGTCACCATCAGAGGCAGCTTGTCGAACAGGCTGTGAATGCTGTCCTGCGCCAGGGCGCTGGTTCCCCCGACCAGAATCTGGAGCCCGTGCGGCGCCTGGATGGCCCGCAGAGCGTCGATCTTGCTCGGGGCATCGCTCGCGTCGACCACGCCGTTCTGCACGACCCGGACCGACGGATCCTTGGTCGCGCCATCCTGAACGGCACGTTCCTGCCACATCTTGTCCGGGTTGTTGTCCGGGACCGTGAAGCCGGGGATCGCCTCGGCCTTCGCCCGGATCTCGGCGAGCTGGTCGTCGGTCACCGGCTTGCCGTCCTCGGAGCGGATCACCATGGTCAGTGGCTCGGTCCGGAAGGTCGGGAACAGGCTGTCGAATTGCTGCTGGGCCACCCGGACGGGGTTGTCCGGTGGCAGATACTTCTCGCTCAGTCCGCCCAGCGCGAGTTGACCGACCGGGATGACCAGCAGCGTCATCAGAATGAGGATCGGGGCGGCGAACGCGATCGGCCGTTTCATCACGATGTTGACCAGCCGACCCCAGAAGCCGTTCTCGATCTCGGCGCGGGTCTTGGTCTTCTGCGTCTTCTCGGCGAACCAGTCGATGATCCTGCGCGAGAACGGCCAGTTGGCCAGGAACGGCACCTTCAGCAGCGTTCGCACGCCGAGGGCGTCGACGTTGGTGCCCAGCACACCCAGGGCCGCGGGCAGCACGGTGATCGACAGGAAGGCCGCCAGCAGGACCGAGGCGATGATCGCGTACGTGATCGATCTCAGGAAGCCCAGCGGGATCAGCAACAGCGGCAGCGACGATGCGACGATGATCACCGCCGAGAACGCCACCGTGCGCCCCGATGTCATCACGGCGCGGCGGACCGCGGCCTCGGTGTCGTAACCCTCGGCGAGTTCCTCCCGGAACCGGCTCACGATGAACAGGCCGTAGTCGACGGCGATACCGAAGCCCATCATCGTGACCACGGGTTGGGCGAAGAAGTGCACAGGGCCGAACTCGGCGGTGAATCGCAGGATGCCCAGCGCGCCGCCGATGGTCAGGCCGCCGATGATGGCGGGCAGTGCGGCCGCCACGACGCCGCCGAACACGAAGAACAACACGATGGCCACCAGCGGGATGATGGCGATCTCGGCGCGCTTCTGATCGGTGCCGATGGTCCCGGTGAGCTCGCTGGCCAGCGGGTTCAGCCCGGCGAGTTTGATCTCGCCGCCGTTGATCTTCTGCAGGTCGGGTTCGACCGTCTGGTAGTTCTTCAGGATGGTGTCGTCGTCGCCGCCCTTCAGCGGGATGCTGACGAACGTGTGCCTGAGGTCCTCGGTCTTCATATTGGCGACTGCCGCGTTGTCCGGCGCCTTGAGCCAGCCGATCCAGTTCACGATCTGGTCGGGGTGATCCTTGACCACCTGATCCAGTTCGCCGGTGACCTTCGTCTGCCAGGCCTTGTCGGTGACCTTCGTGTCGTCCGGGGGAGTCAGGATCGCGACGATGTGGCTGGTGCGGTCGCGGCCGTAGACCTCGTCGGCCAGGACGGAGGCGCGTACCGACTCGCTACCGTCGTCGTAGAAGCCGCTCTGGGTAACGTGCTGGCCCAGTGAGCTGCCGTAGATCCCGCCTCCGAGGCACATCGCGACCATCACACCGATGACGATGTACCGGAAGCGGTACACCATCCGACCCCACCAGGCGAACACGGCGGCTCCTAACGCTCTTCACGTTCTCGTCGGGGCGCACCGTTCGGCGGCGCGGCCTCGTTCGTCATTCTCGAGTTCAAGTTCGCGACGTCAGCAGGGACGACAGCGGCCGGAACGGCTGCAGCCAGGCCCCCTGCTCGGGCAGCGAATCCAGGCCGATCCGTGGGAGCGGCTCCCGGAACACGCCGGGAATGTCCTCCAGATCGACGAACTCCAAGCTATCCGACGCTAACGCCCAGCTGGCATGTTCGCGAAATCCGAGGACGGTCACCGGGGTGCCGTCGTCACGGGCGATTTCCTCCAGCGGCTGCCGGAACGCCTGCCCGTCCGCCGAGGCCACCACCACGGCGGCCAGGCCTTCCTGGCGGCGCAGCGCGATGTGGTCCAGCATGTCGCTGTCCACGTCGCTGTCCTCGTCCACCTTCGGTTTGGCGAAGACGGCGAATCCGACGTTGCGCAGGGCCTCGACCCACGGCCGCACCACATCGGCGCTGCCCGGCGCGATATTGGTGAACACCGTGGCTTCGGGCTCGATCGAAATGGATGGCCCGACCACCAGCGACATGGCGGAGACTTCCGCGGTCAGGCCGAGTAGCCAGCGGCCCAGCGCGTCGAAGCGCGGCCGGTGCGCGGCGGTGGGCCGACCGCCCAGGATCGAACCGAGGCCCATGTCAAGGTTGGGGGCATCCCACACCAGCAGGACCCGCCGCACCTCCGGGGTCGGCGCGACCGTCACCGGCATCTCGGAATCTGCCCCGGTTTCCGCGTTGGCGTCCGGGTTGGTTCCCGGTTCGATGTCGGTCAGGCTCACCGGCGCTCCCAGACCAGTTCGGCGATGGCACTGCCGGCGGTGTGCGCCTTGCCCTCATACTTCGTCGCCGGCCGCTGCACCGAGATCGGCAACTCGGGTGAGCCGGTCACGCGGCGCAACCGGGGTTCGGCGTCACCGACCTGCGCGATCTGTTCGGCGTAGTTCGCGTGATCGGTCGCGGCGTGCAGGATGCCGCCGGGGCGCAGCCGGTCGGCGATCAGTGCGACGGTTTCGGGCTGCAACAGCCGGCGCTTGTGGTGCCGGGACTTGGGCCACGGGTCCGGGAAGAACACCCGGACGCCGGTGAGTGAGTCGGGGCCGACCATGTCCTCGAGGACGTCGAGGCCGTCGCCGCGGATCATCCGGATATTGGTGACGCCCGCCCGGTCGATCGCCGACAGCAGTTGGGCCAGCCCACGCCGGTAGACCTCG
>JAKIXW010000204.1 GCA_022708865.1 Acidobacteriota bacterium
TCTGCGTTTCAGCACAACAGATACACTACTAGAACGCAAGATCCGGCGATTGATTGCGTGATGCACAAGAAATATCATTGATTCATATCAGCCTGGATCCCCGGGGGCTCAACCCTGGCTGCCGCGCATCAGCGGGCACGGATCCCCGAAAATCGGAACATTGGAGGCACCCTGTGACCATGCTGGACACCGTGACGACCGACGCCCCCGCCGGCTCCACCGGCGCCGCCATCGCGGTGGACGCGCGGTACACCGCACACAACTACTCCCCCCTGCCCATCGTGGCGGCCTCCGCCGAGGGCTGCTGGGTCACCGACGTCGAGGGCCACCGCTACCTGGACTGCCTGGCGGCCTACTCCGCGGTGAACTTCGGCCACCGCCACCCGCAGATCACCGCCACCGCGCACGCCCAGCTCGACTCCGTCACGCTGGTCAGCCGTGCCTTCCACTCCGACAAGCTGGGCCCGTTCAGCCAGGCGCTGGCCGCACTGTGCGGCAAGGACATGGTGTTGCCGATGAACACCGGCGCCGAGGCCGTCGAGAGCGGCATCAAGGTGGCCCGCAAGTGGGGCACCGACGTCAAGGGCGTGCCAGAGGGCCGCGCCAACATCATCGTGATGGACGGCAACTTCCACGGCCGCACCACCACGATCATCAGCTTCTCCTCCGACGAGTCCGCCCGCCGCGGCTTCGGCCCGTTCACGCCCGGCTTCCGCTCCGTGCCCTACGGGGACGCCGACGCCGTCGCGGCCGCCATCGACGACGACACCGTCGCGGTGCTGTTCGAACCCATCCAGGGCGAGGCCGGCATCGTCGTGCCGTCCGCCGACTTCCTGCCGCGGGTGCGCCAGATCTGCACCGAGCGCAACGTGCTGATGATCGCCGACGAGATCCAGTCCGGGCTGGCCCGCACCGGCTACACCTTCGCCTGCCAGCACTGGGGCGTCGAACCGGACATGTATCTGCTCGGCAAGGCACTCGGCGGCGGCGTGGTACCCGTCTCCGCGGTGGTCGCCAACGCCGACGTCCTCGGTGTCCTGCACCCCGGGGAGCACGGCTCCACCTTCGGCGGCAACCCGATGGCCGCCGCGGTGGGCACCACCGTCGTACAGATGCTGGCGACGGGCGAATACCAGCGCCGCGCAACCGAACTCGGCAAGCATCTGCACGCCCGGCTGGAAGAGCTGATCGGCCACGGCGTGCTCGCCGTGCGCGGAATGGGCCTCTGGGCCGGCGTCGACATAGACCCGGAACTGGGCACCGGCAAGCAGATCAGCATGCTGCTGGCGAGGCGCGGGGTCCTGGTGAAGGACACCCACGGGTCCACCCTGCGATTCGCACCGCCGCTGGTCATCACCGACGAAGAGATCGACTGGGCCATCGACCAATTCACCGCCGCGATGGACGAGGCGCGAGTAGAACATATGAAACGAACCTCATAGGGATACAGGAGGCAACCATGGGCTCATCGGCGCTCAGCCTGACCGAGCAGATGCTGCGCCGGCGACCGGCAGTCGGTGCGCCGGTCGCCCATGGAGCCTCCGACCACCTGAAGCGAACCATCGGCACCTTCCAGCTGACGATGTTCGGCGTCGGCGCCACCGTTGGCACCGGCATCTTCTTCGTCCTGTCGGTCGCGGTGCCCAAGGCCGGCCCGTCGGTCATCATCTCGTTCCTGATCGCCGGTTTCGCAGCCGGTCTCGCCGCGCTCTGCTACGCGGAATTGGCTTCGGCGGTGCCGGTTTCGGGCTCCACCTACTCATATGCGTACACCACGCTCGGCGAGTTCGTGGCCATGGGAGTGGCTGCGTGCCTGCTACTGGAGTACGGCGTATCCATCGCCGCGGTGGCGGTCGGTTGGAGCGGATATCTGAACAAGTTGCTGCACAACCTGTTCGGATTCCAGATCCCGCAGACGCTGTCACTCGCGCCCTGGCCGCACACCACCGGGGATCCCTGGACCATCGTCAATCTGCCGGCCATCGTGCTGATCGCGCTATGTGCCCTCCTGCTGATCCGGGGCGCGAGCGAGTCGGCCACCGTGAACACCATCATGGTCGTCATCAAGCTCGGTGTGCTCGCCCTCTTCGCGGCCATCGCCTTCACCGCGTTCTCCTTCGACCGGTTCGCCGATTTCGCTCCCTACGGTGTGTCCGGCATCGGGGCGGCCGCTGGCACCATCTTCTTCTCCTATATCGGCCTGGACGCCGTGTCGACCGCCGGCGACGAGGTCAAGGACCCACAGCGCACCATGCCGAAGGCCATCATCGCCGCGCTGGTGATTGTCACTTCCGTGTACGTCCTGGTGACCCTGGCAGCACTGGGCACCCAGCCCTGGCAGGAGTTCGCCAACCAGGAGGAGGCCGGGCTGGCGACCATCCTGGACAATGTCACCGGATCACAATGGGCCAGTACCGTTCTGGCGGCCGGCGCGGTGATCTCGATCTTCTCTGTCACGCTCGTGGTGATGTACGGCCAGACCCGCATCCTGTTTGCGATGGGCCGCGACGGCCTACTTCCTGCACGCTTCGCCAAGGTCAACCCGAAAACGATGACCCCGGTGTACAACACCGTCGTCGTGGCCGTAATCGTGTCGATCCTCGCTGGGTTCGTGCCGTTGGACTACCTCGCCGATATGGTGTCCATCGGAACCCTGACCGCCTTCATCGTGGTGTCGATCGGCGTGATCATCCTGCGCCGCCGGGAACCCGATCTGCCCCGTGGATTCAAGGTGCCCGGCTACCCGATCACGCCGGTGCTATCGGTTCTGGCCTGCGGTTACATCCTCTACAAGCTGCATTGGACAACCTGGATCGCATTCGGCATCTGGGTCAGCGCCGCGCTGATCTTCTACCTTCTCTGGGGTCGGCACCACAGCGCGCTCAACGACGGCGGCGACGGGGTGATCCCGACGGTCGCACCGGGTGTCGGATCGTGACCGTCGTCGTTGGCTACGTCGTCGGCAAGAGCGGCCCCGCCCCGCTGAACCTCGCCGTCGAGGTGGCCGCCGCGCTGGGCACCTCGCTGGTGGTGGCCACGGTCGTCCCGCAGCCGTGGAGTACCCCGTCGATGGCCCGGGTGGACGCCGAATATGCCGCGTGGGCAAACACTTTGGCCGCCGAATCCCGGGCGGAGGCCGCCGCACACCTGGCGGACACCACCGGCCTGGACATCTCCTACCGGCAGGTGTCGGCGGGCACGTCCGGCGACGGACTGGTCGAGCTCACCGAGGAACTCGGCGCGGACGCACTGGTGGTCGGGTCCTCCTCCGACGGCGCGCTGGGTCAGGTCGTGCTCGGCACCACGACGGACTGGCTCCTGCACAGTTCGCCCGTGCCGGTGGCGATCAGCCCGCGCGGCTACCGGGGCGCGCGCGGCGGCAGGATCACCCGGCTGACGTGTGCGTACTCCGGATCACCCAATTCGGTCCGGGTGGTCGAGTTGGTGGCCGAGCTGACCGCCGGCCGACCGGTGGCGATGCGGGTGATCAGCTTCGCGATCCGCGGCCGCACCATGTTCCCGCCGGAGGTCGGCCTGCACGCCGAGGATTCGATCCTCGAGGTCTGGGCCGCCGACCTGCGCACAATGCTGGCCAAACTGCGGTCCGACGGCATCGTCACCGGCGACGTGGAGCTGCAGGTGATCACCGGGAACGGCTGGGATCAGGCGCTGGACAACACCGAGTGGGACGACGGCGAGCTGCTGATGCTCGGCACCACCGGCCGGCGCGGCATCAAGGGCGTGTTCCTCGGTTCGCACGGCGCCAAGATCATCCGGTACAGCCCGGTGCCGGTGGTGGTCCTACCCAAGTAATTGGGTCAGTACTTCATCGTGCCGCGGTCGACGGCGATCTGCGATCCCGAGATGGTGGCCGACGCATCACCGGCCAGCCAGGCCACCACGTCGGCGACCTCCTCGGGACGCATGAACTCCTGCAGTCCGGCCTTGCCGGCGTGATTCTTCGGCTTGTACGGCATCGGCGCGAAGCTGTGCAGGAACTGCGGGTACTTTCCGAAGATCGCCATCATGGCCTCGGCCTCGACCATCGGGGTATCGATCGAATACGGGTGGATGGAGTTGACCCGGATCCCGAACTCCCCCAACTCGATTGCCAATGCATTGGTCAGCGCCGTCAGGCCCGCCTTCGACGCGGAGTAGTGCCCGTTGCCCGGGGTGGCCTTCAGGCCGGCCGACGAGCTGACGATCACCACCGAGCCACCGTTGCCGGCTTCGATCATCGCCGGCGCGACGGCGCGGACCGTGCGCCACGTCCCCGACAGGTTGACGTCGATGACGTCGTCCCACTGCTCCTCGCTCATCTCGAAAATCCGCCCCCACGAGAGGATTCCGGCGTTGGCCACCAAGATGTCGAGGCGGCCGAATTGCTCGACGGCCTCGGCGACCAGCTGCTGCTGGGCGGCCAGATCCCGAATGTCGACCTCCCGGACCAGCGCCGTGCGGCCGGCGGCCTCGACCAGCCGAGCCGTCTCGGCGAGGTCCTCGGCGGTGGGCATGGGGTAGGTGACGTAGTCCGAGACCGGCTTGCAGACGTCCAGGGCCACGATGTCGGCGCCGTCGGCCGCCAACCGAACGGCATGCGCGCGTCCCTGCCCGCGCGCGGCCCCGGTGACGAACGCGACCCGGCCGTCGAGCGATCCCGCCATATGGCACCTCCTGCTTCCCGGCAGCCAGGCTAGCAGCAGAACTAGAACATGTTCTAGAAACCGCCGGTTCGCGGGCCAGCGCCCTCCAGCCCTCCTAGTGGTCGATCGGGTCGCGGATGATCGGGCAGGTCATACAATTCCCGCCGCCGCGACCCGACCGAGTTCAGCGCCGACGATGGTGATGACCTCCACCCCGGCCTTGCGCAGTAGCGCGTTGGTATGTGTGTTGCGGTCGTAGGCGAAGACCACGCCGGGGTCGGCGAAGGTGACGACGGTGTCCAGGTGCATGGCAGCGCGCAACTTCGGCATGCCCGCCACGATCACCTGCTGGGCGGCCCCGTTGCGGAACAACTCGGCGGCAACCTGGGTGATGGCCTGGCACGACGACCGTTCGCCCATCCCGATCAGCACCACCCCGTTGCCCGGCCCCAGCACATCGCCGCCCTCCAATGTTGCCAGGGCCCAAGACTTTTCGGGATCACCCCACCACACGGTCGAACCCACGTAGTCCGTGAGGTGGAATTCGTAGATGGCCTTTATTGGGCAGCGGCGGAATCAGATATTCGGTGAGGCCGGTTCCTGTTCCTCGGTCATCGTCCGCCGTCCTCCGAGCCGCGCTCGAGGTCATTGAGCGCGGGGCCGGCGGCCGGAGCCGCGGGCAATTTGGTCCCCGAACGGGGACGTTCGCCCACCTCTCAGAGTTCGGCGATGATCTGCTGGCGCTTGGCGGTGTATTCGGCGTCGGTGATGGTGCCGTTGCCGCGCAGCGTGTCGAGTTCAGTCAAGCGGTCGGCGACCGAACGCGGCGGTTCGCTCGAAGGCTGTACCGAAGCCGAAGTCCGGCCAGCCGCGCGTACGATCTGCATGACCTGCTGCCGCACCGCGGGGTTGGACCGGATGTCGATGGTGCCCTTCACCGGGATGTTGTTGGCCTTCAGTATCCGCATGATGTCCATCAGCGGGGCGGCCTGCCCCGACAGATCGTAGGTCCTGCCGTCCTCGTCGAGGGTGAACTGTGCGGGCACCGCACCGTTGACGAGAGCGCTTCTGTCCCAATCGATCTGATACTTGTTGGTGGCCGGGTCGACGAGCACCACCAGTTTGCGTCCGTTGAGGATCTGCATGCGCGCCGGGCTCGAGGCCATCGTCTGCTCCGCATCGAACCCCGGACCGCCCGGCACGTCGACGTGGAATGCCACCTTGATCATCTGCTGCTCGTTGACGAACACCGGGGTGTCGTTGATGGTGGTGATCCGCGCCAGGGCCAGCACTCCCTGTTCTTCCAGGAACTGCGCCTTGGCTGCCGACTTGGCGCCGGCGTTGGCCAATGCCAGCGCGATCAGGATGTCGGCGGCGGTGATCACCAGGCCCGTCCAGAACATCCATTTCATCAGGCCCATCTGTCCTAACGCGAAGTACACGGCCAGGAATATCGGGCCGACCAGGCCACCACACAGCAGCACGAAACCCTGGGCCTTGAGGTAGCGAAGTAGCACGGTGTCAGCGTAGATGCCGCACGCCGGGCGAGCAGACGTAAAGGCCCCCATTTCCCGGAGGAAATGGGGGCCTTTACGTCTGCTCGCGCAGGAACTACTTGTGGATCTTGGTAACCCGGCCGGCGCCGACGGTACGGCCGCCCTCGCGGATCGCGAAGCGCAGGCCCTCGTCCATGGCGACGGGCTGGATCAGCTTCACGGAGATGTCGGTGTTGTCACCGGGCATCACCATCTCGGTGCCCTCGGGCAGGGTCACCACACCGGTCACGTCCGTGGTCCGGAAGTAGAACTGCGGACGGTAGTTGTTGAAGAACGGCGTGTGGCGGCCACCTTCGTCCTTCGTGAGGACGTAGATTTCGCACTTGGCCTTCTTGTGGGGATGGACGCTCTTCGGAGCGCACAAGCACTGACCGCGCTCGATGCCTTCCTTTTCAACACCACGGAGGAGGAGAC
>JAKIXW010000205.1 GCA_022708865.1 Acidobacteriota bacterium
AACGTCGGCCGCCGGGTCGAAAGCCGCCGGGTCTGCCGAGTGCGGGGGCAAGAGCACGCTGACTGCCGAGGGATCGACTGCTCAGCAGAACGCCATCGCGGTGTTCAACCAGGCGTGGGGACAGGCCTGCCCGGGGAAGAACCTCTCCTACAACCCGACCGGCTCGGGTGCCGGGGTGACCCAGTTCATCGCCAAGAACGTCGACTTCGCCGGCTCTGACTCGGCGCTGAAGGACGATCAGGTGCAGCAGGCCGCCGACCGCTGCGGCGGCAACCCGGCGTGGAACCTGCCGCTGGTGTTCGGCCCCGTCGCCCTGGGCTACAACCTGCCCGGTGTGGACAAGCTGGTGCTCAACGGCGACCTGCTGGCCAAGATCTTCACCGGCGCGATCTCCACGTGGAACGACCCGGCGATCGCCGCCCTCAACAGCGGCGCCAGCCTGCCCGACACCAAGATCACCCCGATCTACCGTTCGGATTCGTCGGGCACCACCGACAACTTCCAGAAGTACCTCGGCGTGGCCGCACCGCAGACCTGGACCAAGGGTGCGGGCAAGGAGTTCCAGGGTGGCGCCGGCGAGGGTGCCCAGAAGTCGGCCGGCGTGGTGCAGGCCGTGCAGGCCACGCCCGGCGCAATCGGCTACGTGGAGAAGGGTTTTGCCGACCAGGCCAAGTTGTCGGTGACCCAGATCGACAACGGCAGCGGAGCGGTCGAGCTCACCGACGATTCGGCCAAGAAGTCGATCGAGGGCGCCAAGATCTCCGGAACGGGCAACGACCTGGTGCTGGATCTGAACTCGATCTACGGCACCACGGAGCCCGGTGCGTACCCGCTGGTGCTGGCGACCTACAACATCGTGTGCTCCAAGGGCTACGACGCCGACACGTCCGCGGCGGTGCGCTCGTTCCTGACGGTGGCGGCAAACCAGGGTCAGGCGAACCTGGCCGCGGCGGGCTATGTGCCGCTGCCGGACCAGTTCAAGGAGCGGCTCACCACGGCCGTCAACGCGATTCAGTAGTTGTTCTGCGCAGCGGTGCGAATGCGGTGAGGATTGAGGTGTATCCGTCCGATGAGCAATGAGGTCAGCGAAGGTGTCGCAGTGATGAGTCACGAGCCGGTACCGGATCCGTCGGAAGCGGGTTCGGCACAGGTCATCGGGGCGTCGATCGTTGCGCCCGACTCCAAGTCCACGGACCCGTCCCGCGGGACCAAGGTCCGCCCGGGTGACCGGATATTCGGTGGACTCGCGACGGGTTCGGGAATCCTGATCGTCGTCCTGATCGGGGCGATCGGGCTGTTCCTGCTGTGGCGGGCCATCCCGGCGTTGTCCCGCAACGAGGCGAACTTCTTCCTCTACGGCGGGAACTGGATAACCACCGACACCTCGGCAATGCACTTCGGTGTGTTCGAGTTGTTCCAGGTCACCGTATTCGTATCGCTGTTCGCGCTGGTGCTGGCAATGCCAGTGGCGCTGGGAATCGCGATCTTCTTGACGCAGTACTCGCCCCGGCGCGTCGCCGGACCGCTGGGCTATCTGGTGGACCTGCTGGCCGCGGTGCCGTCGATCATCTACGGCGTGTGGGGTCTCTACGTGCTGGCTCCGGTGCTCAAGCCGCTGGCGTTGGGGCTCAACGAGCACCTCGGCTGGGTCTTCCTGTTCGCCACCGGCAACGCGTCGGTGGCCGGTGGCGGCACGATCTTCACCGCGGGCATCGTGCTCGCGGTGATGATCCTGCCGATCATCACCGCCGTCACGCGCGAGGTGTTCGTCCAGACACCGAAGGGCCAGATCGAGGCGGCGCTGGCGCTGGGCGCCACCCGCTGGGAGGTGGTCCGGACCACGGTGCTGCCGTTCGGAATGTCGGGCTACGTCAGCGGTGCGATGCTGGGCCTGGGTCGCGCGCTGGGTGAGACCATCGCCCTGCTGATCATCCTGCGCGGCACCCAGACGGCGTTCGGTTGGTCGCTGTTCGACGGCGGTTACACCTTCGCGAGCAAGATCGCCGCTGCCGCATCGGAATTCAACGACCAGTACAAGGCCGGCGCCTACATTGCCGCCGGCCTGGTGCTGTTCGTGCTGACCTTCGTCGTCAACTCGCTGGCCCGTGCCGCGGTGTCCGGGAAGGGACGGTCATGACCTCCGCTCTGGATCGTCCGGTCAAGGCGCCCACGTTCGACGGGCTGAGCCTGCGCCGCAAGGTCACGGACAAGACCGCAACGGTGCTGGTGACGTTGTCGGTCGTCGTCGCGCTCGTGCCGCTGGTGTGGGTGCTGTACTCGGTGATCACCAAGGGCATCGAGGTCGTCACTTCCAGCTCTTGGTGGTTCAACTCCCAGGCCGGTATGACGGCCTTCGCCCCGGGCGGCGGCGCGTATCACGCGATCGTGGGCACACTCCTGCAGGGCGTGGTGTGCGCGGCGATCTCGATCCCGGTCGGGGTGTTCGTCGGCATCTATCTCGTCGAGTACGGCGGTAGCACCCGGCTCGGCCGCGTCACCACGTTCATGGTGGACATCCTGACCGGGGTGCCCTCGATCGTGGCGGCGTTGTTCATCTACGCACTGTGGGTGGCCACCTTAGGCTTCCCGCGGTCGGGTTTCGCGGTGTCGCTGGCGCTGGTGCTGTTGATGATCCCGGTGATCGTGCGCTCCACCGAGGAGATGCTGCGCATCGTGCCGATGGATCTGCGTGAGGCCAGCTATGCGCTCGGCGTCCCGAAGTGGAAAACCATTGCGCGCATTGTGATCCCGACCGCCCTGTCCGGCATCGTGACCGGCATCATGCTGGCCCTGGCCCGGGTGATGGGCGAGACCGCGCCGCTGCTGATCCTGGTCGGCTATGCGCAGGCGATCAACTTCGACATGTTCAACGGCTTCCAGGGCTCGCTGCCCGGCATGATGTACGACCAGGTTTCGGCCGGTGCCGGCGCCAACCCGGTTCCCACCGACCGGCTCTGGGGGGCCGCGCTGACGTTGATCATCCTCGTCGCGGTCCTCAATATCGGTGCACGGTTCCTCGCGAAATTCTTTGCCCCCAAGAAGATCTGAGTCAGGAGTAACCATGGCCAAGCGGCTGGATCTCAAGGACGTCAACATCTACTACGGCTCGTTTCACGCCGTCGGCGATGCTGCCCGAAGCGGCCCCGAAAGTCACCGCGCGTAACCTGAACTTCTATTACGGCGATCATCACGCGCTGAAGAACATCAACATGACGCTCGGCACCAACCGGGTGACCGCGTTCATCGGCCCGTCCGGCTGCGGCAAGTCGACGGTGTTGCGCACGCTGAACCGGATGCACGAGGTCATCCCGGGTGCCCGCGTCGAGGGCTCGGTGCTGCTCGACGGTGACGACATCTACGGGGCCGGTGTCGATCCGGTGGGTGTCCGCAAGACCATCGGCATGGTGTTCCAGCGGCCGAATCCGTTCCCCACCATGTCGATTCGCGACAACGTGGTGGCCGGGCTGAAGCTGCAGGGCGTGCGCAACAAGAAGGTGCTCGACGAGACCGCCGAGCAGTCGCTCAAAGGCGCCAACCTGTGGAACGAGGTCAAGGACCGCCTCGACAAGCCCGGCGGCGGGCTGTCGGGTGGCCAGCAGCAGCGGCTATGCATCGCGCGCGCGATCGCCGTGCAGCCGGAGGTGCTGCTGATGGACGAGCCGTGCTCGGCGCTCGATCCGATCTCCACCGGCAAGATCGAGGAGCTCATGATCGAGCTCAAGGAGCGGCTCTCGATCGTGATCGTCACGCACAACATGCAGCAGGCCGCCCGGGTCAGCGATCAGACGGCGTTCTTCAACCTCGAGGCCACCGGGAAGCCCGGCAAGCTCATCGAGATCGACGACACCGAGAAGATCTTCTCCAATCCGAGCCAGAAAGCGACGGAGGACTACATCTCGGGACGCTTCGGCTGAGTCAGTTGCGCCGAGTCAGCGTTGGCTGCGAGGTTGTTCGAGTAGCCTTCGCAACCGCCGCTGAGTCGGCGCCGCCGGTGACGCCAAAGCCCACCCTCAGGGGGTGTGCCAGATGCTTTCCTCGGGCAGTGATCCCGTGACCTGGAAGATCACCCGGCGGGCCACCTCCACGGCGTGGTCGGCGAACCGCTCGTAGAACCGGCCCAGCAGCGTTATATCGATGGCGGCGGCAACGCCGTGCTTCCAGTCCCGGTCCATCAGGACGGTGAACAGGTGCCGGTGCAGGTCGTCCATCGCGTCGTCGTCCTCGCGGATACGGGCCGCCCTCTCAGGGTCGCGCGACAGCAGCACCTCCTGCGCGCTGTTGCCCAATTCGACTGCCAGACGGCCCATTTCGGCGAAGTATCCATTGACCTCTTCGGGCAGCGCGTGCTGGGGGTGACGGCGCCGGGCAATCTTGGCGACATGCAGGGCCAGGGCGCCCATCCGGTCGATGTCGGCGACGATCTGGATGGAGCCGACGATGGACCGCAGGTCACCGGCCACCGGCGCCTGCAGGGCCAGCAGGACGAACGCGCTCTCCTCGGCCCGATGACTCATCGCCGTGATCTGGTCGTGGTCGGTGATCACCTGCTCGGCCAGCACCAGATCGGCCTGCAGCAACGCCTGGGTCGCGTGTTCCATCGCCTGCCCCGACAGGCCGCACATCTCGCCCAGAAGTTCGGTCAGGTCGGAAAGCTGCTCATGGTATGCCGTGCGCATGTGGTCAAGCCTACGGTGATGGCGCGGTAATCGTCATGACGTGGCCGGTGAACGGACGGTGAATGGCGTGTTCAGCTACTCGCAACTGATGTCGGCACCGTTGGTTACCGTCAGGTCCTCGGGCAGTTCGGCGGTGGTCGTCACACCGGTGTGGGTGACCCGCACGCTGATCTGTGAACCGCTCGCCGGCGGGGCGGTGACGCCGGTGAAGTCGCTGCCGAGCACCACGTGAACATCGTTGCCCAGCCCGCTCACCCGCTCGATGCGCGGAGTGCCCAGTGCACCAGCGACGGTGGCGGCGGCCTGCTCGTTGCCCGGTGAGTACTTGACGGTGGTCTGCGCCTGCGTTTCGGAGTAATCGTCGGGAGTGTCGACGGTGAATCCGTGGGTCTGCAGGTCCAGGCTGGCCGTCGAGCCCAGACCGCTCGTCGCGGTGGCGTTGGACACATGCACGCTGATGTCGTGCGGATCGCCGGCGACCGCGTTGACCAGTTCGGTCACGGGTGCCTCCGAGGTGGGCGTCGCGGTGGTGGCGGTGGAGGCTTCCGCTGACGATGTGACCGGGGTGTAGGTCGCGTTGGTGTCGTTCTCCCCGGGCAGCGGGTCGTCGTTGATGATCGCGTCGAACAGGGCGCGGATCGCGGCGTCATTGGGGACCTCGTTGCCGTCCACGTCGGTGATCCCGGTGGTCGGCAGCGTGATGAAGGTGACGTGCCCCGCCGACACGCCTTGGATCGACTGGCCCAGGTCGACCAGGTCCTTGGTCTTGACGTTGTCGACGTAGCTGTCGTTGATGAACAGGTTCACGACGTTGTTGAGCTTGCTCAGCGAGAAGAACGTGTCGCTCGAGATCAGCGACCGCAGCAGCGACGACAGGAACATCTGCTGGCGCTTGATCCGGCCGTAGTCGCCGTTGTGCTCGGTCTCGATCTGCCGCGCGCGCACGTAGTTGAGCGCGGTGTGCCCGTCGATCGTCTGGCGTCCCGCGGTGGCCAGCACCGTGCCGAGTTCGGCGTCCTCCAGTGGGGTGGTGGTGCACACCTCGACCCCGCCGAGCGCGTCGACCATCTTCGAGAAGCCGGCGAAGTCGATGGCCATGAACCGGTTCACCGCGAGTCCCGACATCTTCTGGATGACCTTCACCAGGCACTTCGGGCCGCCGAGCGCGTACGCGGAGTTCAATTTGGTGTCGGTGTACCGCTCGTCGTCGCTCCAGACGCCTTCTTTCTCGTCGTAGACGGGCCCGTACTGTCCGGTCTTGGCGTCCCAGGCCTGGCACATCATCGGGTTGATGGCGGTGTCCCGTGGGAACGACACGACCACGACACGTTTCCGGTTGGCCGGAATGTTGACCAGCATGATCGTGTCGGAGCGGGCCCCCTCGGCGTCGTCGGTACTGCCGGCGCCGACGTCGGCGTTCTCCCCGATCCGGCTGTCCGCGCCGACGATCAGGAAGTTCTCGTCGCCGAACTGGGCGTTGGGGTCGACGATGTCGCGGGAGTTCGGGTCGAGGGCGGCGACGCGGTTGAGCAGGTTGTTCTTGGCGGTGGTCCACTGCCAGGCCCCGCCGGTCAGGACCAGCGCGAGGACGGCCATCATCGCCGCGATGGACCGCGCGGCCAGCGCGGTCTTGGGGTGCCGGCGGCCCGGCGCGAGGAGGGCGGCGGGGCGGGAGCGGTGTGCGGCCACGTGGGTCGGCGCAGGCCGCCGTCGACCGGTGTCGTCCGAGTCCGAATCCCGGTGCAGCGCAGTCAGATCGGGGATCTCGGAGGCGTACGGCGGAGTCAGCGGGGCGCCGAGCGCGTACGCGGGTGCGGTCGGGGGATCGACGTCGTCGGGCCAACCGTGGGCGGGCTCGCGGGCGTGGTCCTCCGGATGGTCCTGATGTTGCAGGACGACCGGGATCTCACCTGTCAGGCGGGCGATCAGGTCG
>JAKIXW010000206.1 GCA_022708865.1 Acidobacteriota bacterium
GTCGCGGCGGCAGCCAACCTGGCGCTGACCGGGAGCACGGCCCGTTTCGATGCCGTGGCCCGACTGGTCCACGCCCGTCCCGCCGTCCGTCCTGCGGCCCGGTCCCGGAACGGCCACCGCCGGGCGGAGACCCTGGAGTCCATTTTCGGCCTGAACCCGTCCCACGCGGCCTTTGCCCATCGTGCCGTCGCCCGCCGCCTGACCGGGGACGGCTTCGGGAATCCGGTCGTCGATGCGCTCGGCAGTCAGTTGGTCTGCTGCTGGAAACTGGAAGAGGACACGGGCAGGCGGATCGACGCGATTACCGGCGAGAACCTGACGCCACACCAGACGCCGATCCGTGCTCCGGGCGTGGATGGCCAGGCCTGTCGCTTCTCGAATGCACAGGCGAACGGCCTCTATCGCGACCTGGCCGACCTCGGTGCCCTGGGCTGCCACGGTCCGGCCGTCGAACTCACCGTTTCGACCTGGTTCTACGCCGACTCGGTCGGCTATCGCAGTATCGCCGGATTCATCGACGAGATGGGCGGCATGGGGCCATGGTCCCTGACGCTCGGCTACCAGAACCGCGTCTACCTGAACATCAGCACCTACAACTGGAACGACAACGCCTGGGTCCAGACCGACGGACTAAACGCCGGGCAGTGGTACAACCTCGTCTTCACCTTCTCCAACACCGGCCACCTGCGTCTCTACCTCAACGGCAGCCTGGTGGCGACGAACGACACCTACAGCGGCACCGGCGGCCTGGCCCAGCCGTATTCGCCATTCACCCTCGGCTGCGGCCAGGTTTACGACTACGAGCACGACACCACCGGTTACGGCAACTCGTGGGATGGCCTGATCGACGAGACCTGTGTCTGGAATGCCGTGCCCGCCAATCCCGACGCCTTTGCGGCGGCCCTCTGGAATGGCGGCCAGGGCATGTTCTACCGGATCGACACGACGCGCCGGGCCATCTTCGGGATGGCCGTGGCGGCGCGGCAGACCACGGACATGCCGCGCCGGGAGCGCTTTCAGGCTCTGATGGAACAGACTATGACCGGGACGGCTGTCCGTCTCGATGCCGTTGCACAGCTGATCAGAGGTTCCCTGGCGGCGAGAACAACGGCCAGGGCAATCGCCCGACACAACCGTGTGGACGTGTTCAGGAGCATCTCCGGGCTGAATCTGAACCCGGTGCGGACGGCTGTTGCCCACCGGGCCGTCGTGCGCCGGATTGCGCTGGCCGCCGCTGCGACGGACGCACGCGCCGCAGCGCGGCAATCCACCCTCGCCATCGGCGGCGGCCGCCTCGTCGCGCTGGCGGAAACCGTCCTGACCGGCATCGCCTCCCGGTTCGATGCCGTTGCCTACCGCAACTACCAGGTGACCGGGCTGCGTCCCGCCGCGAGAATGCCGACGCTCGCCCGCACGCCGGTCGGTTTCGACTTCGGCTTCGGCTTCGATCCCACCCGCGCCGCCGTCGCGGTGCGTTCTGCCGCCCGGGAGATTTCCGGCACCGGTTTCGGCAATCCCATCCTGGACGCGCTGATGGATCGCCTGGTCTGCTGCTGGAAGCTCGAGGAACACACGGGCGAACGGATCGATGCGATCTCGGGCGAACACCTGACACCCCACAACGAGCCCGCCAACTCCCCCGGCAAGGACGGTCGGGCGAACCGTTTCTCGAATGCCCAGGCCAACGGCCTCTACCGAGACCTGGCCGACTTGGGTGCCCTGGGCCGTCACGGTCCCGCCGTCGAACTCACCGTTTCGACCTGGCTCCATGCCGACTCGCTCGGCTACCGGAGCGTCCTCGGCTTCATCGACGAGATGGGCGGCATGGGGCCGTGGTCTCTGACGGTCGGCTACCAGAACCGGCTCTACCTGAACGTCAGCACCTACAACTGGAACGACAACGCCTGGGCGCAGAGTGACGGACTGGACGCCGGGCAGTGGTATCATGTCTTCTTCACCTACAACGCCAGCGGCCAGCTCCGCCTGTATCTGAACGGCGCGCTCGTCGCCACCGGCAACACCTACAACGGCTCCGGCGGCCTGGCCCAACCGTACTCGTCGTTCACCCTCGGCTGCGGCAAGGCCTACGATTACGAGCATGACACCTACGGCTACGGCAACTCCTGGGACGGCCTGATCGATGAAACCTGTGTCTGGAACGCCGTCCCGGAGAACCCGGACGGGTTCGCCGCCGCGCTCTGGAACGCCGGACAAGGGACCTTCCTGCACCTCGATCCCCGACAGCGCGCCGTCATCGCGGCGCGAGGCGACTTGCGAGCCGATACGCCCATGGCGACCGGAGCCAGGCTGCTGGCCGACCAGGAACTCGCCCGGGCCGCGACCCTGGTCCGAGCCCTGGCCACTCGTTACACGGTCGAGGCGAACACCGGGGCATGGGCCGACGCCCGCGCCCGGATGGCCGGGGATCACGCGATCCGGTTCGACGCCGAGTACGTCGTCGCGCTGACCCAGATGCTGAGCACCATGCGGGCCGGTGTTCGCCGGGACATGGACGCGGTCACCTGCGCCCGCACATGTCTCGGTCTCGATGCCCGCGCCTGGACCGGCAGCGCCAGCGCCGCCTTCCTCAAGGCGCTGGTCGAGCGCCTGCACGCCGAACATGGGCTCCGCTTCGGAGCCGGAACCAAGGCCACCTTCACCGCCTCCGGCGATCTCTTCGACATCCGCGCCATCAACCGGGTCACCACGGGCGAACACCCCGGCGCGCGGAAGCTCCTGGTCTGGACGATCCCGCACCTGACCAGCGCCAGGGACACCACCGGCAGGCGCACCCCGCTGTGGTTCCTTGCCCGGGCCCGGCAGGACGCCCTCCATCCGGTGCGGCTCACCATGCGCGCACCCCAGGGCATCGCGGTCCCGGCGCGCCACGATGCCTTCATCCCGGCGGGCTGGCGGCTGGTCGCCCGCCACGCGGCAACCGGTGAGGAAGTCGATCTCGGCTTTGTGCCCGCCAACCACGACGGATCGGGCAGCACACTCGTGGACGTGGCGCTGCCGGACGGCGACTGGCAGATCGAGCCCCGTCCCGCCGAGTGGTTCTGGTCCGACTGCCGGGGCCGGGCCGCCACCAGCGTCAGCATCCGGGACGGCCGCATCCTCCACGCCGGGCTGCCCGCCATTCTCAACCTGCGCGGGGAGATCCTCAACCAGCGCCGGATCGTGCGCTGGGAGATCGCGGCCGAGCTGCTGCCGCAGGCTTTCCAGTTCGGCATCTGGACCGGGGCCATGTCGCCGGTCGACACGACGGGCCAGCCGCTGGCCACCGTGCCGTTCGCGGCGGGCCGGGGCAGCTACTTCTACGCCTTCGCCCAGGCCGCGCCCCTCCACCTGGTCGTGGCCGCCCTCGATGCCGGGGCCCGGGGACCCGAAGCCGGAATCTTCCTCGACTGGCGCGCCGCCGCGCCCGCGAGTCCGGCCAACCAGCTCGCCCGCTGAGGCCCGGCCGCATCCCCCTCTCTCCGGCCTGTCGGGAGCGGCCTTGCCGCGCCCTGGAGGGATGCTGGCGCAAGATTCGTAACCTGTTGCTGGAAAACATGATAAATCTTCGAGAATCTCTCGAAAAAGTGTGCCTGGACGCCTTGCTGTGTGCCCGTGTGGAGCGAAGGTGTGACCGTGAACACGAACAGTACCAACCGCCTGGCGCAGAACGAGATACAGAACAAGAGGAGCCGAAAGATGAACCTCCGCGAGATCAGATTCGGAATCGAGATCGAGACCGTCCAACGCAGCCGCCGCGAGGTCGCCTACGCGATCCACTCGGTGGTGGGCGGAACCGTAACCCACAGCGCGAACCCCGCCTGCTACGATCCCTGGGAGGTCGCCGACCTGCGCGGGCGAACCTGGAAGGTGATGGCCGACGCCTCCCTGACCAACGTACCGCGCAACCTGCAGGCCGAGGTCGTCAGCCCGGTCCTCGGGTACGACGACCTCGAACAGCTCCAGGAGGTGGTGCGCGCGATCCGCCGGGCCGGGGCCAAGGTCGACACCACCTGCGGAATTCACATCCACATCGACGCCGCCCCCTTCGACGGGCGCAAGCTCGCCAACCTGGCGAAGCTGGTCTACAAGCAGGAACCCCTGATCCTCCACGCCCTCGGGGTCAGCCAGAGCCGCCAGACCCGCTACACCCGCCCGGTCGAGGACGAGCTGATCCGCCGGATCGAGGCCAGCCGCCCGACCACCACCGACGAACTCAACCGCCTCTGGTACGGGTACCACAACACCAACCCGATCCACTACGACAGCACCCGCTACCACGGGGTGAACCTGCACAACGTCTGGTACCGGGGCACGGTCGAGTTCCGCTGGTTCGAAGGGACGCTCCACGCGGGAAAGGTGAAAGCCTACGTCCAACTGGTCCTCGCCGTGGCAGCCAAGGCGCTGAACGGCCGGGCGGCATCGAGCCGCAAGAGGTCCTTCGACCCGCAGAGCGCCCGGTACGACTTCCGGGTCTTCCTGCTCCACCTGGGGCTCATCGGCGACGAGTTCAAGACCGCGCGCCTCCACCTGATGGCCAACATGCCGGGCAGCGCCGCCTGGAAGAACGGACGCCCGGAGGCGGTCGCCGCCGCCAACGCCTGAACCCAAACCCGGGTGGCCGGGCCCGCGCGCCCGGCCGCCCCAAGAGAAAGGACAACGCCATGAGAATCCGCATCCACCCCGAGACCACCGACGGCAAGCCCATCCCCGGCAACGGGACCGTTCTTGCCGCCGACACGCCGTCCGCCATCGTCGAGCTGATGCGTCTGCAGACCCCGTTCAGCGCCGAACTGCCGGTGGCCGAATACCGCGACGAGGTGCTCCTGCGCGTCGAAGGACCCAACCGCAGGCCGCTCCCGGAAGACCCGGTGAACGCCGACATCGAGTTCCTCACCCGGCTGGCCCAGCACGCCCGTATCGAGTTCCTGCCCGACGACCTCGTGCTCGATGAACCCGAGCCCGCCGAAGAAACGGAGGTGGTCGTATGTGCCGACAGCCGAACGAAGTGAGACGGGCGGCCGCAGGCCGCAGCGACCGGAGGGAGCGGCAACTGGGCATCATCCGACCTGGCTGCACCGCCAACCATCAACAGAAGGAGGACGCGCCATGTGCAGACAGGTCGGAATAATCCTCGGGCGGAAGCGCCGTCGCTTTCCCGAGCCCGACATCCTGCTGGACATCTTCACCGAGATGCTCTGGCGCTCGGAGCGCGGCGGGCCCCACGCCACCGGCGTCGCCGTCCTGCGCGACGACGGCAACCACGCCATCGCCAAGCGCCCGCTGCCCGCCCGGCGGTTCATCGACCACGAGGCCTTCTTCGAGGTGCTGGCCAGGTTCGACCACCGGGCGACGGCCACCCTCGGGCACACCCGCTGGCGGACCCGGGGCAGCGAGCAGAACAACCGCAACAACCATCCTATTCGAGCCGGTCAGGTCATCGGAACTCACAACGGGACCATTTACAACGCCGACGACCTGTTCCGCCGTTTTCGGCTGACGCGCGGGGCCGAGGTGGATAGCGAGCTGCTCATCCGCCTGGCGGACGCCGCCGTCCGGGACGGCTCACTCGATGCGGAGACGTTCCTGCGGCTGGTCGCGCCGTGCCGTGGCCAGATCTCCGCCGTGTTGGCCGCCGTGGGCGCGCCGGGCCGCGTGGTCGTACTCAAGGGCAACAAGCCGCTCGAGTTCCGCTACAGCCGCCGACACCGCGCCGTGGCCTATGCCACCGACGCGGCGGTCCTTGACGACGCCATCGACGCCAGCTACCGCGAGCCGCACGACTGGCGGCCGATGGTCGTCGAGCCCATGGCCATGCTGGTCTTCCGCGAGGACGACATCCTCCGGCCCGATGCCCATCGCCTCGACTTCATCGCCCAGGCGCGCCAGCACGCTATCGTATCGAGAGGAATCGCACCATGACCATCTCCGTACTCGTCTATGGCACCCTGAAGCGCGGGCAGTGGAACCACGACCGGTTCTGCCGCCACGCCCTCGATATCCGTCCCGCAACCACGGTCGGTCGCCTCTATGACCTGCCCGCCGGGTTCCCGGCGCTGGAGATTCCCGAGGAGACCATTCTCGCAAACGGGACCGACGACCCAGTGGTGGACGCGGAAACACAGGCCAGCTTCGCGGCGCTCGACCTGGCGATACTGGAGGCCGACGGCGACTGGGACGTGGTCCACGGGGAATTGATCACCTTCGCGGACTCGACCGCCTCGAAGGGTTCCGCCCGGGCGGGCACGGTCTCTACCGTCGCGCCCTGGTGGCCGCCAGGGCCAACACGGGCGTCGAAGCTGCCTGGGTCTACCACATGGCGCGGGTCCGCCAGGGGCAACGCCTCCGTTTCGGGGTGTGGCCGGTTCCCGGCTTGGACAACGACGTTCTCTGCGAATGGTGACCGTCAGCAGATCGCTATTCGCCAAAGTCAACCATTACTGGCTCGTCGGACCTGACGTATATCCAGTAGCCCTGGCCGGCTTCGAGTGTGCCGCCTGCAGTAACTGCTCTGTAGGCCCGTGAATCCCTG
>JAKIXW010000207.1 GCA_022708865.1 Acidobacteriota bacterium
GGCGACGTGGCCCGCGTCGACCGGCAGCGTCACCCCGGTGACGAACTTGCTGCGCGGGCTGACCAACCACAGCACCGCCTCGGTGACCTCTTTGGGGTCGATGATCGGGGCATCGGGGATGAGCGCCTGCGACAGCACGGACGGATTGGCGCTCTCCATCATCTTGGCCGCCACGAACTCGTTGAGGATCATCGGCGTGGCGACCCCGCCGGGATGCACCGAGTTCACCCGAATCCGGTGCGGCCCATAGGCACTGGCCGCCGAGCGCATCAAACCCACGACACCGTGCTTGGCCGCCGCATATCCGAACATGGCCGCGCTGCCGTCGCCGCCGCGCCCCGTCAGCCCCTGCGACGAGCTCACCAGCACGATCGAACCGCCCCGGCCCTTGCGGATCATCGACGGGACCGTCGCCACAATGGTGTGCCACACCCCGTTGAGGTTGGTCTCGACGATGGCGTTGTAGACGTCCTCGGCATGCGGCTCCCGGTTACCGATCGCGACCACCCCGGCGTTGGCCACCACGATATCGATGTCACCGACCTCCTCGATCGCCGCAGCGACCCCGGCCTCCAACTGGGCGAGGTTGCGGACGTCGGCGACCACCGGCACCATTCGCCGGCCGGTCGCCGCGACCAGGCGGACCGTCTCCTCGAGGTCCTCCGCGCCGGCGAGCGGATACGGAATGGCCGCAACGTCGGCGCAGATGTCCACCCCGATGATGTCGGCTCCCTGTTCGGCCAGCGCCACGGCATGGCTACGGCCCTGCCCGCGGGCCGCACCGGTGATGACGGCAACGGTGTTGTCGAGTTCTCCCACGCGACGCAAGCTACCCGACGAGGTCCTGCAGACGTCGGGGAGATATCGAAAGACCCGGCCCCTTCTCCAGGGACCGGGCCTCTCTCGTACCAAGTCTGTGGCGTGCCGCCGCGACTCATGATTCCCACCCGCGCGGCGACCCAAACCCCGAATGGACCGAGCCGACGCCGAACCGCGTCGAGTTTGTGACCAAAGGGCCGGGGGTATGCGGCGCGTCATGACCAAGCGACCGCACGAACCGGCATTCGAGGCCCTCACCAACGTCGGCCTGTTCCTCAACGTGGCCGCCATCCTCGCCTTCGCGATCGGTTTGGCCGGGTTGGGCAGCCAGGCCAGCCTGCTGGCGGCCGGTACCGTCGCATTCTCGGCGCTGCTCTTCGTGGCCAGCCTGATCTGTTTCGCGATCGGCGGCCGCCGTCTGGATGCCAGCCGCACCCGGCGCGTCACGAACCTGGAGTTCGCCGCCTAACCGGGCCGACGAAGCCGTCCCGGACCGGGGCGGCACAGGAGCGTGGCGATCGGGCGGACTCGGGTCGGACCGCCGGGTCCACCGAACCGGGCCGCCGGGCGGATATCTTTATCTGCGAATCGGCCGCAGCCGACGGCCGGCGACCTGATCCGGAGGATTCCCGGCGCATGCGAGTCGACGGGCGGGACGTCACCGTCTCGGGCAGCCTGCTGCAGCCGCTGACCCGCCGGACCAGTGACATCCTGCGGCTGGGTGCCGCCACCGTCCTCCTGGCGGTGGTGATCACCAGCTCCCTGATCACCCGCAATGACTGGGTGTCGCTCGAACGGTCGGTGTCCGGGATCGTCGGCGTCCTGACCCCCACCCAGTCCAACCTGGTCTACCTGGCCTACGGCATCGCGATCCTGGCGCTGCCCTTCGCCATCCTGATCGGACTGCTGGCCGCGCGGCAGTGGAAGATGCTCTGGGCCTACGCCGCCGCCGCGGTCATCAGCGTGCTGTCGCTGTCGATCAGCCCGTCGGGCATCTCCGCGCCACGCTGGCACTTCGACCTCGACGAGCGCCTGCACACCGTGCTCTCACAGTTCCTCGACGACCCGCGGTGGATCGCCATGCTGGCCGCCGTACTCACCGTGTCCGGACCGTGGCTGCCGTCCAACTGGCGCCGGTGGTGGTGGACACTGCTGCTCGCGTTCATCCCCATTCACCTGGTCGTCAGCGCCATTGTTCCGGCCCGTGCCCTGCTGGGTCTGGCCGTCGGATGGTTCGTCGGCGCACTCGTCGTGTGGGTGGTCGGCACGCCCGCTCTCGAAGTCCCCCTCGACGCCGCGGTGCGGATGCTGGGCCGCCGCGGGTTCCCCGTGTCGGCGCTGACCGTGGTGCGCCCGGCCGGGCGCGGCCCGCTGGTGCTGTCGGCCGCCGCGGAGCCGACCGACGACGATCCGGGCGCCACGGCGATCATCGACCTCTTCGGACCGAACCAGCGCAGCGACGGGGCCATGCGGCAGTTCTGGCGCAAGCTGCGATTGCGGGCCAGCGAAACCGCGCCGCTGCAGCTCTCGGTGCGCCGGGCGGTCGAACACCGCGGCCTGATGACGATCGCCATCGGCGATCTGGATCTGGCCAACAGTTCGACGATCTCGGTGGCATCGCTGGATCGCGGCTGGACGATGCACGCACACACCCCGCCGCGGGGCGTACCGCTCGACGAATGCGTCGACCGGGTTCCGGTCGGTGCCGCCTGGCACGCGTTGGGCGTCCTGCACGAGCACGGCATCTCGCACGGTGACCTGCGCCCGAAGTCGATCACGGTGGACGGCTCCGCCGAAACCAAGGAGGTTCTGTTCGGCGGATTCGGCAACGCCGAATTCGGCGCCACCGACGTCCAGTTACAGGCCGACATCGCGCAACTGCTGGCCACCACCTCGCGACTGTACGGTCCCGAACCCGCCGTGCAGGCCGCGATCGAGGTGTTCGGCCGCGAGACCGTCCTCAACGCTTCCCGACGACTGACGAAATCCGCTCTGCCCAAACGAATCCGGGACGAACTACCGGATGGCGGTGCCGTGCTGACGGCCACCCGCGACGAGGTCAAGAAGCAGACCGGTGCCGACCAGATCCAGGCCGAGACCATCACCCGGTTCACCCGCAGCCAGTTCATCCAGCTGGTCCTGCTGGTGGCCCTCGTCTACGTCGCGTACCCGTTCATCAGCACCGTGCCGGTGTTCTTCACCGAGCTGCGGACCGCGAACTGGTGGTGGGCCCTGCTGGGGCTGACGGTGTCGATGCTGACCTACGTCGGCGCCGCCGCGGCGCTGTGGGCCTGCGCCGACCGGGTGGTGAAATTCCGCAACCTGACGATCATGCAGTTCGCCAACACCTTTGCCGCGACCACCACACCCGCCGGGGTCGGCGGCCTCGCGCTGAGCACCCGCTTCCTGCAGAAGGGCGGCCTCGGTGCGGTGCGGGCCACCACCGCCGTCGCGCTGCAGCAGAGCGTGCAGGTGATCGTCCACGTCCTGCTGCTGATCCTGTTCACCACGCTGGCCGGCGCGTCGGCCGATCTGTCCCACTTCGTACCGTCGGCCACGATCCTGTACCTGATCGGCGGTGTGCTGCTGGGCGCCATCGGCGTTTTCCTGATCGTGCCCAAGCTGCGCCGCTGGCTGGGCACCTCGGTACGGCCCAAGCTCAAGGAGGTGCTGGCCGATCTGGTCGAGGTCGCCCGCGAACCCAAGCGGCTCGGACTCATCGTATTGGGCTGTGCGGCAACCACTCTGGGTGCCGCACTGGCCCTGTGGGCCAGCGTCGAGGCATTCGGCGGCAATGTCTCGTTCGTCACCGTCACCGTCGTGACGATGGTGGGCGGAACCCTGGCTTCGGCCGCACCCACCCCCGGCGGTGTCGGCGCGGTAGAGGCCGCGCTGATCGGTGGCCTGGCGGCATTCGGCGTGCCGGCCGGCATCGCGGTTCCCTCGGTGCTGCTCTACCGGGTGCTGACCTGCTGGCTGCCCGTCTTCATCGGCTGGCCGGTGATGCGCTGGCTGACCCGCAACGACATGATCTGACGCCGGGCTCCACACGCCGAAACGTACGTTTGGGCGCGGAAATGCGAGTGCCGCCCGCCATTTCGCAGGGTTCGGACCACGCGTCGGCCGGCCGGAGCTTCCCGGCGGGCCGTCGCCCAGATCGACGAACTGGCGCATGCCACTCGACAAAAGTCGCCGAAACGGACGTTTCGGCGTATGTCATGTCAGACCGGCAGCGTCGTGCCCGTCTCCCGTTCGGCGAACTCGACCAGCCGCGCGGCCAGCTCGTAGTCGCAGGCGACCTCCGAGCGGCCGACGAGCACCGGCCCGCCGGTCAGGCCGCGCCTGCCACTCACACCCACGAAACTGCCCGGCGGGATCGGTTCGCTGATGCAATACAACGTTGGAGCCGCACCCTCGTGGATGTCGTTGGCAAGTCGGTCGGCGACCACCTTGACGACCTTGTGCGCCAACGACATCAGCGGCGAATCCGACACCTTCGAGATGTTGGAGGCCACCCAACCGGGGTGCGTCAGCTGCGTCACCACCGGGGAGCCCGCCGCACGCAGCCGGCGGTCGAGGTCCAGGCCCCACAGCATGACCGCCAGTTTCGAACGCGCGTAGGCGCCCATCGTCGTCCACTTGTGCGTGCGCAGATGCGGATCGTCGATGTGCAGGGTGGCCGATTTGTGCGCCTCGGAGCCGACATTGATGATCTGCGAGCGCACCCTGCCGTACAGAAGATTGGTCAACGCGAACGGTCCCAGCAGGTTGGTGCCGATGGTGCCCTCGAAGCCGTCGACGGTCTCGGTGCGGTGCTCGGTGAGCGCGCCGGCGTTGTTGATCAGGATGTCGACGTCACCATCGAGCAGGTCCGGGAACGCCCGCACCGAGGACTGATCGGCCAGGTCGAGGTGGATGACCTCGGTGGACCCGCCAACCTCACGCGCGCGCTGCGCACCCAGCTCGGTGTTGCGGACCGCCAGAACGACATGGGCTCCGGCATCCACCAGGGCCTGCGTCGTGCCCAGCCCGACGCCGTTGGTGGCGCCGGTGACGATGATGCGCTTGCCACTGAGATTGCCGAGACGCTCCGGCGACCACGCTGCCACGTCGACCACCCTGCCAGGTTGCGCCGAACGCCGCCGCAGCCGGGTCGGGTCTGCCAACATGGCTGCCGATGACGGACAGCGCGCTGGAGATCACCAACCTCATCTACACCTATGCCGAGTTGTTGGATGCCGGGGACCTGGATGGGGTCGCCGCGCTGTTCACCCACGGCCGGATCTGTGGTGTCGAGAACGGTCCCCCGGAGACGGTGTTCGCCGGCCCCGCGCGCGTGCGGGAGATGTACGAGATGGCCACCCGGCTCTACGAGGACGGCACACCGAAGACCCACCACAACACCACCAATGTGGCGCTGCACATCGACGACGACTCCGGCACCGCACGCGCCAGGTCGTACTACTGCGTCACGCAGGCCACCCCCGAATTGCCGCTGCAGATCATCGTCACCGGTCACTATCACGACACCTTCCACCTGGTCGACGGCCGGTGGTGGTTCGACTCTCGGACCATGTTCATCGACCAGACCGGCGACCTGAGCAAGCACCTGAAATTCGGCTGATGTTGCCGCACGAGCGAATTCGACAAGGAGTCAGCCATGACGGCTGCTGACACTGATCCGGTGGCGACGGCCGCCCAGCACGAACAGGAACTCGCCGCCCTCGAGCTGACCGAGCACCCCACCGTGCGAGCCGCCTACCGCGACGTCGCCGAGAAGTGGTTGAGCCGGGCCAAACCCTCGGACACCATGCGGGAGAGATTCGACGACGCCTTCACGGAGGTGATGTTCTCCGCAGCCGTATGGTCCTCGAACCAGGACAAGCTGCGGCCCAAGGTCAGCTGCATCACCCGGCTGGGACATCCCGTCGGCGAGCAGGAGATTCCCGGATCACGTTGGGGGATAGACAATCCCGACAGTGTCTACCGGGTGATCCCGATCTGCGGCGACGAACGCTACGTCATCCACGGCCGGGTCGGTGCCAACCGGATGACGGAGAACTACTTCACCCTGTGGGACGCCAACATGGGCACGGTCGCGGTGCTCAACGGCCGCACCATGGAGGTCGAACCCGACGGCAGCTACACCATCACCGTCGACTCCGATCCGGCCGGGGGACGGCCCAACCACGTGCAGAGCAAACCGGAGGCACACGAGTTCTACATCCGCGACGTCCTGCTCGATTGGGGACGTGACGACCCGAATCACATTGCGGTGGAACGTCTCGGCGCACCCCCGGCGAGCGCCGCGCGTACCCGCGACGAACAGGCCGACGCCACGGCGGCGATGATGGCGTACTTCGCCGACTTCACCGGCAAGCTCAGTCACGGTGTCGCGAAGATGCCGGCCAACCAGTTCAACCTGGCCTGGTCGGCCGACCGGGTGGGGGCGATGCGCAATCAGGTGTACGTGATGGGCCGGTTCGACCTGGCGCCCGACGAGGCCTTCGTCGTCGACGTCGACGACGGTGGCGCCGAGTACTTCACGGTGCCGTTGAGCAACATCTGGGGCACCACCCTGGACATCGTCGACCGCACCGGCAGCCTGAACAAGGCGCAGTCCGTTCCCAACGCGGACGGCGGG
>JAKIXW010000208.1:0-319 GCA_022708865.1 Acidobacteriota bacterium
TCGGGCGAACGCGGCGGCCAGTTCCCGCTCGGCGTCCAGGTACGGGGTTCCGGAAACGTCTACGACCACCTTGACGATGGTGGCCCCGGTGAGGGCGAACGGCGCGCGGTAGTTGGTGCTGATCGCCTGCCCGGCGTTGCGTCCCACCGCGACCCCGCCGCCGGCCAGCCCGAAGGTGCCGGGATGGGTACGCACGTCGGCCCGGGTGGTCACCGCGGCGCCGTCGACGTAGAGCGTCAGAACGCCCAACGGGGTGTGACTGCCGGCCACGGTGCCGGTCCGGTCGTAGCGCACCCCGAGGATGTGATTCCCCGGCGGG
>JAKIXW010000208.1:329-2928 GCA_022708865.1 Acidobacteriota bacterium
GCCGACACCAGCTGCTCGTCCTCGCCCATGAAGTTGTAGACGTAGTGCAGATGCCCGTCGGCCAGGTACAGCACGTGCCCACCGTGGCCGGCGCCGTGCTTGTAGAGCACGCCCCGGGCGGCCGGTGATTCCACGTGGGTCTCGGCCAGCACCGAGAAGGACTGCCCACGCAGTTCGATGGCGGCGCCCAGGCCGACCTCGGCGGCGTCCGGGTAGTAGGTGGACGTCTGCCGGTCGGCCACCAGATAGGGCCGCCAGCGGCCCAGCGTCTCGAAGATGTTCAGATCCGCCAGCGGCAGGCCGTTGTACTTGGCGGCCTCGGCGAACCACAACTCGGTCAGCTCGGCCAACTTCTCGGGGTTCTCCGGGGCGAGGTCGTGGCACTGACTGCGGTCGGAGTCGATGTGGTAGAGCTCCCAGCGGTCCTTGTCGAAATTGCTCCAGCCCGCCGGGCTGGCGGCGTGCACCGTGTTGGCGAACCACCCGTCGTGCCAGATCCCCCGGGTGCCCAGCATGCTGTAGAACTGCGTGTGCTTGTCGATCTGCGCCGACGGATCATTAAGCACCGCAGCGAAACTCACGCCCTCGAGCGGCTGTTGCGGGATCCCGCGAACGGTATCCGGCGGTGTCAGGCCCAGCAGGTCGTACACCGTCGGGGTGACATCACAGACACTGACGTAGTTGTCCCGCACCTCGCCGTGGGCGTCGATCCCGTTGGGCCAGGAGATGATTGCGGTGTCGGCGATGCCACCCTCGTGCGAGGCATAGCGCTTGTAGAGCTTGTACGGCGTGTTGAACGCCATCGCCCAACCGATCGGATAGTGGTTGTAGGTCTGCGGGCTACCCAGCTGGTCGTAGAACGCCAGGCTCTCCTCGACGGTGTCGATGTAGCCGTTGAAGAACTTGACCTCGTTGACCGATCCGTTGGGGCCACCCTCACCGGATGCGCCGTTGTCGGAGATGACCACGATGATCGTGTTGTCCAACTGGCCCGACTCCTCGAGGTGGTCGAGCACCCGGCCGATCTGGTCGTCGGTGTAGGACAGGAACCCGGCGAACACCTCGGCCATGCGGGCGAACAGCCGCTTCTCCTCGTCGGAGAGGGACTCCCACGGCCGCACGGTGTCCTGCAGCGGCCACGGCTGCCCGTCGGGCCCAGTGACATCGGCGTACGGATTGACCGGCGAGAGCTCGGTATCCGGTGGCACGATCCCCAGTTCCTTCTGATTGGCCAGCACGATCTCGCGGTACCGCTCGTAACCCATGTCGAACTTGCCGATGTAGCGGTTGGCCCATTCGGTGAACACGTGGTGCGGCGCATGGCCGGCACCGGGGCAGACGTAGGCGAACCAGGGCTTGTCCGGGGCGATCACCTTGGCGTCCCGGATGAATTCGATGGCCCGGTCGGCGATGTCCTTCGACAGGTGATAGCCGTCCTCGGGCGTACCTGGCGGCGACACCGGATGGTTGTCGTACACCAGCTCCGGGTACCACTGGTCGGTCTCGCCGCCCATGAATCCGTAGAACCGCTCGAAGCCCCGATTCAGCGGCCAATGCCGTTTGGTGGCAGCAAGATTGGACTCCTCGAGTGGCGTCAGGTGCCACTTGCCGACGCAATAGGTGTTCCAGCCCTGCTCGGCGAGCACCTCCGAGATGAGCGCGGTCTCGTACGGGATGCGTCCGCTGCAGTTCGGGAAGCCGTCGGTGAACTCCTCGATGGTGGCCATCCCGACGGTGGTGGCGTTGCGTCCGGTCAGCAGTGCGGCCCGGGTCGGTGAGCACAGGGCCGTGGTGTGGAACTGCGACAGCCGCACCCCGCGGTCGGCGATGCGGCGCATGTTCGGCATCTCGACCAGCCCGCCGAAGCAGTCCCAGGTCGCGATACCGGTGTCGTCCCACACCAGATAGAGGACGTTGGGTGCACCCTCGGGTGCGGTGGGGGCGGCGAAGGGCGCCCAGTCGGCCTGCGAATCGCGGATGTCCAGTTCTACCCTGCCGGTGAATTCAGCTGCCACAGCCGAAATCTACTCGGTGCGAACTGCGGTGTCAGGCCGTTGGCTCGACCGATTCCGCGACCCGGTACAGGCGCCAATCCGGTTGGCTGTCGCCGTCATTGGGGATCTCGAGTTCCAGGGTGGCCACATCGGCCCCGGTCTCGTACAGCGTCGGATAGCGCTGATTGAGTGCGTCGGACAGGCCGCGGCCACTGCGGGGCACCACCAGCAGGTAGCGCACCCCGTGGGCCGCCGGGTCGTTCAGAATGCCGGTGAAGTCCGGGTCCGACGGCACCACGAACATCCTGGGGCGTCTGGACGCGGCCACCACGGCGAACCCGTAGACGGTGTCGGTGATCACCGAACTGTCGGGCAGATCGAGACCGTCGAGATACGCGGCGATCTCACGCTCGGTGGAGAAGGTGGCGGCAATCCGGCGTTCGACGGCCTTGCGCGGGCTGGTGTTGTCCGGCTCCGGCCGCAGCACCGCACCCAGGGCATATTCCTGCGGCGCGTAGGCCGGCAGGCTCATCCCCCAAGCCGTCACGGGGATCCCCACGGCGATCGCCAAAGCCACTGCGGGGTAGGCCTTTCTGGAGCGGTTC
>JAKIXW010000208.1:2938-6401 GCA_022708865.1 Acidobacteriota bacterium
GGGGGTGCGTAGCGGCCGCGGCGCTTGGGCACCGCGAGGGCCCCCTCGGGCACCGCCAGCATCGCCATCGACGCCACGAACGGAATTGCCACGATGTAGAAGCGCAGGAAGGGAAACGTCCCGCCGCGTGCGTAGGTGTAGGTCTGGAAGGCAAGCACGGCACCGTAGAGCAGCACGGGGACGATCAGCACCGCCGCGTTCGGCCGCCGCCACCTCGAGACGCCGGCCCACACCGCGACCGGGATCAGGGTGGGCGCCAGCAGCATGATGCAGACGGCCGAGAACCGCAGGCCGGCACCGAACGACGCCGCATTGGCCCCACCGGACTGTTCCAGGATGGCCTTGTTGCCGTACTGGGACGTGAACTGCGCGAACGCATCACCGGTGATCAGCCAGCTGGCCACCGCCCAGCCGACGAACGCCGCGAAGCCGGGGCCGGCGACCAGCAGTAGGTCGAGCAGGGCCCGGCGGATCCGCGGCGGGGTGCGCGCCCTCCGAAATGTCGTGGCGCCCACCAGGAGTCCGGCCGCCGCCACGGTGGCCACCGCGTCATAGCGGGTCAGATAGGCCAGCGCCATGGCGATTCCGCCCGCGGCCACCAGGTGGTGGACGTCGTCGTCGACCATCCACAGCACCAGCCGGCGCACCGACCAGAGCAGGAAGAACACGAATGGCGCCTCGCTCATGCCGTTGGACCCGTAGAACACGATCATCGGGTTGAGGGCGAACAGCGCGGTGATGGCGACGACGTAGCCGCGGGGCAGTCCGCGATCGGCGCCGGTGGCGAACATCTGCGCGACCGCGCCGGCCATGAAGAGGGCCGACATCAGGCTGCCCGCGTAGGCCCGCGCGGTCATGTCCGGCCACAGCTGCGCCATCAGGACCGCCGGCAGCTCCAGCATGGCCGTCAGCGGGGTGAAGATGAACCCGATCGCGGCCAGGTGCGGGTCCCGGCTGAACAGCACACTCTCGGCGGCCTGCACCCGCGCCAGCGCGTCCCCGAGGATGAAGCCGTGCCGGACCTGGAGCCAGAATCCCACCGCCGCGTAGAGCAGGGAGCTCGTGAGGAACGCGACCTGCTTGCAGCGCCGGTCGGTCATTCCTTCTTGTCCAGACCGTGAAAGGTCTTCTCCCAGTAGGACGGATTGCGGATCAACTGGTAGACCCCCTTGGCCGCCGCGATGCTCATCAGCAGCCAGTACGCCGGCACCGTCAGCGCCGCCGAGAACAGGTCGGCGCGGTCGTCCTCGCGCAACGCGATCATGTTCATGTACAGCGTGGCGGCATTGCCCAGCACCAGTGCGATCAACGCGGGAAAGTAGATGTACCAAGGGAATACCGCTCCCACGGCGGCGGGCTGGCCGAGGAACCACAGGATGGTGATCAACCAGAACACGAGGTTGAGCACCGCGACGATCGGGGTGCCGGCGAGCACGAGGTTGAACCGCAGGAAGGCCCGCGGACCCAGCGTGCGGTACAGCTTCAGCGGTTCCCGGATGTGCACCAGCCAGGTATGCAGGTAGCCCTTGTACCACCGCGAGCGCTGCCGGACCCAGTTGATGGGATCGCTGTTGGCCTCCTCGAGCGTCTGGGACTCGATGACGGCGGTGAAGTATCCCGACGCGGCGATGCGCAGACCGAGGTCCGCGTCCTCGGTGACGTTGAACGGGTCCCAGGCCCCGATCTTGTCGACGACGTCGCTGCGCAGATGATTCGACGTGCCACCGAGCGGGATCGGCGACGAGCTGCGCATCATCCCGGGCAGCAGGTAGCCGAACCACAGTCCGTACTCCGCGGTGAACCACGCCGTCAGCATGTTCTGCCGGCCGTTGTGGTAGACGAGTTTGGCCTGGACGCAGGCGATGTCGTCGGGCAGCTCGCGGAAGGCGACCGCGACGCGGCGCAGTTGCAGCGGCTCGGGTGAATCCTCGGCGTCGTAGATGGTGATGATGTCGCCCGTGGCGAAGTGCAGCCCGTAGTTGCACGCCTTGGGCTTGGTCCGCGGTTCGGCCGGCGGAACCAGGACGATGGTGATGACCTCGGAGTCGGTGAATTCGCGGGCGGCGTCGATGGTGACCTGGTCGTCGGCCTCGAGCAGCAGGAGCACCTGGAGCTTGTCCGGCGGGTACTCGAGCGCCCGCATCGCGCCGATCAGCTGACCGACCACCTCGGGCTCGTTGTAGGCGGGCACCAGGATGGTGTACCTCGGCAGCTCGGAATCCGGTACGGCACGGGCCTTTTCGTCGGACACCACCAGTGCCCGACTGTCCAGACCCTGTTTGAAGATCAGCACCCGGTCGGCCATCGTCAGCACGTACCCCACCGTGCACACGCCGATGAGGACGATCGCGGTGCGCATCGGCTGCCAGGCGGCCATCCCGACGGTGAGCACCAGCAGCGCGATCAGCGCCGGCTTCTGCCAGCCCCAGACGGCGGTGGATGCCGACTGCATCGGATGGTCCTGACGCAGACCGTTGATCGCCCGATCGAGCGCGAAATCCTGTTCCTCGGCGCTGGTGGTCACGGCGCGATCCCGAGCGGTTCGAGCTGGGCCCGCACCAGATCGTGCGCGAACTCGGTCAGCAACGCGTCGTCCTTGCGGTTCGGGTTGGTGTCCAGCGTCGAGCTGTTGCCGCGGAACAGCACGGTGAACATCGAGTTCAGGGTGGGACCCACCGCGCCGGTGGGGGCCGGGAAGGGCGCATCGTCCTCGTGGTTGTCCACCGCGATGACGAAAACCCGTTGGGCGGCCTGCCCGTTGGTCCACGTCCACTGGATCCCGTCCCAGGTGACCAGGAGTTTGTCGTCGATGGCCGAGAAGATGTCGGCGGAGACCCCATATCCCAGGTCTGCCCGGCGGATGCCGCTGAGCCGGATGTTCTCGACGTGATAGTTCATCCGGGCCGGGAACACGTTCAGCGAGAACGGCCGGAAGGTGGTCACCGTGTCGACCATCAGCGTGCGCGGCCGGGAAAACTTGTCGTACTTGATGTCCCCGGTGTCGGCCACCACTTTCTGGCGCACCAGCGTGGCGTCGCGGCCGTACATCGCCTTCACCCAGCTGTAGACCTGGGTGTCGTGGATCTGCCACCCCGCCGCCGGGAGCAGCGGGGCCGCCGGCTCCTCGATCCGCATGGCCGGGACGTACCGCGTGGGCGCGAACCCGACCGCGGGCAGCCGGACGAACGAAAGACCAAGGGCGACAACGAGAACAACGGGCATCGCCGCCCACACCTGCTTGGCGGCCAGCGGCTCCATCCGGCGGTCCAGCCAGGTCAGCTCGGCACCCCGGCGGGCGTAGAGGTACATCGCCGACCCGCTGATGCAGATGGCGGTGACGCCGGGCACCAGCTGGTAGGCCAGCAGTGGTGCGTCCGGGAACCAGACGGCCATGACGACGATGATCAGGATGCCCACGGCCCAGCCCAGCGAGGACCCGATCATCCCGCGCCGGGTGTCCCGG
>JAKIXW010000209.1 GCA_022708865.1 Acidobacteriota bacterium
GAGTGCGTCGGCCAGGGTGCCCAATTCGGCGCTGACATGCACCAGCCGGACCGACATCGACAGCTCCTCCTCGAGCGCGGTGAGCTCGCGGAAGTAATGTGCGAACGCGGTGTGCGCGGCGCTGCCGCTGGCCAGTCGTACCACCTCGGCCGTCACGTTCGGATTGCCGTCGCGGTCGCCGCCGATCCACGATCCGGGGCGCAGGATCGGCTCGCTCAGCAGTTCGGCATCGGGCCAGCGCGCCGCCAGTGCGTCGCGGACCTCGGCGTTGACCTGCGGGATGACCTCGAAGAAGGCCGCCGGGTAGTAGCGCAACCCCGTCTCGATCTCGTCCTGGATCTTCAAGCGGGACAACCGGATCAGCGCGGTCTGCCACAGCGTCAGGATCTGGCGGCGCAACTCGGCCTCGATGCTGCGCCCGTCGTCGGTGTGCGTGTGCCCCTGTGCGTGCAGCCGCATCAGCCGGGTGATGTGGTGCTGGGTGTCGAACACGGTCCGCCGGCGCGTCTCGGTCGGATGCGCGGTGATGACCGGGGCGACCAGCGCGCCGCGCAGCGCGTCGGCCACGGTCTGGGCGTCCAGACCGGCGCCGTCGAGTTTCAGATAGGTGGCGTCCAGGGTGCTGTCCTGCGGCGGTTCCCCCGCGGACACGTGAACGGCGCGGCGGCGCTCCCGGTGGATGTCCTCGGCGACATTGGCCAACAGCGCGAAGGTGGTGAAGGCGCGGATGACGGGGATCGCAGTGGCGGCGTCGATACCGTCGAACATCGCGGCGAGGTCGGCCCGGTCGATCTCGGAACGACGGACCCGGAACGATTCGACCCGGGCGCGCTCCACCAGGTCGAAGATCTCCGCCCCGTTCTGCTCCCGGACGGTGTCGCCGAGGATCCCCCCGAGCAACCGGATGTCCTCGCGCATCGGTTCGGTGGCTTCGCGGCCAACCTTCGTTCGCAGGACGGCGCCGATCGGTTCCAGGGCGGTGTCGGGGACTTCTGCCATGCCTCCAGTATCGGGGCACCGCAGGACGGCCGCAGGACAAGAGCCGGCGCCCGGGTCGACAACGACCTGATCAGCCGGACTGGCGACGCGTTCGTCGGGCCCGCTCGGGCAGCGGCCCGACCGTGCCGGGCGCGGAGGGACCGCGGGGTGCGCGGTACTCCAACTCGGTGAATGCGCCGGCGGTCACGGTGACGATGCACTCGGTGGCGCCGATCTGGCGGGTGCCGAACAACGGGACGGCCACCCGCAGGTGGTGTTCGCCCGGGCCGGCCGGGATGATCACCCGGCCCCAGCCGACGACCGCGACCGGACGTCCATCCAGCAGGACGGTCGGGGTGCACAGTGCGTAGCCGAGCAGCAGCGGGAGGTAGCGCGTGGTGACCGCGACACCATCGGGAGCAGGAATCGCCCCGTCGTCGAGGTCGTCCTCGTCGTCCCCGGGCAGGCCCAGACGCACGGGCCGGGCGCTAGGCGCCGTACTTGATCTGCAGGCCCATCGCGATGATGGAGACCAGCCAGATACCGGTGATGAACAGGGTCAACCGGTCGAGGTTCTTCTCCACGACGGTGGAGCCGGACAGGCTGGACTGCACACCGCCGCCGAACAGCGTGGACAGACCGCCGCCCTTGGCGCGGTGCAGAAGAACGAGCAGAACCACCAGGAGACTGGTGATCACCAGCACGATCCGCAGGGCCAATTCCATGCCGGTCAGCCTACCGGTTCATAGCACCGCCACCGAATGTGGGCCTTATGCAGGGAATTCGCGTCGTTTTCCTCCATTACCCACACACTCGCCGACGACTTAGGGAAGCGGTCCGCCCGCGGCGATGGCACTCAGGGTGGCGAACTGTTCGCCGTCCAGCGACGCCCCGCCCACCAGTGCGCCGTCGACGTCGGACTGGCCGACGATCTCGCCGACATTCTTGGCGTTCACCGATCCGCCGTAGAGCACCCGGACCGTCGCGGCGATCTCCGGCGTGGCCAACTGCGCGAGTTCGGCACGGATCGCCGCACACACCTCCTGCGCATCGGCCGCGCTGGCCACCCGGCCGGTGCCGATGGCCCAGACCGGCTCGTAGGCGATGACGATGGTGCCGATCTGCTCGGCGCTCAGCCCGGCCAGGGAACCGCGCAGCTGTTCGACGTTGTACTCGACGTGGTTACCCGCCTCGCGGATCTCGAGACCCTCGCCGATACAGACGATCGGCGTCAGGCCGTTCGCGAGTGCCGCGGCGGTCTTCGCGGCCACCAGTTCGTTGCTCTCGCCGTGGTAGGTCCGCCGTTCGGAGTGCCCGATGACGACGAACGTGCAGCCCAGTTTGGCCAGGAACGCACCACTGATCTCGCCGGTGTACGCGCCGGACTCGTGCTGCGAGAGGTCCTGCGCGCCATAGGTCAGCCGCAGTTTGTCGCCGTCGACCAGGGTCTGCACGCTGCGCAGGTCGGTGAACGGCGGGATGACGGTGACGTCGACCTTGTCGAAGTACTTGTCGGGCAACGAGAAAGCGATCTTCTGCACCAGGGCGATGGCCTCGAAGTGATTGAGGTTCATCTTCCAGTTGCCGGCTATCAGCGGCTTACGGGACACGACGGGCTCCTAGGTCTCTAGAACGGCGATGCCGGGAAGTTCTTTGCCCTCCAGGTACTCCAGCGACGCTCCACCGCCGGTGGAGATGTGGCTGAAGCCGTCCTCGGCCAGGCCCAGGGTGCGTACCGCGGCCGCCGAGTCGCCGCCTCCGACCACGCTGAAGGCGCCCTTGGCGGTGGCGCCGATGATGGCCTCGGCCACCCCCTTGGTGCCGGCAGAGTACGACGGGAACTCGAACACCCCCATGGGGCCGTTCCAGAAAATGGTCCTGGCGTTCGACAACAGCGCGGTGAACCGCTTGACCGATCCGGGTCCGATGTCCAGACCCATCTTGCTGTCCGGAATACTTTCGGCGGCAACGGTTTCCGGCGGCGAGTCGGCCGCGAACTTCTCGGTGACGACGAAGTCCACCGGCAGGTGGATGACGTCGCCGTGGTCCTCGAGCAGCTTCTTGCAGGTGTCGATCATGTCCTTCTCGAGCAGCGAGGTACCCACCGGAAGTCCTTGTGCGGCAAGGAAGGTGAAGCACATTCCGCCGCCGATCACCAGGCTGTCGGCCTTGGTGGCCAGATTCTCGATGACCTTGAGCTTGTCGGACACCTTGGAACCGCCGAGGACCACCGCGTAGGGCCGCTCGTGCGATTCGGTCAGCTGACGCAGCACGCCGACCTCGGTGGCCACCAGCGTGCCGGCATAGTGCGGCAGCAGTTTGGCCACGTCGTAGACCGACGCCTGCTTGCGGTGCACGACGCCGAACCCGTCCGACACGAAGGCGGCATCGTCACCGACGAGTTCGACCAGGGCCTTGGCCAGCGACTCCCGCTCGGCCTCGTCCTTGGACGCCTCGCGCGGGTCGAAGCGGATGTTCTCCAGCAGCAGGATGTCGCCGTCGGTCAGGCCCTCGGCCCGCGCCAGCGCGTCGGTGCCCACCACGTCGCCGGCCAACTGAACGTGCCTGCCGAGGCGCTCACCGAGATCCCTGGCCACCGGGGCCAACGAATATTTCGGGTCCGGTGCCCCGTCGGGCCGCCCGAGGTGGGCGGTGATGACCACCTTGGCGCCCGCGTCCGCGAGCGCCTTCAGGGTGGGCAGCGAGGCGATGATCCGTCCCGGATCGGTGATCTTCGCGCCGTCGAGGGGGACGTTGAAGTCGGAGCGCACCAGCACGCCCCGACCCGCAACTCCCTCGGCCAGCAGATCGTCAAGTGTCTTGACGCTCATTGGATTACAGCGACTTGCCGACCAGACCGACCAGGTCGACCAAGCGGTTCGAGTAGCCCCACTCGTTGTCGTACCACGACACGGCCTTGGCCTGGTTGTCGATCACCTTCGTCAGGCCCGCATCGAAGATCGAGCTGTGCGGGTCGGTGACGATGTCGCTGGACACGATCGGCGCGTCGTAGTACTTGAGGATGCCCTTCAGCGGTCCCTCGGCGGCGGCCTTCATGGCGGCGTTGATCTCGGCGGCGGTGGCGGCCTTCTTCAACTCCACCGTGAGGTCGGTGCAGGAGCCCGTGGGGATCGGCACCCGCAGCGCGTAGCCGTCGAGCTTGCCCTTGAGTTCGGGGAGCACCAGACCGATGGCCTTGGCCGCGCCCGTCGAGGTGGGCACGATGTTCAGCGCGGCGGCGCGGGCGCGACGCAGATCGCTGTGCGGGCCGTCCTGCAGGTTCTGATCCTGGGTGTAGGCGTGCACGGTGGTCATCAGGCCCTTGACGATGCCGAACTCGTCGTTGAGCACCTTGGCGAACGGCCCGAGGCAGTTGGTGGTGCACGACGCGTTGGAGATGATGTTCTGGCTGCCGTCGTACTTGTCGTCGTTGACGCCCATCACGATGGTGATGTCCTCGTCGGTCGCCGGCGCGGAGATGATGACCTTCTTGGCACCGGCCGCCAGGTGACCCTTGGCCTTCTCGGCCTTGGTGAAGATGCCGGTCGACTCGACGACGACGTCGACGCCGAGGTCACCCCAGGGCAGTGCGGCCGGGCCTTCCTTGACCTCGAGCGCCTTGATCTTGGTGTTGCCCACCACGATGGTGTCGTCACCTTCCAGGCTGACGTCGTAGGGCAGCCGGCCCAGGATCGAGTCGAACTTCAGCAGGTGCGCCAGCGACGCGTTGTCGGTCAGGTCGTTGACCGCGATGATCTCGATGTCCTTGGCCTTGCCCGCGGCCTGCTGCGCGTCCAGAGCGCGGAAGAAGTTGCGCCCGATACGCCCGAATCCGTTGACGCCTACCCGGATGGTCACTTGTGTCTCCTTGGTCGTTTTCAGTGCTCGCCGATCAGCCTAGTGCCGCGGCGGCAGGGCCGTGCTGTTTGGTCGCCAAACCGTCCCCGCCGCCGGGCGGTGGTGAAGACTCCGGTGGTGCCAATCGTCGCCGCAGTGGCTTCGGGATCGCGCGGCGCCCATCGAGAACTGGATTCGGCATTGTCGAGCGCATACGTCACCGCGGGGTCCATCGTCATCGCGGCACCCTCAGCACGGACCGCACGTTCGCGCTCTCGCCCCAACGCGGCGATCACGATGCCTCCGGTCTCACGCAGCGCTTCCAGGACGAAGGTGAAATGCGGCGCATCCGCGTCCGGTGTGGTTCCCGACGGACCTGACGGGCTCGCGGCGCGATACGCGGCGTATGCGGCGCCGCGCAGCACTCCCGCCACCTCGGGCCGGGCCTCGGCGATCGCACGCGCGCACAGCGACAGGCACGGCGCAGTCTGCATCAGTGCGGCGCTCCACCGCCAGAGATGCATTGTCCTGGTCGCCAACGTGAGAATTAGCGCCCAATCCCGCAGGCGGGCTGCCACCATGGTGGCTGTCAGTAGCCGCGAGGAGATCTCTTCCCCCGGAGCGCCTCCGATCGCCAGACTCTCGGTCAGAAGTGCCCGTGCGCCGAGCGGATCGTGTTCCGCCAAGGCAAAGGCCTGAGCACGATCGCACGGGCATACCGGAACGGCGGGCCAACGCAACGGAATCATCGGCGATCGGGATCGCCCGGCTACTTTCGCCACCCAACACCGCACAGCTCTCCGCGTAGGCCAGGAAGATCGCGGCGAGTCCCAATTGGCCTGCAGCGCCAGCCAGTTCGGCAGAATGCACGTACGCCTCACGCCCGTTGCTGTACTCGCCACCTGCGAGAAAGGCCTGTGCCTGCAGGGCGCAGACGTCCATCTCGATGTGCCCACGGCGCTCGGCCTGCGGGCTGCGCCCATCGGCTTCCGCTGCCCGGGAACAGAATTCGTTCACCCCCGCCCAATCACCGGTGTGCTGCGCGATGTAGGCGGCCATCACCAAAACTTGCGGATATCCCGGCTCCCGATTGGCCTCGGGCAGATCCAGGACCTGGGCCACCGGAATCGTCGCGACCTCCCCTGTGGGACCTTCGGCGCGCTCCTGATGAGGTTGGCTGGCAACGAGTTCGACGGCGAGTTCGGTGTCCGCTCTGTCGATCGCGTTCGAGAGCGCGGCACGCAAGTTGTCCGGCCATGCCCCATCCTCCCTGCGCGGCCAGTTCCGCCGATTCTCGTCCATCGCGGCGCAGGGAGCGCCAGTTCGGCGAATCGAAGCGACCGCGAAGGTGCTCGAATATGCATCGCACGGCGGTACATCGCGTACCGGCACGCACGCTCACGATGGAAGGGGGGCGCGGAGGCGGTGTGGTGGGCTCAGGCCTCGTCGAGGAGTTCCGGGGTGACCGCCGACTCGGTGTCGGGGATCCCGTCCTGTTTGGCCTTGCGATCGGCCATCGACAGCAATCGCCGGATACGCCCTGCCACAGCATCTTTCGTCATCGGCGG
>JAKIXW010000020.1 GCA_022708865.1 Acidobacteriota bacterium
GATCTTCGCGGTCAGGTAACCGTCCGGCTTGGCGGCGGCCTCGGCGACCGCGCGCTCGGGGCCGGCCAGGTAGACCTGCTCGACCCCCGCATCGTGTGCCGCGGCGACCACATCGGAGGTTTCGGCGCCGTACCGGCTGTCGGTTCCGCACACCACCGCGATCGCCGGACCGCCGGCCGCGGCGACGGCAGCCGGCACCCCGCCGGCATCGAGCGGACCGGGGTTGACGGCCTCGATCCCGCCGGAGGCCAGCAGGTTGGTCGCGAAGGTGGTCCGCACATTGTGTTCGGCCAGCGGGCCCAGCGGCAGCAGCAGCACCTTCGGCCGTGCACCGCCGTTGGCCAGGAACGCGTCCGAGCGATCCCGCAGGGCCTCGAAGCCGGCGGCGTACCGCGCCACTCCCGCCAGTGAATCACCTTGGGCCAGAGGAGGTTCAGCCAGATTCGCGAACTCGTTCACCCCGGTTACCGATGTCCTTCGGTGGGCGATGTCGTCGGCGCGGCGCGCGGCCACCTCGGCGATCCGGCCGCTCACCAGATCCCGGGCCGCCACGAACCCGCCGGCCCCCTCGATGGCCTGGAAGTCGGCCCAGGCCTGGTCGGCCAGTTGTTCGGTCAGGCTCTCGACGAACCAGGAACCGGCCGCCGGATCGAGCACCCGGCCCAGGTGGGACTCCTCGAGCAGCAGCAACTGGGTGTTGCGGGCGATGCGCCGCGCGAAGCCGGGGTTGATCCCCGGCGCGCCGCCCGGGATGGCGGCGTCGAACGGTTGCACCAGCACGGTGTCGGCACCGCCCACCCCGGCGCCGAACGCCGACAGGGTGCACCGCAGCATGTTCACCCACGGGTCGCGTTGCGTCATCATCGGCAGCGAACTGACGGCGTGGATGGTGGCCGCTCCCGCATCGGGTGCGCCGGCCACCTCAGCGACACGGGCCCAGAGTTGGCGGGCCGCACGGATTTTCGCGATGGTGAGGAACTGGTCGTCGTCGGCGGCAAAGCGGAAGCTGATCTGGCGCAACGCATCGGCGACGGGCAGGCCGGCCTCGGTGAGCAGCCGCACGTAGGCCACGCCGGCGGCGATCGCGCCGGCCAGTTCCAGGGCGGCGTTGGCGCCGCGGTTGTGCAGCGCCGGGCCGTCCACGGTGATCGCCCGGATCCCGCCGCCGTGCTCGGCGAGCCGGGTCGCCAGTGCGACGACGTCCGCCAGCTCCGGCACCGCAACGTCGGCGAACCCGGCCATCAGTGGGTCCGCGCCGCAGTCGATCGACAAGGAGCCGCGTTTGTCCGCGGGCAGCGCGGCGACGAGATCGAGGACCGCGTCGGCGGCGACCAACAGGTCGGCCCCGGCGTCCAGCACGACGGGCACCAGTTCCAGGAAGACGCCCTCGAGGTGGCGGTCCACGTCGGCCGCCGGAATGCCCTCTGCGCCGATCCGCAGCACCAGGCCGCTGACACCGTCGGACAGGGCACCCAGCACGGCGGCATTGCCGGCCCCGGCGACCACCCCGGCCGCAGGGAAGGCTTCCATCACGAGCCAGCCGGTCAGCACATCACGGCCGCCGTCGCCGCCGCGGGTGAAGGGGAAGCTGCCCGGCAGCGGCCCCTGCGGCAACGCGTCGAGTGCGGTGTAGAGCGGGTGGATGTCGAAGCCCTCGTAGGTCGGGGTGTCCAGCAGGCGTTCGGGCTCGGCGGGCAACTCGCCGGTGCGGCCCTTGGCCAGCACGCTGGCGACCGCCGTGCGCCAGCGTGCACGTCCCTGTTCGAGGTCGGGCTCGTGCGAAACTGGGGTATCCATGGACACCGGCAACTCCTGTCGTCGCGGCAGGGCGGCCGGCGACACCGGCACTCGACTAATCAGGCTAAATGATGGGCTTCGCGGCCGAAGAGGCCGGTCGGCACAGGCCAGCGAATCTGCCCGTACGCTTGGAAACCGTGGCCGCGCCGATCATCCGCACGCTGCGCAATGTGAGCGAGGCGCTGATCAGCACCGCCCAGCAACTGTCCCGCCGCCGGATCATCACGCTGGTCGTGGGCGTTGTGATCCTTGTCGCAGTTGCACTGCTCGTCCCGTTGCCGACTGCCGTGCAGCTGCGCGACTGGGCGGGCTCGGTGGGCCCGTGGTTCCCGCTGGCATTCTTGGCCGCCCACATCGTGGCGACGGTGTTCCCCTTCCCGCGCACGGCCTTCACGCTGGCGGCCGGCCTGCTCTTCGGCTCGTGGTGGGGTGCGGTGATCGCGGTGGCGGCGAGCACTGCCAGCGCGGTGCTGGCCCTGGTGCTGGTCCGGGCCGGCGGTTGGCAGCTGGCCAACCTGGTCAGTCATCCGGCCGTCGAAGCGGTAGACGCCCGATTGCGGCAACGCGGCTGGTTGGCGGTGCTGTCGCTGCGGTTGATCCCGATGGTGCCGTTCGCGGTGATCAACTACGCCGCCGGTGCATCAGCGGTTCGGGTTGCGCCGTACACGCTGGCGACGCTGGTGGGCATCCTGCCCGGCACGGCCGCGGTGGTGATCCTCGGCGATGCCTTCACCGGCAATGTCAGCCCGGCGCTGGCCCTGGTCTCGCTGGCCACCGCGTCGCTGGGGATCGCGGGCTTGGCCTACGAGGTGTACAAGCATCGCAAGGATCCCGGCGACACTGCACCCGGCGCCATCGACGACGCGGAGGCCGGAACGACGGCCGCCGATTCGGTGGCCGACTAGGCGCTCGCCGGCGCCTCGCCGGTGCCCGACGGCGGCGCATCCACGTCGGCGGTTTTGGCGGATTCCGTTGCAGTGGAAGCGGTTTCAGAGGTCGGCGGGCTGAGTGTGGCGATCGTAGCAATTCCCTGCCCGGAAAAGATATTCCGCCGACGGCGTTCGCGAGGTTCTGCACGATCTGCTCGGGAATGCCCACGTTCTCCACCGTGCTACCACGGGGGCCCTCTACCAGGCCAGATATCTCCAGAAAGACCTGAGAAAATGTTGTGTTGCACGTGCGTGGGCCCGAATGCCCTCGGGTTATGCCGCCGCTACGCGGACCGTGACGCAGCCGGACCCTGCACCGTCATCGCGCCGAAAATACCCAGGAAGGAACTCGCCGCCACCAGTCCGGGACTCCAGTCGCGGGCCCGCACGTGGAACGCCACCGCGAGGATGAAATAGATAGTGAGCATCAAGGTGGTGAGCCGGGCCAACGCGGGGAAACGGCCCACCGACGCGAGCCCGATCGCCGAGGCGGTCTTGACCACCGGCAGGATCGGGCGCACCTCCGGCGGACAGTTGACCGCGTCGAGAGCCTGCCGGATCGGCGGCACCTGGGCCGCGCACGCCGCGGCGTCCGCGACCTGGAAAACCGCGAGTGCCCGGTAGACGACCGGTGACGTGAGTTTCATAGCCGCCCCCACTCAGGCCCGGTGCGTGCCGCCGGGCGGCGGAACCTCGGCGCCGGCGGCGCGACCGATCTCGGTGGACGAGACGTCCAGGCTGGGGCCGGTGATGGCCGGCGCGGAGTTGTCCCGGGCATCGGCCTCGGCCTTCGCGACGGCCTGCGCAATCGCCGGATCCGCCGCGGTCTCGAACCAGTCGGCCACCTCGGCAGCGTCATCGGCCTCGGCGGGGGTGGGCTCCACCGGCGACGGGGTGTAGCGGAACACGCCGTCCTCCCCGGGCGCGCCGAGCAGCTTGGTGAACCCCTGCAGTGCCGAACCGAAGTCGCTGGGCACCAACCACACCTTGTTGGCCTCGCCCTCGGCCATCTTCGGCAGGGTCTGCAGGTACTGGTAGGCCAGCAGCTCCGGCGTGGGCCGGCCGGCCTTGATGGCCGCGAACGTCTTCTCGATGGCCTTGGCCTGGCCCTGCGCCTGCAGGTACTGAGCGGCCCGTTCGCCCTGGGCCCGCAGGATGCGCGACTGCCGGTCGGCCTCGGCGGTCAGGATGGCCGCCTGCTTGGCGCCCTCGGCCGCCAGGATCTGGGACTGCTTCTGACCTTCGGCCTGTTTGATCGACGACTCCCGCACACCCTCGGCGGTGAGGATCATCGCGCGCTTCTCGCGGTCGGCCTTCATCTGCTTCTCCATCGACTCCTGTACCGACGGCGGCGGATCGATGGAACGCAGCTCAACCCGGGCCACCCGAAGACCCCACTTGCCGGTGGCCTCGTCGAGCACCCCGCGCAGCTGCGCGTTGATCTGGTCGCGCGAGGTCAGCGTCTGTTCCAGCGTCATGCCGCCCACGACGTTGCGCAGCGTGGTGGTGGTCAACTGTTCGACGCCGACGATGTAGTTGCTGATGGCGTACACCGCCGCCTGCGGGCTGGTGACCTGGAAATACACCACGGTGTCGATGTTCAGCGTCAGGTTGTCCTCGGTGATCACCGGCTGCGGCGGGAACGACACCACCCGTTCCCGCAGATCGACCCGGGCGCGCACCCGGTCGATGAACGGGACCAGCAGCGTGAGCTGACCGCTGACGGTGCGGCTGTACCGGCCGAGTCGCTCGATCACGGCGGCCTCGGCCTGTGGGATCAGCGCGACCGACTTGGACACGATGATGATCGCCAGGACCACCAGGACCGCCAGCAGTACCAGTCCGGCAACGGCACCGTTCATGAATATTCCCCCTCTATTCGTTCTTCCAGACCACCGCGGTGGCACCGTCGATCCGCATGACGGTCACGCGGTCGCCCGGCTGATAGATGTCCTGCTCGTTGAGTGTGCGGGCCGTCCAGACCTCGCCGTCGAGCTTCACCTGGCCACGGTGCACCGACACTTCATCCAGCACCAGCGCATGCTTGCCCTCGAGTGCCGCGATTCCGGTCTGATCCGGTGGACCTGCCAGTAGCCGGCGCCGCAGCGCCGGCCGGACCAGCACCAGCAACAGGACCGAGACCACCAGGAATACCGCGCCGTCGACCCAGATCGGCCAGGCGAACATCCAACTGGTGGCGGCGGCCGCGAGTGCACCGCCACCCAGCATCAAGAGGAACATGTCCCCGGTGAGGGCCTCGGCACCGGCAAGGCCCAGTGCGGCGACGAGCCAGATCAGGGCCGCAGGCATGTCCCGAGAATACCCGCGCGGCGTGTCCGCGTGGCGGGCTCGGCGCACACTGTGCCGTTACACTGCGCTTCATGTGGTGCCCGACCGCCTCGCTCACCGTGTGGGCCAACGCGTGGCTCGCGGGGCAGGCCGCCCCGGACGACGTCCTCGACGCGCTATCGCAGTGGGCGCCAAGGCATTCGGTCACTGCCTACGACGCGGCCGCGGCGGATGCCACCGGACTGCCCTGGCCGGACCTCAACGACGCGGGCGCGGTCTCGCTGCTCCAGACCCTGCGTACTGCCACGGGCTCGCGCTCCGGACCGGGGCCGGCGCTGTCGCTGGCACTGCCGGTGCCCGGCGACGTTCGGGGATTGCCGGCCGGAACCACGTTCGCGCGGGACGCGGTGGCCGCCGGCGAGGCGATCGTCGTCAGCTCGACCGTCGGGACGCCCGTCGGCCTGGTGGCCGATCTGGGCTACGCCGACGACGAAAGCGATTACTCGGAGCCGGATTTCGAGTCGGCGCCAGAGCTGTGCACGGTGTCCTGGACGGTGTACTCCCTGCCCGCCGAACCGACTCCCGAACACTTCGACCTCGGTGACGCGGAGTTGGCGCTGCGCTCGGCGGTCCGCTCGGCCGCCGACGCGCTCGGGCGGCTGCGGGCCGAGGGGTACGGCATGGGGATCGACGATCCGCGGGGCCTGATCGATCAGCTGGTGGAGTCCACGATGGCCCACCGGGTTCCCGAGCACTGCCCCGAGCGGGCGATCCGGGTGCTCGAGAATGCCACGCAGGTCGACGCCATCATCACGGTGGGCGCGGGCCTGATGCCGGCGGCCATGCAGTCGTCGTCGGACGCGCAGTGCGCCGGCGAGGCCCTGCGCCCGTTGGAGGCGGTGGTCCGCACGGCCCGGCTGGCCGCCGTCAGCGCGATCCTGGATTCGGCCTGGCGCTAGCCGCGCAGGCCGGTGTGCAGAAGGCGCCATCGACGCTCTGTCCGAAACTCGGAACCGGTTCCACCGCAGGCACTCTCGACGGCTCGCGTCCCGTGCGCAGCTCGTCGACCAGGTCGAGCGCCAGCTCGGCGAACCGGGGCTGGGCATTGGGGGTGGACGCCCGCGCCAACGCGATGCCCGCCGCCGCGGCGTGCTCCGACAACTCGTTGTCGAGGTCCCACACCACTTCGATGTGGTCGGCCACGAACCCGACCGGGCAGACGATCACCGCCCGGGTACCGCGGGCGGCCAGTGCGTCGAGGTGATCGGCCACGTCCGGTTCCAGCCAGGGCACCTGCGGCGGGCCTGATCGGGACTGCCACACCTGGTCGAATTCGGCGTACCCGGATGCGGCCGCCACCAGCGCCGACGTATGCGCGACCTGACGCCGGTAGAGGTCCGGCCCGCATCGGTCCCGGGTCCGGTCCGGGATCGAATGCGCGGTGAAGACGAGGCGCGCTCCGGCCCGCTGCTCCTCCGGGAGGGTGGCCGCGGCGGCGGCGATCGAATCGGCGAACATCTCGATCAGCAGCGGATGGTCGAAGTACGACCGTAGCTTGATCAGTTCGGGTGCCGCGGGGCCGGCCGCGACCCGCGCCCGCGCGATGTCCTCCTGATACTGCGGTACTGCACGTCCCCGGAGTAGCCGGACCAGGCCGAGGTGGCGAACACCGCGGCGCGACGAATCCCGTTGTCCCGCATGGTTACAACGGTTTCCTCGACGTAGGGCTCCCAATTGCGGTTGCCGAAGTAGATCGGCAGATCGGTGCGGGCCCGGATCTGCTCGGTCAGCGCCCGGTTGATGCCGTTGATCGGCGAGACGCCGCCGAAGTGCAGGTAATGCTCGGCGACCTGCGCCAACCTCTCGTCGGGGATACCGCGCCCGCGGGTCACGTTGCGCAGGAACGGCATAACTTGGTCCGGCCCCTCCGGGCCGCCGAACGACAGCAGCAGGATCGCCTGGATGTCCGAGGATTGCACGGGGATCTACAACAGCTGGGTGTGCGCGCCGCCGTCGGCGAAGACGATGGTCCCGGTGGTGGCCGGCAGCCAGTCCGACAGCAACGCGCAGACGGTCTTGGCCACCGGCGTCGGGTCCTTCATGTTCCAGCCGATCGGCGCGCGCTGATCCCAGCCCTGCTCGAGCAGCTGCATCTGCTGGCCGGCCTCCTCGCCGAGAGCGCCGCCGACGATCGCGCTCATCGCCAGCGTCCGGATCGGCCCGGCAGCAACGAGATTCGACCGAACGCCGAACGCGCCGGCCTCACGGGCGACGAACCGATTGACCGATTCCAGCGCGCTCTTGGCCACCGTCATCCAGTTGTAAGCCGGCATCGCCCGGGTGGGGTCGAAGTCCATCCCGACGATGCTGCCGCCGGGATTCATCACCGGCAGGGTGGCCTTGGCCAGCGACGCATACGAGTACGCGGAAATGTGGATGCCCTTGGCGACGTCCTCGTAGGGTGCGTCGAAGAACGGGTTGACGCCCATGCCGGTCTGCGGCATGAAGCCGATCGAGTGCACCACGCCGTCGAGCTTGTTGCCGGCGCCGATGACCTCGGTGACCCGGTCGGCCAGGCTGCCCAGGTGCTCCTCGTTCTGGACGTCGAGCTCGAGCAGCGGCGCCTTCTCCGGCAACCGGTCGGCGATGCGCTGGATGAGCTTCATCCGGTCGAATCCGGTGAGCACCAGCTCCGCGCCCGCCTCCTGCGCCGCCCTGGCGATGTGGAACGCGATCGAGCTGTCGGTGATGATCCCCGTGACGAGGATGCGCTTACCTTCGAGAAGACCTGTCATTGTGCTGACTCCTTTTTCGAAAAGATCTGCTGAGCAAAGACTTCGGGTCAGTGACCCATGCCCATGCCGCCGTCGACGGGGATCACCGCGCCGGCGATGTAACTGGCGTCCTCGGACGCCAGGAAGCTGACCGCGCCGGCGACGTCCTCGGCCGTGCCGACCCGCTTGGCCGGGATGAATTCCAGCGCGCCCTCCTGGATCCGCTCGTCGAGCGCGCGGGTCATCTCGGTGTCGATGTAGCCGGGTGCGACGACGTTGGCGGTGACACCGGCCTTGGACATCTCGCGCGAGATCGAGCGGGCCATGCCGATCAGGCCGGCCTTGGCGGCGGCGTAGTTGGACTGGTTGCCGATCCCCCACATGCCCGAGACCGAGCCGATGAAGATGATCCGGCCGAACCGCTTGCGCTGCATGCTGCGCGAGGCCCGCTGGGCCACCCGGAACGCACCGGTGAGGTTGGCGTCGATGACGCTCTCGAACCGTTCCTCGGTCATCCGGATCATGAACGCGTCCTGGGAGATACCGGCGTTGGACACCAGCACCTCGACCGGCCCCTGGTGCTCCTCGACCTCGGTGAACGCACGGTCGACAGCCTCGTTGTCGGTGACGTCGCACACGACGCCGAACAGACCCTCGGGCGCCCCGGATCCGCGGTGGGTGACCGCGACCTTGTGGCCGTCGGCCGCCAGCCGCTGCGCGATCGCCAGGCCGATGCCGCGGTTGCCGCCGGTCACCAGGACCGAGCGGGACACGAACGGGGGGCGACCGCCTTCGGACACCGGCGCAGCGGAATCTGTCATGGTCGTCAACCTATCGTCTCGGTATTCGATGGCCGAAATCTGGTTAGCCGGGCAGGCGGCGGTTGATCAGCAGGGCGGCCAGCGCCGCCAGCGCCAGGATCAGCGAGCCCAGTCGCAGCCAGCCCGTGCTCGCGTCGCCCTTGATGGTCTCGTAGCCGATCTGTTGCTGCAGATCCTCGAAGACCTTGTTGAGCTCCTCGAGGTTGGACGCGCTGAACGAGTTGCCGCCGGAGAGTTCGGCCACCTTCTTCAGCGTCTCGTCGTCGACGGGGACGGGCTGACGCTGATCGTTGATGTCGACGTAGCCGTAGGGCGTTCCGAACGAGATGGTCGAGATCGGCACACCCTGATCCTTGGCGGTTCGCGCCGCGGTGAACGCGCCCTTGGGGTTGTCCGGATTGGACGGCACCGTTTCCTTGCCGTCGGAGAACAGCACGATGCGGGCCGGCGGCGGTTCGTCGCCGCCACCGATGACGGCGCCGACGGTGGCGATGGCCTGCAGCGCGGTGAAGATGCCTTCCCCGGTGGCGGTGCGGTCGGCCAGTTGCAGCTTGTCGATGGCCGCCTTGGTGGCGTCGCGGTTGGTGGTCGGTGAGACCAGGACGGTCGCCGTGCCCGCGTAGGCGATCAACCCGAGGTTGATACCGGGGGTGAGTTCCTCGGCGAATTTCTTGGCCGCCTGTTGGGCGGCCGCCAACCGGCTGGGTTCGACGTCGGTGGCCCGCATCGACTGCGACACGTCGATCGCGAGCATCACCACGGCACGGTTGCGTGGGATTCGGACGTCATTGGTCGGCCCCGCCATGGCGATGGTGAGCATGGTCAGCGACGCAATGAGCAGGATGGCGGGCAGGTGCCGCCATCGGGTGGGCCGTTTGGGCGCAACGCTTTCCAGCAGCTCCATGTTCGCAAAGCGCAGGATGCGTTTCTGGCGGGCCAGCTGGGCCACCACGTAGAACACGATCAACGCCAGCACGGCCAGCAGGAACAGGAAGAACCACGGGTGTGCGAAGCCGCGCAGCGACATTGGCCCGAGCAGTGGCAGTGTCATGTGAGAGCTGGTGTCCTCTTCTTTTCTTCCATCAGCCGCTGCGTCGCTTACGGGTGCCCGGCCAGCGCGCCGCGTCGTCGCGACGCCACGAACCGCACGGTGTCGGCGATCCAGTCCCGATCGGTGCGCAGGGTCATCAGCGGCGCACCGCAGCGCCGCAGGGTGCGTGCGACCTCGGTGCGATGCGCTTCGGCTGCCTTCGCGAAGTCGTCACGCAGCTGGGCGTCGATGGTGAACTCGCGGGTGACCCCGGATTCAGTGTCCTGCAGGATCACATCGCCCACGTCGGGCAGTTCGACATCACGCGGGTCGAGCACTTCCACGCCCAGGACCTCATGACGCGCGGCGATGGCGCGCAGCGGCCGCATCCAGTTGACGGGTCCGAGGAAGTCGCTGATGATCACCGCCATACCGCGACGCCGTTCGGGACGGCGCAGCTCGTCGATGGCCACCGCCAGGTCACCGCGGACGCCCAGCGGCGCGCGCGGGGTGGTGGCGATGGTGCGCAGCAGGGTCTGCTCGTGCTGGCGCCCCGATCTGGCCGGGACCCGCACGATGTCGCTGCCGTTGGCGATGATCGCGCCGAGCCGGTTGCCCCCGCCGCTGTTGAGGTAGGTGATCGCCGCGGCGGCGGCCACCGCCAGGTCACGCTTCTCGCATCCGGTGGTGCCGAAGTCCAGGCTGGCCGACATGTCGACCACCAACCAGGTCTCGAGCTCGCGGTCGGCGATCATCTGGCGGACATGTGGATGCGTCGTCCGGGCCGTGACCGACCAGTCCATCCGACGGACGTCGTCGCCGGGCTGGTAGGGCCGTGACTCCCCCGGCTCGGAACCGGGGCCCGGGATCAGGCCCTGGTGGTTGCCATGCAGGACGCCGTCGAGCTTGCGCTTGACGGTGAGCTCGAGCGTGCGCAGCGCCGCCGACAGTTTGGGGTCGCCGATCTCGCCGTGCTGGAACGACGGCGGGTGCGGCGTGTGCGGTTCGGTCAACGTCCGCTCAGCGCCCGGCGACTGCCGGTGCGGACTGCGGAACGGGGGCCCCCGCGCCCACCGGCGGCACCGAATGGCCTTGCTGCGGAATGGCGTTCACCTGGGGCAGCCCGACGGTCTGCAGGATGCGGTTGATCACCATTTCCGGCGAGATGTCATCAGCGAGCGCGTCGTAGGTCAGGACCAGCCGGTGCCGGAGCACATCGGGGATGACCTCGATGACGTCCTGCGGGATGACGTAGTCGCGACCGCGCACCAGGGCCAGCGCCCGGGCCGCGGCGATCACGCCGAGCGATGCACGCGGCGAGGCGCCGAAGGCGATCCAGGCCTTCACGTCGGGCATCCCGAACTGTTCGGGCCGCCGTGTCGCGGTGATCACCCGGACCACGTAATCGACCAGGGCGTGGTGCACGAAGTTGTTCGCTGCCAGATCCTGCAGCCGGACCAGATCGCCCGGCTGAAGGATCTGCTTGGGCTCCGGCGGGGTGATGCCCATCCGGTAGATGATCTCGCGCTCTTCCTCCGGCGACGGGTAGTCGACGTTGATCTTGAACAGGAAGCGGTCGCGCTGCGCCTCGGGCAGCGGGTAGACGCCCTCGTTCTCGATCGGGTTCTGGGTGGCCATCACCAGGAAGGGCTTGGGCAGCGGGAAGGTCTTGCCGCCGATGGAGATCTTGCGCTCGGCCATGACCTCGAGCAGGGCCGACTGCACCTTGGCCGGTGCGCGGTTGATCTCGTCGGCCAGCAGGAAGTTGCACACGACGGGGCCGAGCTCGATGTCGAACTCTTCGCGGCCCTGGCGGTAGATGCGGGTGCCGACGATGTCGGTGGGCACCAGGTCGGGGGTGAACTGGATGCGCGAGAACGTGCCGCCGACCACCTTGGCGAAGGTTTCCACAGCCAGGGTCTTGGCCACGCCGGGAACACCCTCGAGCAGCACATGCCCCTTGGCCAGCAGCCCGACCAGGATCCGCTCGACGAGCTGGTCCTGGCCGACGATGATGCGCTTGACCTCGAAGATCGCCCGCTCGAGGGTCTGGACCTCACCGGCGAGTCCGGCGGCGGGAGCCGGCGAGGCGAAGGAGGCCGAGGACCCGGGTGACGCCGAGCCGATCACCGATCCGGTCGCCGAGGGGGCGGCGTGCGCGCCCGAACTGTTGTTGGGCGACCCACCTGGTGACGTCATCGACAATCCTCCACAAGAGTTACTGCAGTGCTATGGACGTGGCCGGCCCGTACCGGGCCGCCGCCACAACTATTCCAGGCACTTCGGAATCCGTCGACGTGCCCTGACCGTTGGCGGGTCGCGGCGTGGCTCAGCTCTCGATGATCCGGGCCGCGTAGGGCTGTAGACCCGGCGTCCGGACCGGGGCCACCCGGACCGCCGCGCCCGATGCCTCCAGCACTTGGCCGTTGCCCAGATAGATCGCGACGTGCTGGCCGCCGCCGGGGCCCCAGAACAGCAGATCGCCGCGCTTGGCCTGCGAGATCGGGATCTGGCGGCCGGTGTTGTACTGGTCACCCGAGTACTTCGGGATCAGCACGCCCACCCCCGCGAAGGAGAACTGCGTCAGGCCGGAGCAGTCGAACCCGACGGTATTGGCGCCGTCGCCGACACCGGTGCTGGGACCCGTCGGCTTACCACCACCCCAGGAGTACGGGACACCGATCTGGGAACCGCCCCGGCGGATGACGTATTCGATGGCCTGCGGCCCGCGGACCCGGGCGCCGGGCGAAGCGCTCGCCGCCGATGGGGGGACGATGCCCATGCTCTCCAGGAATTTCCGGCCGAGGCTCATGGTGGCCTCGGTGGCCTGCGCGGTGGCGGCCAGCGAGGCGTTGGCGATGGCCAGCGGGTCCCCCGGAGCGCCCGAGCTGAGCAGCTTGGGCAGCGTCGGATCCCACTGGCCGGCGTCGTCGGCGACGGCCGGTGACGCGAGGCTGAGTGCGACCGCGACCGCCGCGATCAGCAGGGCCAGCGGCCGCATCCAATGAAAGAGCTTGTGTCGCATGACCAACCAATCAGTATTCGACGTAGCGCACCACGTAGGGCGTCATGCCGCTGGTGCGCACGGGCGAGATCTTGACGGTGGATCCGGTGTAGGGCGCCTCGAGCATCTGGCCGTTGCCGAGGTACAGCGTGACGTGCTGGCTGCCACCGGGTCCGTAGAAGATGACATCGCCGCGACGCATCTGCGACGAGGGGATCTTGCGGCCCATGTTGTACTGCGAGCCCGAGTAGTGCGGCAGCTTGATGCCCACGCCGGCGAAGGCGTACAGGATCAGGCCGGAGCAGTCGAAGCCGACGGTGCCAGCACCGGAGTCGATACCCCGGCTCGGGCCCGCTGCGGTGCCGCCTCCCCAGGAGTACGGCACGCCCATCTGGGACATGCCGCGCTTGATGACGTACTCGACGGCCGTGGACCCGTACGCCATCGGGATGTTGCTGCCGTCGGTGCTCACCGGGTCGGCGGGCAGCAGGCCGATGCCCTGCAGGAACTTTTTGCCGAGGTCGGCCACGAACTGCGCCGCGGTCTGCGCAATGAGGAGGATGGCGTTGATGATCTGGATCGGGTCACCGGAGACAAATGCGCTGGGGATCATCGGTAGCGTCATGTCCCACTGGCTGGCATCCCCGTAGGGCGGCTTCACCCCGTTGGTGCCGGTGCGGTCCCAGTCCGCCGAACCCGACCCACTGGCCGGACCCGACGGCACGCCCTGCGGTGCCGGGGCTCCCGCCGCGGCCGCCGGTGCCTTGGCCACCGGAGCGGCGGCGGGCACGGCGGCCTTGCGAGCGGCTTCGAGCTTGGTGCGGGCCTCGTCGCGCTGTGCGGCGAGTTCGTTGATCTGGGTCTGCTGCTCGGCGAAGGTGTGCTGCGCGGATTTCAGCGACTCCACCGCGGTGTCCATGCTGGCCTGTGCGTCGGCCGTGGTCTGGTCGGCCTTCTGCTGCGCCAGTCGTGCCAGGGACTCCTTGTTCACCTGTTCGGTGCGGGCCTTCTGCAGGCCGGTCATCACCTGGGCCGCGCTGGTGGCCAGCGTCTGGCCGGCCGACGCGGTGGCGATGAACTCCTCGGGCGAGGAGGCCATCAGATAGGAGGAGCCCGGCCCGTTGACGTAGGTGGCGGCGGCGAACGTGTCGAACCTGCGCTGGGCGTCAGTGATCGCGCCGTTGGACGCCGTGACGGCCTGTTGGCTGGCCGCGAGGTCCTTCTTGGCCGCGTCGGCGTTGTCGCGGGCGGTCTGGACGTCGACGATCGCCTTGTTGACGCTCTCCTGCTGGGTCTGTACGGCCGCGCCGAGATCCTGCAGCTTCTGGTTGGCGTCGGCGACGTCAGCGATCAGCGCGGCCAGGCTGTCCGGAGAGTTTCCGGGGCTGGCCGCGGCCACCCCGGGGGTCCCCACGACGAGCGCGACCGTCAGCAACGGCGAAAGACCTTGAGCAGGCAGGATGCGTCTCATCGACTCACGACTCCCTCGAAGGCGACTGGGTGGCCCCGAACCAATCAGTCACTGGAGGCTCACCTAAAACAATAGGCATCCTCTGCACCGTACGTCACAATTGTCCCAAGTGAAACTTTTGTCACAAACTACAGGATTGTAATTACCGGGAGTGTGACCGAATGGTTATATTTGAATTAGCGATGAGCTATGGGCGCCGCCCAATCGCCTGCTAGGGCAGTATTTTCGGGGACGTCCAACGTTTGCTAGTTGCGTGCAGGATTCGTGTTGCGAGGGCCGCCAGGAATACCGCCACGGTCAGGAAGATGGTGAACTCGGTCCACGGAAATATCGGCGTGCCGAGCTGGCTGACGAAATTCTGTGCGGACTGCACCGGATTACCCGTGCGGGCCAGATCCTCGCCGGCCTCCAGGAGCACCCGGTCGTAGGTGGGACTGTAGGTGCCGGAGAACGACGGGCTCAGCACCAGCACGGTCGACCCCGGGTTGGCCTGCCCGACGACGGTGGCGATGTCACGCAGCGGCGTGTCGATCGGCGGGTTGACGCCGACGACGACGATCTTCAGGTTGATGCCGTCGGCGCGGGCATCGGCCACCACCTGCTCGAGGCCGGAGCGATCGGCGTTCGGTGCGCTCACACTGCTGGCGGCAACCTCGGCCTTGACCGCGTCCATGTCGATCTCGGGCGGGATGTAGACCGGCAGCGGCGATGGCACCCCGGGAAGGCTGGGGAACGCGGGGATCTCGTGCGGCCCGGACATGCCGAGCAGGTTACGCGACGCCCGGGTCCCTGGTGGCAGCACGCGCCCGCGAAGGGAAGACTGGTACCCGACGGTCGCCGATCCCCGCGCAATTGCAGTACGCGCGTACTGTTAAGGTGGGCACAGGTCGCCGACACAGCCCGTCAGTGACTACGACAAGACGCCGGGAGTTGATGTGAGCAGCCAGAATTCGTTCGGAGCCAAGAACACACTCGAGGTCGGGGACAACAGCTACGAGATCTATCGCCTCGATGCGGTTCCGGGCACCGAGAAGCTTCCCTACAGCCTCAAGGTGCTGGCCGAGAACCTGTTGCGCACCGAGGACGGCGCGAACATCACCAAGGACCACATCGAGGCCATCGCCAACTGGGATCCGACCGCTGAGCCCAGCATCGAGATCCAGTTCACCCCGGCGCGCGTGCTGATGCAGGACTTCACCGGCGTGCCCTGCATCGTCGACCTGGCCACCATGCGCGAGGCCGTGGCAGCCCTGGGCGGCGACCCGGAAAAGGTAAACCCGCTCTCGCCCGCCGAGATGGTGATCGACCACTCGGTGATCCTGGACGTGTTCGGCCGCGCCGATGCCTTTGAGAAGAACGTCGAGCTGGAATACCAGCGCAACGGCGAGCGCTACCAGTTCCTGCGCTGGGGCCAGGGCGCGTTCGACGACTTCAAGGTCGTCCCCCCGGGCACCGGCATCGTGCACCAGGTCAACATCGAGTACCTGGCCCGCGTGGTCATGGTGCGGCGCGACGCGCAAGGAAATGTCTTGGCCTACCCCGACACCTGCGTGGGCACCGACAGCCACACCACGATGCAGAACGGCCTCGGCGTGCTGGGCTGGGGCGTCGGCGGCATCGAGGCCGAGGCCGCCATGCTGGGCCAGCCCGTCTCGATGCTCATCCCCCGCGTGGTCGGCTTCAAGCTGACCGGTGAGATCAAGCCCGGCGTCACCGCCACCGACGTGGTGCTGACGGTCACCGATATGCTGCGCAAGCACGGCGTCGTGGGCAAGTTCGTCGAGTTCTACGGCGAGGGCGTCGCCGAGGTGCCACTGGCCAACCGCGCCACCCTGGGCAACATGAGCCCCGAATTCGGTTCCACCGCAGCGATCTTCCCCATCGATGAGGAGACCATCAACTACCTGAGGCTGACCGGCCGCTCGGATGAGCAGCTGGCGCTGGTCGAGGCCTACGCCAAGACCCAGGGCATGTGGCACAACCCGGATCGCGAACCGGTGTTCTCGGAGTACATGGAACTTGACCTGTCGACCGTGGTGCCCTCGATCTCGGGTCCGAAACGTCCGCAGGACCGCATCGAGCTGTCCGACGCGAAGAACGCCTTCCGCAAGGACATTCACAACTACGTCGAGGAGAACAACCCGGCCCCCAGGACAAATCTCGACGAGGCCGTCGAAGAATCCTTCCCGGCCTCCGATCCCGCGAAACTCACGTTCGCCGAGGAGGATGCCGTCATCCCGTCGGCCGCCAACGGCCACTCGGGCCGGCCGTCCAAGCCGGTCAAGGTGACCTCCGCCGAGCGCGGGACGTTCGTGATGGACCACGGGGCGGTCGTCGTCGCGGGAATCACGAGCTGTACCAACACCTCCAACCCGTCGGTGATGCTCGGCGCGGCCCTGCTGGCCAAGAAGGCCGTCGAGAAGGGGCTGACCACCAAGCCGTGGGTCAAGACCAACATGGCGCCGGGTTCGCAGGTGGTCACCGACTACTACAACAAGGCCGGCCTGTGGCCGTACCTGGAGAAGTTGGGCTACTACCTTGGCGGCTATGGCTGCACCACGTGCATCGGCAACACCGGCCCGCTGCCCGACGAGATCTCGGCGGCGATCAATGACAACGACCTGTCGGTGGCCGCGGTGCTGTCGGGCAACCGCAACTTCGAAGGCCGCATCTCCCCCGACGTGAAGATGAACTACCTGGCCTCCCCGCCGCTGGTGATCGCCTACGGCATCGCGGGCACCATGGACTTCGACTTCGAGAACGACCCGCTCGGGCAGGACACCGACGGCAACGACGTCTTCCTTGCAGATATTTGGCCATCTGCCCAGGAAATCCAGGAGACCATCGCCTCCTCGATCAACCGGGAGATGTTCACCGACAGCTACGCCGACGTGTTCAAGGGCGACGAGCGCTGGCGCTCACTGCCCACCCCGGAGGGCAACACATTCGACTGGGACGATGCGTCGACCTACGTGCGCAAGGCCCCGTACTTCGAGGGCATGCCCGCCAAGCCCCAGCCAGTCAAGGACATCACCGGCGCCAGGGTCCTTGCACTGCTGGGGGATTCGGTGACCACCGACCACATCAGCCCGGCCGGATCGATCAAGAGGGGCACTCCGGCCGCCGACTACCTCGAGGCCAACGGCGTTGACCCCAAGGACTTCAACTCGCTGGGCTCTCGCCGCGGCAACCATGAGGTCATGATTCGCGGCACCTTCGCCAACATCCGGCTGCGCAATCAACTACTCGACGATGTCTCCGGCGGCTACACCCGCGACTTCACCCAGGAAGGTGGCCCACAGGCGTTCATCTACGACGCCTCGCAGAACTACCAGAAGGCCGGCATCCCGCTGGTGGTGTTGGGCGGCAAGGAATACGGGTCCGGCTCCTCGCGGGACTGGGCGGCCAAGGGCACCACGCTGCTCGGCGTGCGCGCGGTCATTACCGAGAGCTTCGAGCGCATCCACCGCTCGAACCTGATCGGCATGGGCGTCATTCCGCTGCAGTTCCCGGCCGGCGAGTCAGCCGCGTCGCTGAAGCTGGACGGCACCGAGACCTTCGACATCACCGGCATCGAAGAGCTCAACAACGGCAGGACACCGAAGACCGTTCATGTCAAGGCCACAAAGGAAGATGGCAGTGCGGTCGAGTTCGACGCCGTGGTGCGCATCGACACCCCCGGGGAGGCGGACTACTACCGCAACGGCGGCATACTCCAGTATGTGCTGCGGAACATGCTCGAGGCCTGATCCGGTCCGCGCAGGCCCGACACCATGCCCAGAGTCAGCGAGGACCATCTGGCGGCCCGGCGCCGCCAGATCCTCGACGGCGCCCGTCGCTGCTTCGCCGAGTACGGCTACGACAAGGCGACGGTGCGCCGCCTGGAACAGACCATCGGGTTGTCGAGGGGGGCGATCTTCCATCACTTCCGGGACAAGGACTCGCTGTTCTTCGAGCTGGCCCGGGAGGACGCCGAGCGGATGGCCGATGTGGCCACCCGCGAGGGCCTGATCCAGGTGATGCGCGATCTGCTCGCGGCGCCGGAACAGTTCGACTGGCTGGCAACGCGTTTGGAGATCGCACGCAAACTGCGCAATGACCCGGTGTTCAATGAGGGCTGGGCCGAGCGGTCAGCCGAACTGTCGGCCGCCACGCACAACCGGCTGGCCCGGCAGAAACAGGCCGGCCGGTTGCGTGAGGATGTGCCCGGCGACGTGCTGCAGACCTACCTGGATCTGGTGCTCGACGGCCTGGTGGCCCGGCTGGCATCCGGCGATGATCCACAGCGGCTGTCCGCCGTCCTCGACCTCGTCGAGGACTCCGTGCGGCAGCGCTGAGTTTCCCGCGCGAGCGGAGTCACACCGGTCTACTGCGGTGATTCGGACCGCCACGGCTGCGCATGATGGCACCCGACTCCCGCAGCATGCTGTGGATCGAGCCGTACGATCGGCCGGTGGAGGACACCAGCGTTCGGATGCTCGCACCCCGCTCGTAAGCGCTGCGCAGGTCCCGCAGAAGTTGATCGCGTGCTTTGTTCGGCTTCGTCATCGACGGCTCCCGGCGTTGGAAAGTCCCGACCATGCCAGGCTAGGGAGCCACCGCCCGGATCGGGCGCGAATCGCCAGGTTCGGCGTGTGGGGTTGTTCCGCGAGCGCGCGGCCCGGCGACAGCGAACCCCGCGGATCCCTTGGCGCACAACGAGATGTGCCGAGATGCGCTACGCCAGCTCGATCAGGTCCCGATACTCCTCGGACCAGAAGTCCTCGGTGGCATCGGGCAGCAGCAGCACCCGCTGGGGGGCCAGGGCCTCGGCGGCACCGGGATCGTGGGTCACCAGCACCACCGAGCCCTGGTAACTGCGCAGCGCGTCGAGCACCTGCTCGCGCGACGCTGGATCGAGGTTGTTGGTCGGCTCGTCGAGCAGCAACACGTTTGCCGTCGAGGCCACCAGGCCCGCCAGCGCCAGCCGGGTCTTCTCGCCGCCGGACAGCGTGCCCGCGGGCTGATCCAGTTGTGGCCCGGTGAACATGAACGCGCCGAGCAGCCCGCGCAGGTCCTGTTCACCGGTGTCCGGTGCGGCGTGCCGGATGTTCTCCCACACCGTCGCGGCGTTGTCCAGGGTGTCGTGCTCCTGCGCGAAATAACCGACCCGGCAACCGTGTCCGGGCTCGATCTCGCCGGCGTCCGGACTCTCGACGCCCGCCAGGATCCGCAGCAGCGTCGTCTTGCCGGCGCCGTTGAGGCCCAGCACCACCACCCGCGAACCGCGGTCGATCGCCAGATCGACGCCGGTGAACACCTCGAGCGAGCCGTAGTTCTTCGTCAGCCCGGACGCGGTCAGCGGCACCCGACCGCACGGCGCGGGCGTTGGGAACTTGATCCGCGCCACTTTGTCGGCAACCCGCTCGGCATCCAGCTCGGCCATCATCTTATCGGCGCGGCGCAACATGTTCTGTGCGGCAACGGCTTTGGTGGCCTTGGCGCCCATCTTGGCGGCCTGGGTGCGCAATGCGGAGGCCTTGCGTTCGGCGTTGGCGCGTTCCCGGCGACGACGTTGTTCGTCGGTGGCGCGGGCGTCGAGGTACTTCTGCCAGCCCATGTTGTACACGTCGGCCTCACCGCGCACGGCGTCGAGGAACCACACCCGGTTGACCACTTCGGCGAGCAGTTCGACGTCGTGGCTGATGACGATCAGACCGCCGGCGTGGTTGCGCAGGAAGTCTCGCAGCCAGCCGATCGAGTCGGCATCGAGGTGGTTGGTGGGCTCGTCGAGCAGCAGCGTCGTGTTCGCCGCGGCGCCCGCGTCGGATGCGGCGAACAGGATGCGGGACAGCTCGACGCGGCGGCGCTGACCGCCGGAGAGCGTTCGCAACGGCTGGGTCAGCACCCGCTCGGCCAGTCCCAGGCTCGCGCAGACCCGCCGAGCGCCGAGAACCGTTCTTCCAGTTGCCCATACCGACGAATTGCCTTGTCCCGGACCGCATCGTCGGCGACCTCGGCCATCAGCGCCTGCTGCTTCTCCAGATCGGCCAGCAGCGTGTCCAGCCCGCGTGCCGAGAGCACCCGGTCGCGGGCCAGCACCTCGAGGTCGCCCTCGCGGGGATCCTGCGGCAGGTAGCCGACGTCACCGGTGCGGGTGACCGTGCCCGCGTACGGTTCGCCCTCGCCAGCGAGGATCCGCATCGTCGTGGTCTTGCCGGCGCCGTTGCGGCCCACCAGGCCGATACGGTCACCGGGCTGTACGCGCAGGGTCGAGCCCTCGACGGCCAGCAGCGTGCGCGCGCCGGCGCGGACCTCGAGGTCCGTTGCGGTTATCAAGGGCGAAACTCCTGGCTACTTCTCGTCGGTGAAGACCGGGGGGCGCCCCTCGGCGCGCGCTCTCACCGCTTCTTCGAAGTTGGAGGTGAGCAGGCGTACGTAGAGTTGGCCCAGGCCTTCCGCCTGCATATGCCCCTCCAGGCTACCGGCGTCCAGTCCGGTCCACAGTGTGCGCTTGGTCAATTCGACGCCGGGCCGGGAGAACGCGGCGATCCGCTCGGCCATCTCGTAGCAGGTGTCCAGCAGCTCGGCGTCGGGCACCTGCCGGGACACCAGTCCGATCCGCTCGGCCTCGGCGGCGTCGACGTCACGGCCGGTGAGCATCAGCTCGAAGGCGCGCGACGTCCCGATGGCACGCGGCAATAGATAGCTCAGCCCCAGCTCGCTGGCGGTCAACCCGTTGTTGATCCCGGCGGCCCGGAAATATGCGGCGTCCGCCGCGACCCTAATGTCACAGGCCAGCGCCAGGCACAGCCCGCCTCCGATCGCGGCGCCGTTGACAGCGGCGATCACCGGCTGGTGCATCTTGCGCAGAGCCAGGATGACGTCTTCGAGGACCTGCATGGAACGCAGACCGAAGCTGGGCCGGGTCAGCCCCTGCACGTGCGGGATGCTGCCGGCGGACTTGTGGTCGGCACCGGACGAGAAGCCCCGACCGGCACCGGTCAGCACGACGGCGCGAATGCCGTTGTCGTCGGTGAGCTCGTCGAGCACGTCCCGCAACGGCAGCATCACGTCGAACGCCATCGAGTTCATCCGCTCGGGACGGTTCAGCGTGACCAGCGCCACCTGCGGGCGCGGTCGGTCGACCAGGACGTATTCACAACTCACGGACAGCACGCTATCGCGCGCACCGGGATCAGACTTCTTCGGCGCCCTGGGATTGCTGCGCCGCGGCCGCTTCCACGTCGAACTCCCTGACCTGTTGGATCAACTGCTCGAGCGCGGCGGGCGGCAGCGCACCAGCCTGGTTGAAGACCAGGTTGCCCTTCTTGAACGCCATCAGAGTGGGGATCGAACGGATCTGCGCGGCCGAGGCCAGTTCCTGCTCGGCCTCGGTATCCACCTTGGCGAACACGATGTCGGGATGGCTCTCCGACGCCTTGGTGAACGTCGGCGCGAACGCCCGGCACGGGCCACACCACGAGGCCCAGAAGTCCACCAACACGATGTCGTTTCCGTTGATGGTGTCATTGAACTGCGCCGCAGTCAGGTCTTGAGTAGCCACGAGTTCTTCAACGCCGGTCCGCGCGCGGGTGTTCCCCGGGCATCTCGGGTAGTCAGCTGGGCCGGGGCTGGGCGCCGGGACGCGTCCGCAACTGGACGACCACATGTTCGCCGCTGCACACGACGGTGCTCATGGTGTCCGACAGCACGGCCGCGGGGATCTCGCCGCCGGCGGCGAAAGATCCCAGGTCGATGAAGTAGAAGGTTGCCGGCGACGTCCGCTCATAGGTCGCTTGTTTCGCCATCACGCGTTCATCGGTGCCGAGCCAGACGAGGGCGGCGTTGTTCGAGATGCGCGCATTCACCGGAGCGTCTTCGATGCGGGCCAGGCAGGCACGATCCGAACTCCCGAGAGTGACCGCAGCCAGATCGCCAGCGCGGTTCCCGGACGGATGCGCGAGATTCGCGCCGACCGAATACAGGAAGCTACCCAGCCACAAGGCCACCACGAGCCACCCGGCGAGTCTGTCGAGACGATACACGCCGGTTTTCCAACCGGTGCCGCTCGCGACAACATAGCTGTCGACCAGCCACATGACGGTGATCGGCAGAACGGGCAGGACGAGCCGGGGCGAGATCGCGTCGAGCAATGAGGTGAGTGCCGTGGCGTAGAGGATCAACAGGTAGGCACCCACGCCGGTCAACGACCAGATGGTGAACCGCCGGTAGGCGTCGTCGCCGTGCCGCCATGCGACTCTCACGGTGAGCATTGTCAAGACGACGAGCACCGCCGCCACCGCCAGGCCCGCCACCACCTCGTAACGAAACAGCGGCAGGCGGTGGTCACCGACGAGCACCTGCCAGAATGTTGCGACGGAATGCAGCACCGTCCAATTCATTATGTGTACCGGAGATCCCCTGTCGCCCATCAGAGTATGGGCGGTGGAGAGGTTGACCAGCAATGCCGTCGCGAACCCGGCGAAGCCCCCCACTATCGGCACCGCGGCGCGGCGAGTGAGCAGGTGGCGATCTGGATCCGCGCGGAACAGCAGGACCACAGCGCCGGCGGCGAGGCCCAGCGGTACCGCAACACCGATGAATCGGACATGCGGCAGGACAAAGGATGCCACGGCGCCGACCAACACGTCGAACCGCTGCGGCGCATCGCGATCCAGCAGGCTCCGCAGGATGACGTGATAGGCGACCGCCAGCGCGATGAACGTGAAGCAGAGTTCCGAACTCAGCCATTCGGCACCGAAGAGAACAGCAGGCGAGGCCAGGAATGCGGCGGCGCCGATCAGGTACGCGTGGGACGGGTGACGCGCGGCCAACTGCCGGGCGATCAGTACGAGGTATGTGGCTACACCGATCAACGCAGCAAGCTGGACGACTGGGCCCCACTCGATGATCGTTCGGGCCCGACCGCCCATCAACGCCAGGACAGCCGGGTACCCGTACGGCCAAAGCCCGGGGGGCGAACCGCTCCAATGGGCGGGAGCCAGCCGTCGCAGTCCCTGCGCCATCGAGAGGTAGGAGATCGAATCAGGACCGACCGCCGTGCCCCGCACGATCACGTCGAGTGCGGTCACGACGAGCACGAGCGCGATGACTGCGCCGGCGATCAGCGATGCGGGTTCCCGACGCCCCGCAGATTCTGTTACCTCAACCCGTCGATACACAAGCGCCCCTCCCCGGTGCGGACATGTGTTAGGCAGAACCTAACACTGCAACTCTTCCGGTGGGGGGTGTACGTCACCTAAATTCGGGAACACCGACTCACTAGACGGTAAATCCCAACGCGCGCAGCTGTTCGCGGCCGTCGTCGGTGATCTTGTCCGGCCCCCACGGCGGATTCCACACCCAGTTCAGCCTGATCTCCTGAACCAGGCCCGCTCCCACCAGCGCGGTACGGGTCTGGTCCTCGATGACGTCGGTGAGCGGGCAGGCCGCCGACGTCAGGGTCATGTCGATCAGCGCCACGGTGCCACCGTCGCCCTCTTCCACGTTCAGCCCGTACACCAGCCCGAGGTCGACGACATTGATCCCGAGTTCCGGGTCGACGACGTCGTGCATGGCCTCCTCGACATCCGCGAGCAGTTCGTCCTTCGTGGTGTCGCTCGTCGGGGTCTCACTCATCAGTGGTCTCCTTCGCTTGGGCCAGGGCATCTTTGAATGCCATCCATCCGAGCAGCGCGCATTTGACCCGGGCGGGATACTTGGCCACCCCGGCGAACGCGATGCCGTCGCCGATCAACTCTTCGTCCCCGTCGACGGTGCCGCGCGACGAGATCATCTCGGTAAAGCCGACGAGGCTCTTCAGGGCATCGCCGACGCTTCGGCCGATCACCTGGTCGGCCAGCACCGAGGTGGCCGCTTGACTGATCGAGCAGCCTTGCCCGTCATAGGAGACATCGGTGATCGTGCCGCCGTCGTCGGACAGGGTCACCCGCAGGGTCACCTCGTCACCGCAGGTGGGGTTCACCTGGAAGGACTCGCCGGCGAACGGTTCACGCAGGCCCCGGTGATGCGGATGCTTGTAGTGGTCCAGGATCACGTCCTGGTACATCTGTTCCATTCTCACGCGAAGAACTCCACCGCACGCTTGACGCCGGCGACGAGCCGGTCGACCTCGTCGGGGGTGTTGTAGACCGCGAACGAGGCCCGAGCGGTGGCGGCCAGCCCGAACCGCCGGTGCAGCGGCCACGCGCAGTGGTGCCCGACACGCACCGCGACACCCTCATCATCGAGCACCTGTCCGACGTCGTGGGCGTGGATACCGTCCACGACGAAAGACACCGGGGATCCGCGGCCGACCAGCGAGGTCGGTCCCACGATCCGCACGCCCGGCACCGAGGCCAGCCCGTCGAGTGCAGCAGCCACCAATTGCGCTTCGTGAGCCTCCACGGCCTCCATTCCGATCGCACCGAGATACCTTGCGGCCGCAGCCAATCCGACTACCTGGGAGGTCATCGGCGTGCCGGCCTCGAAACGCTGCGGGGCGGCCGCGTAGGTGGCGCCCGCCATCGTGACGGTCTCGATCATGGAGCCGCCGGTCAGGAACGGCGGCATCGCGTCGAGCATTTCGCGGCGGCCGTAGAGCACGCCGATGCCGGTGGGGCCGAGCATCTTGTGGCCGGAGAACGCGGCGAAATCCACGTCGAGCGCGTGGAAGTCGACGGGCTGGTGCGGCACCGACTGGCAGGCGTCAAGCACCGTCAGGGCGCCGACCGCCTGTGCACGCTGCACCAGCGTGCGCACCGGCGCGACCGCTCCGGTGACGTTCGAATGGTGGCTGAACACAACAACTTTGACCCGTGAGTCCAGCTCGAGGGAGTCGACGTCGATACGGCCCTCACCATCCAGGCCGAACCATTTCAACTCCGCCCCGGTGCGCCGGCACAGCTCCTGCCAGGGAATCAGATTCGCGTGGTGTTCGAGTTCCGTGGTGACGATGACGTCACCGGGCCCGACGACCCGATCGAATCGGTTGTCCCCCAACACGTACGACACCAGGTTGATCGCCTCGGTGGCATTCTTGGTGAACACCAGTTCGTCGGCATCCGCGCCGACGAATGCCGCGATGTCGGCCCGACCCTGCTCGTAGGCGTCGGTGGCCTCCTCCATCAATTGGTGCGCACCGCGATGCACCGCGCCGTTGGAGGTCAACAGGAACTCCCGCTCGGCGTCGAGGACCTGCAGCGGTTTCTGCGACGTGGCACCGGAATCCAGGTACGCCAACTGCTTTCCGCCGCGCATCACCCGATTCAAGATCGGGAAGTCTGCGCGGATTCCCGTCACGTCCAGGTCCACTGACGCCGTCATGTCAGGCTCCCGCGGCCGCCTGGGTGAAGCGCACGTAGCCGTTCTCCTCGAGCTCGTCGGCCAGTTCCGCCCCGCCCGACTCGACGATGCGCCCGTCGACGAACACGTGCACGAACTGCGGCTGGATGTAGCGCAGGATCCGGGTGTAGTGCGTGATCAACAGGACGCCGCCGTGCTCGGCCTCCGCGTAGCGGTTGACGCCCTCGCTGACCACCCGCAATGCGTCGACGTCCAGACCAGAGTCCGTCTCATCGAGGATCGCGATCTTGGGCTTGAGCAGGCTCAGCTGGAGAATCTCGTGACGCTTCTTCTCACCGCCCGAGAAACCCTCGTTGACGCTGCGCTCGCCGAAAGCCGGGTCGATCTCCAGCTCGCCCATGGCGGCCTTGACCTCCTTGACCCAGTTCCGCAACTTGGGGGCCTCGCCGCGCACCGCGGTGGCGGCGGTGCGCAGGAAGTTCGACATCGAGACGCCGGGCACCTCGACGGGGTACTGCATGGCCAGGAACAGGCCGGCCCGGGCACGTTCGTCGACGCTCATGTCGAGCACGTTCTGTCCGTCCAGCGTGATCGAGCCGGAGGTGACGGTGTACTTGGGATGCCCGGCGATCGCGTAGGACAGCGTCGACTTGCCGGATCCGTTGGGGCCCATGACCGCATGGGTCTCACCCGACTTCACCGTCAGGTCGACGCCCTTCAGGATGGGCACCTCGTCCCCTTCGGGGGTGAACACCGAGGCGTGCAGATCCTTGATTTCCAGCGTGGTCATTACGACGTTCTCGATTCTGTGATTTCCAGTTCTTTCTCAATGGCTTCGGTCAGGCGCTCGCGGACGGCGGGCACGGAGATCTTCGCGATGATCTCGTTGAAGAAGCCGCGAACCAGCAGCCGGCGGGCCTGATCCTGCGGGATGCCGCGGGCCTGCAGATAGAACAGCTGCTGATCGTCGAAACGTCCGGTGGCACTGGCATGCCCGGCGCCCACGATCTCGCCGGTCTCGATCTCCAGGTTGGGCACCGAGTCGGCGCGCGCCCCGTCGGTCAGCACCAGGTTACGGTTGACCTCGAAGGTGTCGGTGCCGGTGGCCTCGGCCCGGATCAGCACGTCGCCGATCCACACGGTGTGCGCATCGGGCTTCTGCGAATGCGGATCCCCTTGCAGCGCACCCTTGTACAGCACATCAGACTTGCAGTTGGGCACCGCGTGGTCGACCAGCAGCCGCGACTCGAAGAACTGTCCGTCGTCGGCGAAGTAGGTCCCCAGCAACTGGGCCTCCCCGCCGGGCGCGGTGAAACGCACGTTGGCCGAGGTCCGCACCACGTCGCCGCCGAGGGTGACGTTGACGTGACCGAACCTGGCGTCGCGGCCCAGCTTTGCGTGGTGCGCGCTGACATGCACCATGTCGTCGGCCCAGTCCGAGATCCAGATGACACCGAGGGCCGCCGAGTCACCGACGATCAGTTCCAGGTTGTCGGCGTAGGTGCCGCTGCCGCGCAGGTCGATGACGACCGCGGCCTCGGCGGTCTCCTCGACCCGGATCTGCAGGTGCCCGTAGGCCACCTTGCCCTCGCCGGGCCCGTCGATAGTGACCTTGATGGTGTGCTCCACCTCGGTGTCGCGCGCGACGGTCAGGATGGTAGCCCGCTCGAACGACGAATATGCTTGGGCGGCAACGCGGTCCGCGGGGACGCCAGCCCGGCCGAGACGTTCGTCGTCGCGGCCGACGGTCTCCACCGTGACGCCCGGCTGGTCGGTCACGGTGACGGCGGCACGACCGGTAGCGGTGGCCGTGCCGTCATGCAGGCCGCGCAGCCGCCGCAGCGGGGTGAACCGCCACAGCTCGTCGCGCCCACCCGGTACCTCGAACGCGT
>JAKIXW010000210.1 GCA_022708865.1 Acidobacteriota bacterium
CCACCACGGCATCGAAGAAGGGTCCGTCAGCGCCGGCGAACCCGGCCAGGCTCTGTTGTGAATCGTCACTGTGTCGCCAGACGAACAGGAACGGCCGATCCTCCGGGGTGCCGTAGCCGCCGCGCAGGCAGTCGGCCAGCGCATCGAGATTCCGGCCGAAGTATCCGCCCGGACCGTTGACCGCACGACCGACCTCGGTATAGAAGTCGATGGGCGACTTGATCTTTCGCCCATCGAGCCGATAACTGACCGGCGTGATCAACGTGCCTCCTGCGTGCCGGAGATCTCGCAGAACGAGTCGTAGTGGTCGCTGGTGTAGAAGTACTGCGGCGGGTCGGTCGGTGGGTTGCCGCCGGTGATGATGCGGCGGGTCGCGCGGTTGGCGGCGCCGGGGGTGACCACCGTGTATTCGTGGTAGTACCCATTGTGCTGCTGGGGCAGATGCCCCTCACGATTCCCGAAGACCACGCCGTCGTTGCGCGGATAGGGAAACGGACCCCCCGAATGGATCAGTCGGACGGTGTCGGCGGCCTCGGGCGGCAGGGACGCGAGGGCACACGTCGCGCCGCCGGGATCCGAGCCGGTTCCGCTCGGGTTCTGGTGTCCACACGGCCAGAGCGCGACCGCGATCAGCACGGCGATCAGCAGACCGACCGCCGACAGCAGTCGCGTGCGGCGTGACCGCATCAACGGACAGGGCTGAAATTGCCGTGGAACCCCTGCGGAATGTGATGCGTCAGTTCAGCGGTGGCAACCGGGCCCCGCTCGAGATCGGCGGCGTCCAGGATCACCAGGCGCGACGTGTGGCTCTGGGCCTGGTACTCGACGGTGAGCAGCCAGCCGTCGTCCTCGGCCGACCCGCCCGGCCGCGGGGTAAATACCGGTTCGCAGAAACTGTTCCCCGAACCTGTTGCGGTGTAGGTGGTTTCGGTGTTGTCCATCAGATCCAGCTTGGTCACCGAATCGTAGAACGCCCGCAGCCGTCCGCGCGTGTTGTAGTACGCGTACCGATGCGGCCGTCCCTCGTAGCCGGGATGGTGCCGCGGGAATTCGCAGGTGCTGTCGCTGAGCGGTTCCCGGAGCACCCGGCCCGAGCCGGTCACCCGGAACCGGGTGAACTGCGACGGTGCGTCGTCGAGCATGCTGGTATGGAACCGCGCCAGGCGGTGCAGCAGCATGCCGCTGTCGTACGTGATGACGTCGATGACGACGTCGTTGCCGTCGTCGTGGGCATTGCTGAGGTGGAACTGCAGGACGGCGTCCATCTCGATCCGGCGGATTCGCCCGCCGTCCCGTGGGACCAGGATGATGCAACTGCCCCGTTCTGGTCGGTATCGCATTGAATCGCCGATCGACTCCAGGCCCAGCGCCACCGGCAGCGCCCTGGGGATGATCGGTGAGACAACGAACACCAGGTAGCGCTCGGTGATCGCGAAGTCGTGCACCATGGCGGCATACGGCATGGGTGCCGAGCGGAAATGCCGTAGGGCGCCGCGCCGGTCGGTGCGGTAGATGCGCAGATGCGGCCGCGGGAAGAGCTCGACGCCGAAGTTGAACATGGCGCCGGTGCGCGGGCACCTGCTCGGGTGCGCCGAGTACGCACCCAACCATCGCAACTGCCCGCCGAACCGGCGTACTCCGAGGGTCTCCAGGGTGTCGGGGTCGATCTCGTGCGGCGGCCCGCCCTCCCACAACGCATAGAGATGCCCGGCGTGTGCAACGACGTTGGTATTGGCCAGATTCGGTGGCGGGCGGGCGATGTTCCTCGACACCCCGCCGGCCGCGGCAGTGCCCAGGTGCCGGGTGCCGCCCTTACCGAGGAAATGCCGGGTGTGGACATACCTGTTCCGGAATTGCACGCCGTCGTCGTCGATCCGGAAGGCCGACAGCATGCCGTCGCCGTCGAAGAGATGCCGCAGCGGACGGCCGGTGTGGTCCTCCCAGCGTCCCGGGCCGTTGCGGTACAGGGTGCCGCGCAGTTGGTCGGGGATGACGCCGTCGACCTGCTCGACGCGGTAGTTGTGTTCGGCGTGCTGCGGTTCGCTGACGCCCAGGCTGAGCAGGTCCGCGGCGGCCAGTGAGGTCACCGTGTCGGTGGCGGCCGATCGCTCGGCCACCGGCAGCGACGTCAGGTAGCGACGCAGTTCCGGCAGATCCTCGAGTCCTGCCTCCGACGTGGATGAACCCTGTGCGACCATCCACGCTCCTCCCGAAAGTGAAATCGACGGTTGTCAACTTACTCCGTGGTGAGCACCAGGTCCATGACCGGTCGAGTTCTGCTGTACTGCAACGGGTTTCAGCTGAGGTTGAGGAAACTGCCGTTGATCCAGACCCCCCAGTGACCGCCCGGTGTCGGCCCGGTCCACCAGACCACGGGCTGACCCAACCAGCTCTCGGCCGGCATGCGGGGCGCCCACGGCGGCGGCACTTCGGGGGCTGGGTGCGCGACCGGGTCTGCGTGGACCACCGGTGCGCCCGGGCCGGCCGACGCACCCCCGAGTGCACCGGCCACCGCGACGGCGGCTACGAACGTCTTGGCGAGTTTCGTCACGACCACCGCCGCAGCCTACCTCCGTCGGGTCGCGCTCAGTTGCGGCGCTTGGCGCCGTTCAGGTCGATCGCGGACCGGACCAGGCGGCGCAACGCCCCGCACCAGCGCGGCCACGTCGTCGGCGTAGTGGTCCATGTCGTGACCGTCGGCAACCTGCGTGGAGCCCGCCTCCCCCGCCCGCAGACGATCCGTGCGCTCGGCACGCCCGCGGCCGACGCTCGCCCTATGCTGCCCTCATGACGGAAGCCCCTTCGCGGCCCTCCAGCATCGGCGTCCTCACCAGCGGCGGTGACGCCCCCGGGATGAATCCGGCAGTGCGCGCGGTCATCCGGACCGCGTTGCACCACAACATCGACGTGTACGCGATCCACGAGGGTTACCTCGGTCTTGTCGGAGGCGGTGACCTGATCCGCCGGATGGAGCGCATCGACGCCGACGGGATCCTGCACAAGGGCGGCACCGCCATCGGCACCGCGCGGTCCAAGGAGTTCCGGACCCGGGAGGGCCGGCTGAAAGCGGCGCGCAACATGGTGGACCGAGGCATCGACGCCCTGGTGGTGATCGGCGGCGACGGCAGCCTCACCGGCGCCAACGTGTTCCGGGAAGAGTGGCCCGGGCTCCTGGCCGAGTTGGTCGAGGCCGGCGAGATCACCGTCGAGGCGGCCGCCGAGTACCCGGTGCTGCGGATTGTCGGGCTGGTCGGATCCATCGACAACGACATGTCCGGCACCGACATGACGATCGGTGCCGACACCGCACTGCACCGCATCGTCGAGGCGATGGATGCGCTGCGCAGCACCGCGTCCAGCCATCAGCGCTCGTTCGTCATCGAGGTGATGGGCCGGCACTGCGGCTACCTGGCGGTGATGGCCTCGCTGGCCACCGCCGCCAACTGGGTGCTGATCCCCGAGAATCCACCGGGACCCGACTGGCCCGAGAAGATGTGCCACGACATCCGGGCCGGCCGGGAGGGCGGCCGGCGCCAGAGCGTCGTGGTGGTGGCCGAGGGCGCCCACGACATCGACGGCAATCCGATCACCGCCGAGCAGGTCAAGGGACTGCTGGAGAGCGAACTCGGCGAGGACACCCGGATCACCATCCTCGGTCACGTGCAGCGCGGCGGCGCCCCCAGCGCGTTCGACCGTTACCTGGCCACCCTGGTCGGCCACGCCGCGGTGGAACGCCTGCTCGAGGATCCACCCGACGCCCCGGCGCAGCTGATCGGGCTGCGCGGCAACCGAGTGGTCACCACTCCCCTGATGGAATGCGTCGAGCAGACCCATGCGGTGGCCGAGCGGGTCAAGGCGCGGGACTTCGAGGGTGCAATGTTGTTGCGCGGCGGTAGTTTCCGTCAGTCCTACAAGATCCTGCAGACCATCCAGCAGGCCGCACCGCGCCCGACCGCGCCCGGTCGGCGCCGGTTCCGGATCGGCATCGTGCACGCCGGCGGACTGGCGCCGGGCATGAACAACGCGGTGCGCGCCGCGGTGCGGCTCGGCCTGGACCGCGGCTACACGGTGCTGGCCATCAAGAACGGCTTCCGTGGCCTGCGTGACGGCGAGGTCCAGGAACTGGGCTGGATGGACGTCAGCGGCTGGGTCTCCGACGGCGGGGCCGAGATCGGCACCAACCGCTACATCCCCAGCGGTGCGGCCATCGAACAGATCGCCAAGCAGGTCACCGCGCACCGCATCGACGGACTGATCGTCGCCGGTGGCCGGGTCGGCTACCAGTCGGCATACGTGCTGCACAAGGCGCGCGACGCGTACTCGGCCCTCGACATCCCGATCGCGTGCATGCCGATGACGATCAACAACGACGTCCCCGCGACCGAGCTGAGCATCGGCAGCGACACCGCCCTGAACAGCATCATCGCCGACGTCGACAAGATCCGGCAGTCCGCCGTGGCCACCCGGCGGGTGTTCGTCGTCGAGGTGATGGGCCGCGACTGCGGATATCTCGCGCTGCTGAGCGGGCTAGCGTCGGGCGCCGAGCGAATCTACATGCCCGAGACCGGGATAACGCTCGACGATCTCACCGCCGACATCGCGGCGCTCGCCTCCGGCTTCCGGTCCGGCGAACGCCTCGGGCTGATCATCCGCAGCGAGGGCGCCGACCCGGTCTACAACACCGGGTTCATCACGGCGCTGTTCGAGAAGGAGGGCGGCGACCTGTTCGACGCCCGCCAGGCCATCCTCGGTCACATCCAGGAGGGCGGCGATCCGTCCCCGTTCGACCGCATCCACGCCACCAGCCTGACGGCCCGGTGCGTCGAGTTCCTCTCCGAACAGCTCGAGGCCGGCGGCCGCGCCAGTGCGATGGTCGGCTTCCAGTCCGGGCGGCTGCAGTTCACCGACCTGACCTCCTATCCCTCGCTGGTCGACCCGGAGACCCGGCGCCCGATCGAACAGCGCTGGATGGACCGCGTCACGCTGGCCGAGATCATGCGCGGCTGACGCGACCTCCCGCACGGCCGTCCGACAGCGGGATGTGTCCACCGCGATCGGGGTGTTTCAGGTCCGGGCGGCCGGCCTGCGCACGAAGTTTCCGCCGCTGCGAACGCTCGATGCGGATCCGGGGAACCTGCGGCCTGCGACCATGAGCTTCATCGGACGCGAGGCTGAACTCGAAAAGGTGCAAGCCGCGCTCGGGCGCATCTGCTGGTGACGTTGACCGGGACGGGCGGGATCGGCAAGACCCGCCTGGCGCTGGAGATCGCAGCGCAGCAGGTCGACGAATTCCCCGACGGGGTCTGGTTTTTCGACTTGGCCGCGGTCGCCGATCCTGCGGCGGTTCCAGACGCGGTGGCCGCGGTGTTGGGCATCGTGCAACAGCCGGGAAAGAGCGTGGCCGACAGCGTCGCAGCCGCGTTGGAGGGCAGGTTCCGGTTGTTGGTGTTCGATAACTGGGAGCACGTCCTCGCCGCCGGAGCCGGTTTGGTCGAGGCGATCCTCGTGCACGCGGCGACGATCAAGATTGTTGCGACGAGCCGCGAAGGTTTGAGGGTGCGCGATACCCATACCCTCACCGCGGCATCGCTGGTCGCCACACTGGCGGTTGCCAGGGCCGGTGAGGAGGCGCGGGCCGCCGCGAATGGGCTGATCGAAGCCGCCAACAACCCCGATGCGCTCTCCAACACGCTTCGCGCCTAAGGTTTTGCCGTCCGCGATGCTGATCCCGTCCGCGCGCTGGAAGCCCCGCGCCGGGGGCTGGTGATCGCCCAGGGCGGCGGCAACCGTTTCATCGAATCACAACTGGCCACCCGGTTGTCCAGCTGGAGTCCGAATACGGCGACCCGCTGACGGCGCTCGATCACATGACTCTGGCCATCCGCAACTACCACGACTCCGGCAACGCCACCTACATCCCTCTTGCTCTGGCGCCCCTGGCGGTATTCCTCCACCGCCTCGGACGCCTGCAACCGGCGATCACCACCGCCGGCTTCGCGCTCAGCCCCTTTACTGCGTCGGCATTCTCCGCGCTCGGCACCGCGATGACCTACCTGCGTGATGTGCTCGGCGAGGAGACCTACGAATCGCTCGCCCACCAGGGTGAGACGATGAGCACCGCCGCGATGGTGACATACGCCTACGACCAAATCGACCAGGCCCGAACGGAACTCGAACGCCACGGGTGAACTCCGTGCGAGTCGGTATTGCGAGTCGGTATTGCGAGTCGGTATAGCGTGGTAGAGTCGAACGTATGTTCGATAGCGAGAAACGGCGCGCAGCGCGGGCTGTTATGTCTCAGGACATCGGTGACAGTTCTGCATCAAGACATCGGTGACAGTTTGAGCCTGTTTGGTGGTGACACTTC
>JAKIXW010000211.1 GCA_022708865.1 Acidobacteriota bacterium
TACGAGTATGCCCTCGACTATGCCTGCGAGCGTGAGCAATTCGGTCGCAAGATCGGCGAGTTCCAGGCCGTCGCCTTCAAGCTGGCCGACATGAAAGCCCGGATCGACGCGGCACGACTGCTGGTCTACCGCGCCGGCTGGATGGCCCGTAACGGCAAGGAGTTCACCGCCGCCGAGGGGTCGATGGCCAAGCTGGTCGCCAGCGAAACCGCGGTGTACGTCACCGACGAGGCGATTCAGATCCTGGGCGGCAACGGCTACACCCGGGAGTATCCGGTCGAGCGCATGCACCGCGACGCCAAGATCTTCACCATCTTCGAGGGCACCAGCGAGATCCAGCGCCTGGTGATGGCCCGCGCGCTCACCGGCCTGCCCATCCGCTGAGCGATTTCGGTGTAGTTGGTCTCGCCCACGTTGATGTGGTGTCTCGGGACATCGCTGACACTTTTGTCTCGGGACATCGCTGACACTCATGGTGCCGGTTTGGGTTCGCGGGCGCGGTAGGTACGGGTGGTTTTGTCGAGGGGTTGGTAGTTGCGGGTGGGATCGGCGATCAGTGTTCGGACTAGTCGGTTGCCGCTGAAGATGGTGATGTGCTCCCCGTCGCGGATGGCATCGCAGGTGTGACCAGCCCAGCGCAGTCCGACGTTGATCCGGTAGGGCCCGATGTAGATCTGGCCCGATTCCTGCCCGACGGTGCGGTGGCTGACGAACACCGGTGCCGGCAGGGGCTGCTGGGCGGAGCGGGCTTTGGCGGTGGCGGCGAACGCCTCGGCGGGGGTGGCCCCACGCAGCGCACGGTGCGGCCGTTGGTGGTTGTAGAACTGGCGGAACTGCTCGAGTAGCTCGTTGAGTTCGTCGACGGTGGCCACTGGATCACGCGCCGACAACCACTTCTTCAACGTCTGCCAGAACCGTTCGATCTTGCCGCACGTCTGCGGTTATCCGGCTAATCTGGGCCGAGTCTGCGGCGGGTGCCGGGGGTGTCTAGTTTTTCTGTTGTCGTAGTCGTCGGATTTCTTCTTCGTGGCGCCGGACGGTGGTGGCGAGGGCATCCATCGCAATGCGCAGGTGGGCGATCTCGGTGGTGAGTCCGGTCAGGGTGTGTGCTTCCTTGCCGCGGGCTCGATGCTCTTCGATGATCTGTCGTAGGTCACCGTTGCGGTAGAGGGTGGCTCGACCAATTCCGGTGCGGGCCGCAACGTCATCGAAGGTCACCTGTCTGCCGGCGAGAATGATTGCTGCGCAGGCATCTTCGACTTGCTGACGCCGTTGTTGGGGTGTCATCCGGTCTGCGTCTGACTGATGTGGGCGTCCAGGCGTGCGATGAGTCGGCGGTGGCGTTCGGCTTCCTCGGTCCAGCCACGGGCTTCGGCGTCGCGAGCCAGGGTTTCGGTGTCAGCGCGCTGAGCGGCCAGGACGGGCAGGTAGCCGGTGTCGGTGCGGAAGTTGGGGCAGTGTTCGCAGATGTTGGCGTAGGCGCACGGGCCTTGGACTTGGGCACGGATGCAGAAACCGCCGGCCAGGCGGGCCTTGATGGCTGGTGCGTCTTTCCAGTCGCCGTCGACGATCGGCAGCGAGATCCGGCCTTGTGGTGGACCAGTGGGCAGGGTTCCCAGATGGGCCTTCGCCGCGGTCAGCGCACGTTCGTATTCGGTGCGCACGGTTGCGTCGAAGAGGCGTCCGTAGCGCAGACTCATCTCAGCCGAGACGTGCCCGAGCAGAGCCATCAGACTCTGCAGCGAGACACCAGCGTTGACCAAGGCAGTGGCGTAGGTGTGGCGCAGTTGGTGCGGGGTGATATGCGGCAGGTTGGCGTCGGTGGTCACGCGGCCCAGCACGTCGCGGATGTGATCGACGGTCAGGCGCCGACCGTGGTGGGTGAACAGGTAGTCGGTAGGGCGTGCTGTGCGTGGGTGCGGTAACGGCCGCCCAGGCGAGCGGTGGGCCACGATCCGATCGATGAGGGCAACAGTGTCGTCATCGAGGGGCACCATCCGTTCGGTATTGAGCTTTCCCAGTGGGACTTTCAGCCATGCGCCTTGGCCGGGGATTTCGTGGACGCTGTCGAGTTCGAGTTCGACGAGCTCACCGATACGCAATCCGGTCGCCCGCTGCAACAGCAGCGCGTCAGCCGGCAGCCGGTCTGGCCAGGCTTGCAGTGCCTGAGTCAGCCGCCGATCCAGGTCCGGGGTGAGGTAGCGCGGCAGAGCTCGCGGCAGCTTCGGAATGTCGGAGCGGAATACCAGCCGCCGAGGTGGTGCCTCCGGCCAACCCCACTCAGCGATGTCGTTGAGAAAGCAGTGCACTGCCAAGACCCGACCGCGACGCTCTGAGGCTTGAATCGGTGCGCCCGTGCGCGAATTGGTTGCCTCGGCGGTAGCGGTCAGGTAAGTCTCGATGTGGCGGCGTCGGTCCAAATTGGCCAGAGTTGTCAATGTCGGATCAACCGCATACAGGTGGGCGGCGAAGTGGTTGAGCCGGGTTGCGGTGCCAGCGACCGTGCCGCGGCTATGGGTGGCGGTCAACCGATCAAGGTAGGCCACAAACGACCCGCGCAGCGACGGACTCGCATCCCGCATCCGCTGGGCGAAGCTTTGCCGCAGCAGGCTGGTCGCGTTGACTGGCTGGTCGGTGAACACACCAAGGTGAAACATCACCTGCCGGGCGGTGTGGGCACCGCTGCTGTAGTGGCGGCTGGGTTTATCAGCGCCGCGGCGAGCCGCACTTGCAGCTAGTAGATCATCAAAGTCGTTGTTGGTGAGCGCATCCAGTCGTCTCCCTGTCTGAATGAGGAGCCGACCGATGACCTGCGACGCGGATGCGCTGCGGGTGCGTTCGGTGAAGCCAAGTTCTTCGGCGGCACCCAGGAACCGGGCAAGGTCCTGCGCAAGCAGCCCGGGCGGCATGTGGCGCCAAAAGACGGACAGTTTGCGGCAGATCAAGTAGTCGTATCCGGGCCGCAGGTGCCCAGCCAGCATCAAGAACGTCACAAAGCAGCGGGTGGTATGCGACGCCGACAACCGTGTCTGCAGTGGTTCCCCGGCCCATTGCTGTGGATCGGGCCAGCATCGCAGGAACGTTCGTGCTGCCGACCGGAGGTTCCTACTGGTCAATCCCAGCCGCGTGCAGTGCGCGTCGTAATCGGTGAGCAGGTCAGCATCAGGAGCGGGAACGTAAGCGAGCACGGGCGGCATCGAACTCCTCACGCAGAAACGTTGGGGCCAAATGGATGTAGGCGGCGGCGGAATCAGCATGGTCATGGCCCATCAGTGCTTGGATCACCGACAGATCGACCCCGGCTTCAGCCAGCGCCGTGCCGAACGAATGCCGTAACGCATGTGGATGCCCGGCGCTGACGCCGGAACGCTCACGGTGATAGCGAAATACCGTGCGCAGTCCCGCCGCGGTCAGCGGCTGTCCGCGATGAACGCCCTTGGCGACGACGAACAACGCCTCGGCATCTGTCTCGGGGCGCTCGACCAGCAGATAAGTTTGGATCGCGCCGGCAACGTCGGTGTCGATCGGTACGGACCGTTCCTTGCTTCCCTTGCCGAGCACCCGAACCCAGCGTCGGGCGATATCCACATCGGCAACGCGCACTGACAGGACTTCTGTTGACCGCAACCCCGACATCAGCATCAAGCCACCGATGGACCGATCGCGCCAGCTCCGGAAGCTGCCCAGCAGCGCCGCAGACTCCTGTCGGGTCAACCCGCGCGGCAGCCGCCGCTGCTCACGAACCCTCAGCTGGGAACGTGACTTCGGCTTGGCGATATGGGTCAACAGGCCGGAACGCTCTCCACGCGAACGCAATCGGGCCGAACGACCCCCACTGACCGGGTTTCGCGCGTCGGGGTCGCGCATCTCCTGGAATGCGAACAAACTGGAGATCGCCGCCAGTCTCCGATTAATCGTTGCAGGTGCATACCCTTGATTGCGGCCATCGCGGATCGAATACACGTTGCCACCCGGTCGGCCCGGCAGCGTCGCCTCCCGACACGCAGTCAGGAACCGAAGCAGCACATCAACATTGACCTCTGCTAGTTCCACCTGCTCGTCAATCAGCCACCGCGCGAACGCCAGCAGGTCGTACGCGTAGGCCCGGCAGGTATGGGCAGAGAAGTTGCGGTCAGCCAGATGTCCCAGAAAGTCGTTGACCAATCCGAACCGCTCGGCGGCCGGCCCACGCAACTGCCACACACCGCCATCGACGGCAGCAGACAGCTCTTTCGTCATGAGATGTGCATATCGCATCTGGCTCGATCCGGGCGCAAAACTGGAGGAAATGGGCAGTTCCCCCCATCCGAGTCACCCGGATTAGCCGGTTAAGAGTGGGTGGTACGGCGTGGAGTTGATGGTGCGCACTCCGAGGGCACGCAGGTTGATCTCGAAGGCCGATTCACGGGAAAGGAAGCGTCCTGTGTAGACGGTTCCGTTGTCCGACAACGACATCAATGGTATCCCGCACTCGGCGATGCCGGCCACGATGACCGACCAGACCAGCTTGCCGTCGGCATCACCGGCACCGGCGCGTAGCCCTACCACGTAGCGAGAATGGTCGTCGAGGCTGCCCGCGATACCCACCGCAGTGCCGTCGGCCAGCGCCCAACCGGTCCAATCAGACTGCCAGCACTCGTTGGGCCGATCGAAGACGAACCGCTTGGTCGCCGACTTCGGGCGTTTCTGCGGCTGCGCGGTGATCGCTCCCCGCCGGGTCAGGATCTGCCACACCGTCGACACTGACGGCACCGCCACACCCTCGCGCTGCAACGACCACACGATCGACTGAGCGCCGTGATCACGGCCCTGCTCGATCAGCTGTTTTCGCCGCAGCACGATCAGGTCTTCGACCTCGACCGGAGTCTGTCCCGGCGAGGTCAGCGGACGCCGGGACTGCTCCTGCAGCCCCTCGATACCGCCGTCACGGAAGCGCCGCCGATATTTGTAGAACGTTTGCCGACTGATCTGCTCGTCGCGGCAAAACGCCGCCACGTTGGGTACTCGACCGGCCATTGCCGCAGCCATGCGAATGTCCATCGCCGTCACCTTCTGGGCCATGAACCATCGTTGCCAGGCCCTACTCAGGTGTCAGCGATGTCCCGAGACATATCACTGTCAGCGATGTCCCCGAACAGAACATCACGCTGAGCGTGACCAACTACACCGAAATCACGAGAGCGAGGCGACGAACAGCCGGTGGACGCGGCGGTCGCCGGTCACCTCGGGATGGAACGAGGTGGCGAGCAGGTTGCCCTGCCGCACCGCCACAGGATGCTCGCGACCCAGGGGACGGACGGACGCGAGCACCTCGACCTCACTCCCCCACTGCTCGACCCAGGGCGCGCGGATGAAGACCGCACGAACCGGCTGGGGACCGAGTTGCCGGATGTGCAGGTCCTCCTCGTATGAGTCGACCTGGCGCCCGAAGGCGTTGCGCCGCACCGTGATGTCGAGACCGCCGAGCGTCTGCTGGTCGCTCGTGCCATCAGTGATCCGGTCCGCGAGCATGATCATCCCGGCACAGGAGCCGTAGACCGGGAGCCCGTCCCGGATGGCCGTGACCAGCGGGTCCCGCAGCTCGAAGGCGCGCACGAGCTTGTCCATGACGGTGGACTCGCCGCCGGGGATGACCAGGCCGTCGATCTCCTCCAGCTCACGGGGGCGACGGATGGCCCGGGTGGCCGCACCCGCGGACTCCAGCGCGTGGACGTGCTCGCGCACGTCGCCCTGGACGGCGAGGACGCCGATGACCGGCATGCCGCTCACGGCCAGCCGCCCTCGTCGACGCCACCGGGGATGTCGGCGTCCACGGCATACGGGGTGCGGGAGAAGCGGAACGACGCGAGGTCGAGGTGCGAGGGCGTCCCGTCGGCGACGTGCAGGGGCTCGCCGGCGAAGTAGCCGTCCATGATCGAGCCCATGCGGTACTGCACGTCGTCGCCCGGCACGGGTCCGGTGGCGCGGCCGTCGAGGGTCCCGGCGGCCCCGGACCAGACGAGCTCTCCGCCACGCACGACGCCGGCGACCATCGAGGGGGTACGCCCATCGCGCTGGGCGGAGGCCAGCGTGTGGTCCAGGCGCGCGCGGGTGCGTTCGGTCAGGCTCACGACATCAGAGGGTATGCCGCGCGGGAACCTCCCGTCGCCGCCGGTCGTTGACACCCGCTCCCGACGAAAGGACACCACCCCGGTGCCGCTCCCCCCAGCTGCTGACCAGGCCCGACGACTCATCGACCTCGGGATCGCCGACGTGGCGG
>JAKIXW010000212.1:0-5960 GCA_022708865.1 Acidobacteriota bacterium
TCACCGTCTCACCCGTCGAATGGCTGGAGGCCGACGGGTATCTGCTGGGCACGCCCGCCAACCTCGGGTACATCAGTGGGGCGCTCAAGCACGCGTTCGACTGTGCGTACTACCAGCTGCTGGACGCGACGCGGGGCAGACCATTCGGCGTCTGGCCGCACGGCAACGAGGGCACGGAGGGTGCCGAACGGGCCATCGACGGCATCACAGCGGGCCTGGGCTGGGAACGTGCCGCGTCGACGGTGATCGCTTCGGGTAAGCCGACCAAGGATGATCTGGAAGCCTGCTGGAATCTCGGTGCGACGATCGCCGCCCGGTTGATGGGGTGAGTAGCGCGATGAGCGGACCAACCTTGGTACTGCTGCACGGCGGTGGTCAGGGCAGCTGGGTGTGGCGCGACGTGATCGACGCACTGACCAAGCGGTCCGCCGACTGCCTGACCCTCGACGTGCCGGGCTGTGGCACCAAACGCGGCCGCGATACCTCGGCCATCGAATTCGACGACATTGCAACCGAACTCATTGCCGACCTCGAAGCGGCCGGTGCCGGCGACGTGGTCCTGGTCGGACATTCGCAGGCCGGGCAGCTGATACCCCGAATGGCCGAATTCGCGCCGGCGATGTTCCGCCGGTTGATCTATGTCACCTGCTCGGCGGCACCCCACGGATCATCGATCCTCGAGTTGATGGGCAGTTGCCGGCACGGGGACAGCGAGGAGTGCGTGGGCTACCCGCTCGACCCCACGGCCGGCCCGTTCGAGGAGAATTTCTCGATCATGTTCGGCAACGACATGTCGGCGTCGGACCAGGACGCTTTCCTGGCCCAGTTGGGTCCGGATATGTGGCCGCCGAGTTCCTACACCTACCGGGACTGGCGCTACGCGCATCTGTCGTCGTTCCCGTCGACCTTCATCCTGTGCGAGCGCGACATGGCCCTGCCGCCGCCCTGGCAGGAGCGATTCGCGGCGACACTCCGGGCAACCGACATGGTTCGCATCGATGCAGGCCACCAGGCCATGAACAGCCAACCGGAAGCACTGGCCGACGTGTTGTTGGCACAGATGGGTGGCGACCGGGTTCGATAGGGGGCGACACCGACACACCGATGGAGGATCAGATGCCCGGAATCGCTGAGATCGCGCTCGCGGGGGCGCCCCTGGCCGGTGGCGCGCTGCTGGGGCTGGCCGCGGGAAACCTGAAGGCGCCCGATGTGCGGGCGTTGATCAAGCAGGACATGGATCTGCTGGAGCGGCTGCCGGAGGATCAGGTCGAGCGGCGGGCCAACCTGCAGCGCGTCATCGATCAGCGGGTCGACGACCTGATCAACGGCGTCGACAAGGCCCAGTCCCTGCGCGAGGTGGCGATGTCCTACCGCGGCAACTGGCGCGACATCGTGGTGTTCGTCTGCGCGCTGCTGTTCACCATCATCTGGTGGAACGTCAGCCACAACCGGGCCAACTGGCTGGCCATGTTCCTGGCGATGATCCTGCTCTGCGTCGTCACCGCCGTCTACGCGGGCCGCGGCATGTGGCGTGGGCTGCGGTCCCTGACCGGCAGCAGCAAGGACGACTGATCAGCTGAGATTCGCGCCGAAGACCTGGCGCATCGCTGCCCAGTGCCGCTCGGCCGCGGCGTGGTCGTACGGTGCGTTGTCGGGCACCGCGAACCCGTGGGCGGCGGCGTAGAACTCGATGGTGTGTTCCACCCCGGCCGCGGTGAGTGCGGCATCGAGGCTCTCCGCGTTCTCGGGGGTGAACGAGGCGTCGTTCTCCGCTGCCCCCACGTAGACCGTCGCCCGGATCTGGTCGGCCAGCAGGTGCGGGCTGCCCGGATCGTCGGCCGCCAGGCCGCCGCCGTGGAAGCTCAACGCCGCCGCGACCCGGTCGGGCACCCGGCCGGCCACCACCAGCGAGGTCCGGCCGCCCATGCAGTAGCCGGTGGTGCCGAACGACTCGCCGCGGACCTCCGGCCGGCCAGCCAGATAATCGAAGAACGCCGCCGCGTCGGCGGCCATGATGTCGGGGGTGACCTTGGAGATCATGCCGAACAGTCGCGCGCGCTCGGCGGCGTCGCCGAACACGCTGGCCATGTCGAACGGCGCCCAGCCGGGATCCCGGTAGTACACGTCAGGCACCAGGACCGCATACCCGTAGCCGGCCAGGCGCTGCGCCATCTCGGTGAAGGCGGGGCGTGCCCCACCGGCGTCGGGGTATATGACCACACCGGGCCATGGACCGGATCCGTCCGGGGTCGCCAGGGTGATCGGGCAGGAGCCGTCGGCGGTGGTGATGACGTCGGTGATGGTGGGCATGCCATCCGTTCTACCGGAGCCGTCGGCACGTAAGCTGCGGATGTGCCGATTCCAACCCCGTACGAGGACCTGCTCCGCCTGGTGCTCGCCGAGGGAGTTCCCAAATCCGATCGCACCGGCACCGGCACCCGCAGCCTCTTCGGGCATCAGATGCGCTATGACCTGTCCGCCGGTTTCCCCCTGATCACCACCAAGAAGGTCCACACCAAATCGGTGATCTACGAACTGCTTTGGTTCCTGCGCGGCGACTCCAACGTGCGCTGGCTGCAGGAGCATGGCGTGACCATCTGGGACGAATGGGCTTCTCCCACAGGTGAACTCGGTCCGGTCTACGGAGTGCAGTGGCGGTCGTGGCCCACCCCGTCCGGCGAGCACATCGACCAGATCAGTGCGGCCGTCGAACTGCTCCAACGTGACCCGGATTCGCGCCGCAACATCGTCTCGGCCTGGAACGTGGGGGAGATCCCGCAGATGGCCCTGCCGCCCTGCCACGCGTTCTTCCAGTTCTACGTGGCCGACGGCAAGCTCAGCTGCCAGCTGTACCAGCGCAGCGCGGACCTGTTCCTCGGCGTGCCGTTCAACATCGCCAGCTACGCGCTGCTGACCCACATGATGGCCGCGCAGACCGGCCTCGGGGTGGGCGAGTTCGTCTGGACCGGCGGGGACTGCCACATCTACGACAACCACGTCGACCAGGTCACCGAACAGCTCTCCCGCGGCCCCCGGCCCTATCCGGAGCTCGTTCTGGCGCAGCGTGATTCGATCTTCGACTACACCTACCAGGACATCGAGATCCGGGACTACCATCCGCATCCGGCGATCAAGGCACCCGTCGCGGTATGACCGGTGCCGCCCTGGTGTGGGCGCAGTCGACAGCTGGCGTGATCGGCCGCGACGGGGGCATCCCGTGGCACCTTCCCGAGGATCTGGCCCGGTTCAAGCGATTGACCCTCGGCCACACCGTGATCATGGGCCGGCTCACCTGGGACTCGCTGCCGGCCACGGTCCGCCCCCTGCCGGGCCGGCGCAACATCGTGCTCACCCGCGACCCGCAGTTCGCCGCCGAGGGCGCCGAAACGATCACCGCCCTGGACGACACCGCCCTGGATGACGCGTGGGTGATCGGCGGGGCGCAGGTCTATGCGCTGGCGCTGCCACTGGCCGCGCGCTGCGAGGTCACCGAGGTGGACATCGACTTGGACCGCGCGGACGGCGACGCGCTCGCCCCGGTGCTCGACGACGGCTGGGTGCACACCACGGGAGACTGGCAGACCAGCACCTCGGGTTTGCGCTACCGGTTCGTGAGCTACCGGCGATGAACCTCTCGGCCGCGCAGGCGCGCCGAATTGCCCTGTCGGCACAGGGTTTTCATGACCGGAAACCGAGTGGACCGGTGACGCGCGCCCAGCTGAAGCGGCTCATCGCCCGCATCCAGGTGTTGCAGCTGGACTCGGTGTCGGTCGCCGTCCGGGCGCACTACGCCCCGGTGTTCAGCCGGCTCGGCGGCTACGACCGCGACATGCTGGACCGGGCGGCCTGGAGTCACAGCGCGCGCTCGCCGCGCCTGCTCATCGAGTACTGGGCGCACGAGGCCGCGCTGATGGCCGTCGAGGACTGGCCGCTGCTGCGGTGGCGCATGCGGGAGTACCGGGAAGGCCGGTGGGGCCAGGAGATGGTCCGGAAGAACCCGCGCCTGGCCGAGGACGTGGTGGCAGCGGTCTCCGCTATCGGACCCTCGACGGCCGGGCAGATCGAGGCGCATCTCGAGGCGGAGCCCCGCGGACGCAAGGGTCCCTGGTGGGATCGCAGCGACACCAAGTGGGTGGCCGAGGCACTGTGGTCGTCGGGGGTGCTGACGACGGCGCACCGTACTGGGTTCGTGCGGCACTACGACCTGACCGAGCGGGTGCTGCCGCCCGAGGTGCTGGCTCGCGGTGCGCGAGCTGATCCTGAAGGCGGCCGGTGCGCTGGGCGTGGGCACCGAGGCCGATATCCGCGACTACTTCAGGCTGGGGGCCGCTCAGGTCAAACCGGCACTGGCCGCCCTCGTCGCCACGGGGGAGCTGGAGCGGGTGAGTGTCGACGGGGTGCCCGCGTATCTGGTTGCCGGACATAAGATTCCCCGGGTTGATCGCGGCACCGCACTGCTGTGCCCGTTCGACCCGCTGATCTTCTTCCGGCCGCGGGTCGAGCGGCTGTTCGGATTCCATTACCGCATCGAGATCTACACGCCGGCGCACAAGCGCCAATTCGGCTACTACGTGTGGCCGTTCCTGCTCGACGGCGAACTCGTCGGCCGGGTCGATCTCAAGGCCGACCGAGCGGCTGGCGTGTTGCACGTCCCGGGTGCATTCACCGAGGACGGTCAGGACCGTGACCGCGTCGCCCGCGCATTGGCGGACGAACTGACAGCGATGGCCGACTGGCTCGGTCTGACGACGGTCAGCGTCGGCCGGAACGGCGACCTGGCTGCGCCGCTGCGAGCCGTCCTGTAGCCCGCGAGATCGACGCTAGGGCCGGCGAGCACGGCCGCGCGCGTGTGTCAGGTGGAACATCCCGCACGGGCACAAGTAAGGCTGTTGCGGGACATACTTGCCCCGCCCGCGCCTTCCGCGCCTACGCATCGCACGCACAGCAGCCCGAGCATGCCGCTCCTTCGGGAAGTCGACCTTGAAGGGCGTGGGGCATAGGGCCGCCGGCGCTGAGGTGTTGTGTGACATGGTGTCTCACCGGCCCGGTATGACTTGCGTGACGGTGGCTTTCAGGCTGGCGTCCTCCTGGCCCGAGATCGATGTCTCGCGGTCGAACGCCGCCGTCCCGTCGGCGGCGATGGTGAAATTGCCGACCTGCTCTTGATCCCCGCCGGTAACAGTGGAGATGACGGTTGTCTTGTCCGGCAACGACTTCGCGCTGATGTGCTGTGGATTGATGGTGTACCGGTAGTTGCAGCCGGCCGATCCGAAGCACTTCTGTTCGGTGATGATCACACCGACGACGAAGTCGGCAGGGGTTGGTGACGCGCCGGCCGCGGTGGTCGGCGTGGTTACCTCAGACCAACTGCTCGCCGGGCCGGTCCCGGGCTTCGCCTTTTCGGGGGCCACGCATCCGGTTGCAGCGGCGATGAGAACTGGGGCGATGACGACAGCGTTCAGATCGATGCGATTCATGGTGATCCTTGTCGTGGTGGTTGACGGTCCACAGGGTTCAGGCGACGGCGTCGTCGGCCGTGTCGGTGATCTCTGACGCGGATTGCACGTCGGCAAGCGCGGCGAGGGCCTCGGTAAGCAGCCGTTGGATGCCGGAAGTGACAGCAGTGCAGCCGGTCTCAATCTTGTCAGCGTTCTTGTGGATGGAGCTGGCGGCCTTCTTGATGTCGTCGACGCGGTCGAGCTGAGTCACGGCGGCCGTGATCTTCTCCTCGGCGGTAGCCAATTGCTCGGCCCCGCGACGGGTGGAGGCCGCCAGCGCCGCGGCGCGCAACAACAGCACCACGGTGCGTACGAGGTCGGGATCGTCTGACGTCGGATCGAATGCGAGCACAATCCGCCTTGATCCGAGTACGCGAATGGCGTGACCGCCGTTCTGCTCGGGAGTTCGGACGAGGCCGAGCGATGACACCGCCTGGCGGTTGCGCTCGGCCTCGTCCAGGT
>JAKIXW010000212.1:5982-6236 GCA_022708865.1 Acidobacteriota bacterium
CCGTCATTTCGATCACCACGCGTGCGAGGCCGCCGTCGATGGTGAGCAAGCCGTCGCCCTTCTTGGAGCGGGGCAGGTGCCCGACGACCGTGCGGGTGTCGATGTATTCGTCGCCAACTCCGGCGGCCACCTCGGACAACACGACGTTGACTTGGTTCTCGTAGGTATCGCCCTTGATCGGCGTTACCTTGCTGACGTTGTCGTGTGCCGCTTGGATCTTGAGCGCCACGCCGATTTCATCGACTTTCTGGGCG
>JAKIXW010000213.1 GCA_022708865.1 Acidobacteriota bacterium
CTGGGGGTCACCGCGGTCGACCCGATCGCCAACGGGTTGCTGTTCGAGCGGTTCCTCTCCCCGGCCCGGGACGGGCCGCCGGACATCGATATCGACATCGAATCGGATCTGCGCGAGAACGTCATCCAGTACGTCTACGAACGCTACGGCCGCGACTACGCCGCCCAGGTGGCCAACGTCATCACCTACCGGGGCCGAAGTTCGGTGCGGGACATGGCCCGTGCGCTCGGCTACTCGCAGGGCCAGCAGGACGCCTGGAGCAAGCAGATCAGCCGGTGGAACGGCCGGGCCGATTCCCCGGACGTGGAGGACATTCCCGAGTCGGTGGTCCAGCTGGCCGGCGAGATCGCCGATCTGCCCCGGCACATGGGAATCCATTCCGGCGGCATGGTGATCTGTGACCGCCCGATCGCCGACGTGTGCCCGGTGGAGTGGGCCCGCATGGCGAACCGCAGCGTGCTGCAGTGGGACAAGGACGACTGTGCGGCAATAGGTCTGGTGAAATTCGACCTGCTCGGACTGGGCATGCTCTCGGCCCTGCACTACGCGGTGGACCTGCTGGCCGAGCACAAGGGACTGCACGTCGACTTCGCGAAGCTGGATCTCTCGGAGCCGGCCGTCTACGAGATGCTGCAGCGCGCCGACTCGGTCGGGGTGTTCCAGGTCGAGTCGCGTGCACAGATGGCCACCCTGCCCCGGCTGAAACCGCGGGTGTTCTACGACCTGGTGGTCGAGGTGGCGCTGATCCGTCCCGGCCCCATCCAGGGCGGGTCCGTGCATCCCTACATCCGCCGCCGCAACAAGCTGGATCCGGTGGTCTACGACCATCCCTCGATGGAGTCGGCGCTGCGAAAGACGTTGGGGGTGCCGCTGTTCCAGGAACAGCTGATGCAGTTGGCGGTCGACTGCGCCGGGTTCAGTCCGGCCGAGGCCGATCAGCTGCGCCGGGCGATGGGCTCGAAACGGTCGACGGAGAAGATGCGTCGGTTGCGCGGCCGGTTCTACGACGGACTGCGCGAACTGCACGGCATCGAGGGTGCGCTGGCCGACCGGATCTACGAGAAGCTGGAGGCCTTCGCCAATTTCGGCTTCCCCGAGAGCCATGCGCTCAGCTTCGCCGCACTGGTGTTCTACTCGTCCTGGCTCAAGCTGCACCACCCCGCCGCGTTCTGTGCCGCGCTGCTGCGGGCGCAGCCGATGGGGTTCTATTCGCCGCAGTCGCTGGTGGCCGACGCCCGTCGGCACGGTGTCGTGGTGCACGGCCCGTGCGTGAACGCCAGTCTGGCGCACGCCACACTGGAGAACGCCGGCCTCGAGGTCCGGCTCGGGCTTGGCGCGGTCCGCCACGTCGGCGACGAGTTGGCGCAGCGGCTGGTCGACGAGCGAAAGACCCACGGCCCGTTTGTATCTCTGCTCGATCTGACCGGCCGACTGCAGCTGAGCGTGCCGCAGACCGAGGCGCTGGCCACGGCGGGGGCGCTCGGCTGCTTCGGTGTTGACCGGCGTGAGGCGCTGTGGGCGGCGGGTGCGGCCGCCGGTGAGCGGGCCGACCGGCTGCCCGGCGTGGGGACGTCGTCGCACACCCCGGCGCTGCCCGGGATGAGCGCGCTGGAACTGGCGGCCGCCGATGTGTGGGCCACCGGTGTGTCACCGGACGGCTATCCCACCCAGTTCCTGCGGGCCGACCTGAATGCCCTCGGCGTGGTGCCCGCCGGCAAGTTGCTCGGTGTGCGCGACGGCACCCGGGTGCTGGTGGCCGGGGCGGTCACGCATCGCCAGCGTCCGGCGACCGCGCAGGGTGTGACGTTCATGAACCTCGAGGACGAGACCGGTATGGTCAATGTGCTCTGTTCGCAAGGTATTTGGGCACGCAACCGCCGACTGGCGCAGACGGCGCCGGCGCTGGTGGTGCGGGGGATCGTGCAGAACGCGAGCGGCGCAGTCACTGTCGTCGCCGATGGGATGCGCTCGATCGACCTGCAGGTGGGCTCCCGGTCCCGCGACTTCCGCTAGCCCGGTATCTTCGCCGAGCGGCCGTGTCTGTACAGGACATGCCGCGGCGCACCGTACAAATGCGGACGCTTGGCCGCAGATCATCCGAATGTAGCCTGGCGGGATGGCCCTCAACCTGTCCAACGATGAACTGTTGACCACCACCCGCTCGGTGCGCAAGCGCCTCGATTTCGACAAACCGGTGCCACGCGAGGTGCTGATGGAATGCCTGGAATTGGCGCTGCAGGCGCCCACGGGCTCCAACGCTCAGGGCTGGCAGTGGGTATTCGTCGACGATCCGGCCAAGAAGAAGGCCCTGGCTGACATCTACCGCGCCAACGCCACGCCATACCTGGATTCCGAGAAGCCGGAGTACGGCGACATTCGCGATCAGCAGACCGGGGCCGTGATGAATTCGGCGAAGTATCTCAATGAGCACTTCGAGAAGGTGCCGGTGCTGATGATCCCGTGCCTGGCGGACCGCCCCGACGGAGCGCCGGCCGGCATCAGCGCGTCGTACTGGGGATCGCTGTTGCCGGCGGTGTGGAGCTTCATGCTCGCGCTGCGCTCACGCGGGCTCGGTTCGGCGTGGACCACCCTGCATCTGATCGGGGACGGCGAGAAACAGGCCGCCGAGGTCGTCGGTATCCCGTTCGACAAATACGCCCAGGGCGGCCTGTTCCCGATCGCCTACACCAAGGGCACCGAATTCAAACTGGCCAACCGGTTGCCGGCCGAGCAGCTGACCCACTGGAACACCTGGTAATCCCTACAGGTGCGCGGTCAGCAGCCAAGCGGCCAAGGACTTACGACCGCCGGGCTCGTCGCGGATGTCGGTGCTGCCGGCGAATGCGCCGAAAGTCGAGGCGTAGTCCGGCGGAACATTGGCATGAATACGGGCCGGGCGAATCTCGTCGATGGTCCAGTACGGGCTGACCGCGGCGCGCAGCTCGGCTTCGTCGACGGCATTGACCGGACCGTCGCCGGGCATGGCCGCCTTGTCGAACACGAGCACGAAATACGACGCTCCGGGTGCGGCGGCCCGAACGATCGAACGTTGATAGCCGTCGCGTAGTTCCACCGGCATCGAATGGAACAGGGTCGAATCGATAATGGTGCCGAATCGTCCGTCGTAGCCGCCGAAGTCGCTGATGTCGGCGACCTCGAAGGTGGCGTTGGTCAGGCCTCGGCGCGCGGCCTCGGCCCGGGCCAATTCGATGGCCGTCGGTGCCGCGTCCAGGCCGACGGTGGTGAAACCGCGCTCGGCCAGGTCGATCGCGGTGGCCGCCTCGCCGCAGCCGGCATCGAGCACGTCGCCGTGCACTCGGCCGGCCGCGACCAATGCGGCGATCTCGGGTTGTGGTGCGCCGATGCTCCACGGCGGGCGCCCGCCCATATCCGGATTCGCGCCGCGGTAGGCGCCTTCGAACATTTCACTGGTGGGTTGTTCCGTCATGTTCTCCGGTCTACCCACGATCCGGCGACATGTCAACTAAACTGACATCTATGGCCGTCGATCCGCCGCTGGGCTATCTGATCCACCGCTTGCACATGGCCCTGCGCAGCGAGATCACCGAGACCGTTCTCGAACCGCTGGGCCTGACGTTCCCGGAATACATCTGTCTGCGGATGATCCAGAATGCGCCCGGTGCGTCCAATGCCGAGCTGGCCCGCAACATCAGTGTGTCCCGGCAGGCCATGAACCTCGTGTTGCGCGGACTGCAGGACCGCGGCCTGGTGACCCGGCCGTCGACCGTCCAGCGAGGTCGCGCGCGTCCCGCAGAACTGACCGCGGCGGGCCGTAAATTGTTGCAGCGCACTGATTCCGGAATCCGTACGGCCGAGGAGCGGGTGCTGTCCACGCTTGGTGGCGACGACCGCGCGCAGTTCCGCAGGATCCTGGCCGCCCTGATCTAGACGTGATCTAGACGGCCCCGGTGAATCCCTGTTGACGCCAGGCCTCGTACACCGCGACCGCGGCGGCATTCGACAGATTCAGCGACCGGCGTCCGGCCAGCATTGGAATGCGCACGCGCGCGGTGACGTGTGGATCGCTGAGCGTCTGCGCGTCCAGCCCGGTGGGCTCGGGGCCGAACAGCAGAACGTCGCCGGGGCGGTAGGCGATCTCGGCGAACGACGTGTCCGAGTGCGCGGTGAATGCGAACACCCGCGCAGGTGTCACCGCGGCCCACGCGTCGTCGAGCGATGCGTGCACCGTCACCGAGGCCAGGTCGTGATAGTCCAGTCCAGCGCGGCGCAGCTTCGGCTCGGACAGGTCGAAGCCCAGCGGCTCGACCAGATGTAGCTCGGTTCCCGTCGCCGCCACCATCCGGATCGCGTTACCGGTATTCGGTGCGATCCGGGGGGAGTAGAACATCAGCTTGAACACTCCACGATGATGGCAGCCAGGTGCATTACGCTGGCCGTCCATGGTCGAAGTCATCGAAGCGCCACTCGACAACTGGCTGGCATCATTCGACGGCCGCGTGCTCGAGATCTTTACGCCCTTAACGCGAAGGGGCGATGCGCTACCACGCCGCACTCCTGGTGGACTGCCGCATCGACGGCACCACTTTGACGGTGGACTTCCAGCGTCGTGACGTCGGGCTCTGGCCGTTCAGGCCGGAACAACTCGCGCAGGTCACCGCACTCGTCGAGGCCATCCGCGAGACGCGAAAGGTTTGGTGGCCGTCGTAGCGATGCTCTGGACCGACCGTGAGTTCACTGGCCACGACTTCCGCGACGAGGATCTGACCGGACTGCGCACCGAGCGAGTGGTGTTCGACGAGTGCAACTTCAGCGGGGCCACCCTCAGTGAGTCCGAGCACACCGGCAGCGCCTTCCGGAACTGCCGGTTCGATCGCACCACGTTGTGGCACAGCACCTTTCGTGGCTGCAGTCTGATGGGTTCGGTGTTCACCAACTGCCGCCTGCGGCCGGTGGTGTTCGACGAGGTCGACCTCACCCTGGCCGTGCTCGGCGGGGCCGATCTGCGGGGCGTCGATCTGTCCGGGAGCCGGCTGCGCGAGGCCTCGCTGGTGGAGGCCGATCTGCGCAAGGCGGTGCTGCGCGACGCCGACCTGACCGGTGCCCGAACGCTGGGCACCCGGCTCGAGGAGGCCGACCTGCGCGGGGCGCGGGTCGACCCGACCTTCTGGACCACGGCCCAGGTGCGCGGCGCCAAGGTTGATCTGGGGCAGGCGGTGGCCTTCGCCGCCGCGCACGGGCTGGACGTCCACGGCCAGTAGCGCCGAGAGTCAACTTGTTCACGGGGTTACTCGGGAAATGGGTGCAACAAGCGCACTTTCGGCGGGCCGGCTAGTTGGCTTTGAGCCGGAGCTTCCACCGCACGAATCCGGTGTAGGCGATGCAGATCGCGGCCAGCATCGCCATATCGAACAGCCAGGCCGCCGGAGTGTGCTTCCAATGTGTGTCGTCGGGCATCAGTGGCGCCGGTACCAGCCGGGTCAGATCGATCGTCGACGCCGACGTGGCGAACCCCCATCGGGCCGGTGTCACCCAGGACAGCTGATCGAGCACCACTCGGCCCGTCACCGGGATCAAGCCGCCGGAGAACACCAGCTGACTCATCACCGCGACCACCAGCAGCGGCATGATCTGTTCGGCCGAGCGCGCCAGCGCCGACAGTGCCAGGCCCGTCATCGCCGCCGCCACACACGTCGCTGCGATGTCCACGAAGAGCTCCAGCGTGCGGCCGTGCAGGAAGGCGCCGGAATCGACGGAGCCCGCACCCCAGCCCTTGCCCAGGACGGTGATCGTGGTGACGATCGCCGACTGGATGATCGCGAACACGGTGAAGACCGCGATCTTGGCCAGCAGATAGGCGGTGGTCGACAGGCCGACAGCCTGTTCGCGGCGGAAGATGGCCCGCTCGCCGATCAGTGCCCGCACCGTCAGCGCGGTGCCCATGAAGATGGCGCCCACGTTGAGCATGACCAGGATCTGACCCGGCTCGTTCGGTGAGGCACCGCCCTGGATCGCGGGGATCGGCAGGCCGAAGCCCACGCTGGCACCGTCTGGTCCGCCGCCCGGCACGGACAGCGACAGCACGCCCATGATGAACGGCAGGAACAACAGGAACGCCGAGTAGGCCCGATCGGACACCACCAGCCTGACCTGCCGGCGGGCGATGGTGAACAGCTGCCGCTTGACACTGGTTTTCGCGGGCTTGCCCAGATCGCTGGGGGCGGCGGCCTCCGGGGTCGGCGG
>JAKIXW010000214.1 GCA_022708865.1 Acidobacteriota bacterium
ACGCCTCGCAGAGGAACACATCGGCGTCGCGGGCCAGCTCCACTGCCGCATCGCATACCCCGGTGTCACCGCTGAACACGAACACCGCACCGGACGGATCGGTGAACCGCAACCCGTAGGACTCCGTCGGGTGACTGACCGCGACGGGCAACACATCCAGCGCGCCCATCCGCACGCTCTCACCGTCCCGCCACGGGATGACGTCGAAGATGTCGGTGAAGTCGTCGAACTCGCCACCCTCGGGTGACGACGCCGCCCCCAGCCGCGCCCAGGTATCGCTCGGGCCGTACATCCGCTTCTTGCCGATCGGCGGGACCGGGTGGTAGCGCCGCCAGACGAACAGGCCGGGCAGATCCAGACAGTGGTCGGCGTGCAGATGCGACAGCAGGACGTCGACCTCACCGGGGTCGGCGTGGCGCTGCAGGGCCCCGAGAACCCCACCGCCGAAATCGATCACGAGGGGCGCGCTGTCGGGTGCGTTCAGCAGGTACCCGGACGCGGGCGAGTCGGGGCCGACGACGCTGCCCGAACAGCCGAGAACCGTGATTCGCACAGTCACTACTGTGCCATGCCCGTTATCACATTGAAAAAAACTCCAGACGTTTGCCGCAAACGATTCATCCCGGAGCGCCGATACGCCGCTGCACGGGCGATACCCCGGTGATCGCGGGACCGAGAAAGCGGGCCGCCAGGGCGATGAACGCCTCCGGATCGCCGGTGGCCTCGAACCGCCGTTGCGGCGCCGGATCGCTGATCGGTCCGTCGGGACCGCCGCGCAGCAGATCGCGTTCGGTGAGCACGCGCAGCAGATCCTTGGCCGTCTCCTCGGCCGAGGACACCAGGGTCACCTCGTTGCCCATGGCCAACTGGATCAGGCCCGACAGCAGCGGATAGTGCGTGCATCCGAGCACCAGCGTGTCGACACCGGTGCGCTGCAGCGGCTCGAGGTAGCCCTCGGCCAGGCCGAGCACCTGCCGGCCGCTGGTGACGCCGCGTTCGACGAAGTCGACGAAACGCGGGCAGGCCACCGCGGTGATCTCGGTGCCGACCGCCGCCGCGAAGGCATCCTGATAGGCCCGGGAGGTGATGGTCGCCTGGGTTCCGATCACGCCGATGCGGCCGGTGCGGGTGGTGGCCACGGCACGCCGGACGGCCGGCAGGATCACCTCGACGACGGGCACGTCGTAGCGTTCGCGGGCGTCGCGCAGGCATGCCGACGAGGCGGTGTTGCATGCGATGACCAGAGCCTTGACGCCACGGGCCACCAGGTCGTCCATGATGGCCAGGGCATGCGTGCGGATCTCGGCCAGCGGCAACGGACCGTAGGGCCCGTTGGCGGTGTCGCCGACGTAGATCATGTTCTCGGCAGGCAGCTGGTCGATGATCGCGCGGGCGACGGTCAGGCCGCCCACCCCGGAGTCGAAAACGCCGACCGGGGCATCGGAGTTCGGCGCCGTCATGTCGGCGTGAGCGGCGGCGGCCCGGACCGCCTGCGCTTCTGCCGGGCCTCCCGTTCGGGGGACGACAACCAGTACGCGGCAACGACTCCGGCCACCGCGCCACTGAGGTGACCCTGCCAGGACACCCCGCCGCACTGGTGCAGCACGGGCACCAGGCCCCACAGGATGCCCCCGTAGATGACGAACACCGCGAGGCTGGCCACGATCTGCCAGATGTGCCGGGTCAGCCAGCCGAACACCAGCAGGAAGGTGAACCAGCCGAAGATCAGCCCCGAGGCACCGATGTGATTCGAGGTCCCCAGGTTGCACTGCCCGATATTGCCGATCAGCCAGGTGCCGAACCCGCCGAGGATCCAGATGATCGCGGTGGCCCAGACGAACCGGGACATGCCGGCCAGCGTCACCAGGAATCCGAGCACCAGTGCCGGCACGGTGTTGGCGATCAGGTGACCCCAGTTGGCGTGCAGCACCGGGGCGAACAGGATCCCCCACAGGCCATCGGCGTCGAGCGGGCGGATGCCGTGGGTCTCGAGGCGATGGTTCGAGAGGACATCGAGGAGTTCCACCACGTAGAGCAACCCGACGAACGTGACGATGGTCGTCGCGCCGGTCTTCCACGCGGGCCGCTTCTCGCGTTGCGGCGCAGGCAGACCGGGCGCGGAGTTCATGCGATCAGGTTATGCGAACGTGCCGGGCAGGGTGGTTCGGTACGTCGCGATCCCGGCGACCGGCCCCGCGGCCAGCACCCCGGCGAGCACCGCGCGCGCCAGCACATCGGCTGCCGCCGCGCCGATCTCGCTGATCGCCTTGGTCTCCGGCACCATCTGTGCCGGGGTGTCGGCGTCCGGGGACACCGCAACCGCCCCGGTGGCCAACGCGAACACCGTGTCCCCGTCGACCGGGGTGTGGCACGGCTGGATCGCACGGGCCAGGCCGTCGTGCGCGGCCACCGCGACGCGCCGGCACGCAGCCGGTCCGAGGACCGCGTCGGTGGCCACCACGGCGATGGTGGTGTTGAGCGCACCGGCCCCCGGGCCCTTGGCGGCCGTGCGGGCCCGCTCGAGTTCGGCCAGCGCCGCGATCTGCTCGGCCGGCGGCGCCGTGAGGCCGAACTCGGTGCTCAACCGGGCCGCCCAGGGCAGTCCGGTCCCGGGGTCGACGACGTTGCCGGCCGCGTTGACCACGACGAGCGCACCAACGGTCACGCCCGCGGCGGCGGCGTCGTCGAGTCGTACCGACGCCGTGCCGACGCCACCCTTGAGCGCCCCGGCCCGCGCACCCGCACCGGCGCCGACACTGCCCATCGGGACGGTCACCGACGCCGATCGCAACGCGGCGAGCCCGAACTCGGCGGTGGGCCGGCACCCCCAGGCCCCGACGGGCAGATCGAAGATCACGGCCGCCGGCACGATCGGCACGCGCCCGCCGTCCATCGCCACCCCGCGGTCGTACTCCTCGAGCCAACACATCACGCCGTCGGCGGCCGCCAGCCCGAACGCACTGCCACCGGTGAGGACAACGGCGTCGACGTGCCGGACGCTGTTGGCCGGATCGAGCAGATCGGTCTCCCGGGTCCCGGGTGCCCCGCCCCGCACGTCGGCCGCCCCGACGGTCCCCGGCGGGGCGAGCACCACGGTGGTGCCGGTGGCCCAGCCCGAGCCGAGCGCGGCATCGTCGTCGATGCGATGGTGGTGGCCCACGAGGATGCCCGCGACGTCGGTGATCGAGCCCGTCATTGCAACGGTTTGTCCATCAGTGCCAGGACGAGATACTCCTGCAGCACCGTGAGCCACTGGTAGACGTCGAGGTGCCCGGCCATCGGATGACCGGCTGGCAGCCGGTGCGGGCCGTCGGGCCCCACGTCGAGCATGGTGCCCAGCGCCAGCCGGATGTCGTTGACCGCGGTGAGCCAGGCGCCGGCGTCCGCCTCCGTCAGTTCGATCCGGCCGCCGCCGGCCGGGCAGGTATTCAGAATCCGCTGCGCCGCTTGACGTTTGGCCTCGATGATCCCCGGCTCGTGCAGACTTCGGAGGGCGCCGTTGACACTCTCGGTGGTCCCCGATCCTGCCGGGTGCGGACTCTGCGTCCGCAGGAAATCCGGCAGCAGCCGGCTCATGGTGGCATCGGTGGGCGGCGTCGAGTTCCCGGTGCGCAGACCGGTCAGTTCTTCGAGTTCGTCTCTGGGAGAAGATGATTCGCGGTCATCGAGCATCTCGATCACCGAGTTGGCCATGTTGAGCAGCAGCGCGGACTCATGCGGTTCGACGGAGGACCGGAACCGGGGGCCGCGGGAGGTCTGGACCCGCTTCCACTTACGCACCCTCGACGCCCGTACCGTTCAGCGGTCCTGCTGCATGGTGGCCCACAGGCCGGCGGCGTGCAGCTTGGACACGTCGACCTCCATGGATTCGCGCGTGCCCGCGGAGACCACCGCCTTGCCCTCGTTGTGGACCTGCAGCATGAGCTCGGTGGCGTGCGGTTCGGAGTAGCCGAAGAGCTTCTGGAAGATGTAGGTCACGTAGTTCATCAGGTTCACCGGGTCGTCCCACACGATGGTGACCCAGGGACGCTGGGTGGCCTCGGTGGTGTCACTGGCGGCCCGATGGGCCGTCCCCGGTTTCGTCGGCGCTTCCGCAACCATGGCGATCAGGATACCGCGACGCCGTTGGCTCAAGAATCGCGCCGACCGCCCGGTTCTGGGCATTACCCACCGCTCTCCCGGGCGCGCCGGGCCGATCGATGACGTGCCCCCGACCTGCCGCGCCGACTACCGTGTGGCTGTGAGCGTGGCCCTGCTGACCGACAAGTACGAACTGACGATGCTGCAGGCCGCGCTGCGGGACGGCTCCGCGCATCGGCGCACCACCTTCGAACTCTTCGCCCGGCGGCTGCCCGACGGTCGCCGCTACGGCGTGGTGGCCGGAACCGGACGATTCGTGGACAGCCTGGCCGACTTCCGGTTCGACGACGGGGCCCTGGCCTCACTGGCGGAATTCCTCGACCCGGCGACGCTCGAGTTCCTGCGCGACTTCCGCTTCGCCGGTGACGTCGACGGCTATCCCGAAGGTGAGCTCTACTTCGCCAACTCACCGGTCCTGTCGATCAGCGGCACCTTCGCCGAGTGCGTGCTGCTCGAGACGCTCGCGCTGTCGATCTTCAATCACGACACCGCGATCGCGTCGGCGGCCGCCCGGATGGTCAGCGCGGCCGGCGGCCGGACGCTGATCGAGATGGGATCGCGGCGCACCCACGAGCGCGCGGCCGTCGCCGCGGCCCGCGCCGCCTACCTCGCCGGCTTCGACGGGACGTCGAACCTGCAGGCCCACCGCCGCTACGGGGTGCCCGCGCTGGGCACCAGCGCGCACGCGTTCACGATGGTGCACACCACCGCCGCCGGCCCCGACGAGCAGGCGGCGTTCCGGGCCCAGGTCGACGCGCTGGGACTGGGCACCACGCTGCTGGTCGACACCTATGACGTGACCGCCGGCATCGCGAACGCGGTGGCCGTCGCGGGACCGCGGCTGGGCGCCGTGCGGATCGACTCCGGCGACCTGGGTGTGCTGGCCCGTCAGGCCCGCGCCCAGCTCGACGGGCTGGGCGCCGCCGGCACGAAGATCGTGGTCTCCGGCGACCTCGATGAGTATTCGATCGCCGCGCTGCGGGCGGACCCCGTCGACTCCTACGGGGTCGGCACCTCGCTGGTCACCGGTTCGGGTGCACCGACGGCGAGCATGGTCTACAAACTCGTCGAAGTCGATGGCATTCCCGTGCAGAAACGCAGCAGCCACAAGGAGTCCCACGGCGGAAGGAAGGCGGCCGCGCGGATCGCCAAGCCGTCGGGCACCATCGTCGAGGAGGTCGTCCACCCGGTGGACGGCCCCTGCCCGCCCGGCCGTCCCCTGACCGTGGCCCTGGTGCGGGACGGCGAAACCGTGCGCGCGACCGGCCTGCCCGAGGCACGGGAACGCGTCGCAGCCGGACTGACCAGCCTGCCGTGGGAGGGACTGAAGTTGTCGCACGGTGAACCCGCCATCCCGACTCGGGTCGTGACGTCATAGCCGTCTCGGTCACCGAGTTGCTCGGACGTGCCGTGGCCGCACTCGGGGGCGCCGAACGCGGCGGTCAGATCGAGATGGCCGAGGCGGTGGCGCGTGCCTTCGACACCGGTGAGCACCTGGCGGTCCAGGCCGGCACCGGGACCGGAAAGTCGCTGGCCTACCTGGTGCCGGCGCTGGCGCGCGCCGCCGGCCAGGAACCCGGCCCGGGCGTTGACGACGACCCGGGCCCGGTGGTGGTGTCGACCGCCACCATCGCGCTGCAACGTCAGTTGGTCGACCGTGACCTGCCCCGGCTGACCGAGGCGCTGGCCGGCACCCTGCCGCGGAAGCCGACCTTCGCGCTGCTGAAGGGTCGGGGAAATTACCTGTGCCTGAACAAGATTCACAACGGATCGACCGACGAACCACTGGGGCAGGACGAACTGTTCGAGCCGGTGGCGGTGGGCGTGCTGGGCCGCGACGTGCAGCGCCTGACCGCGTGGGCCGACGAGACCCGGACCGGTGACCGTGACGAGCTACGGCCCGGGGTATCCGACCGCGCCTGGTCGCAGGTCAGCGTGTCGGCGCGGGAGTGTATCGGCGTGGCACGCTGCCCGTACTCCACCGAATGCTTCTCGGAGAAGGCCCGCGGCAAGGCCGCGCTGGTCGACGTAGTGGTGACCAATCACGCGCTGCTGGCCATC
>JAKIXW010000215.1 GCA_022708865.1 Acidobacteriota bacterium
GCCGAGTGGATCCTCGAACTCGACCGCGGCCGTGCCTACCCGTACGAGGGAAACTACTCGACCTACCTGGAGAAGAAGGCCGAGCGTCTCGAGGTGCAGGGCAAGAAGGACCAGAAGCTGCAGAAGCGCCTCAAGGACGAACTGGCGTGGGTGCGTTCGGGCGCCAAGGCCCGGCAGGCCAAGAACAAGGCCCGGCTGGGTCGTTACGAAGAAATGGTCGCCGAGGCGGAGAAGACCCGCAAGCTCGACTTCGAGGAGATCCAGATCCCGGTGGGCCCCCGCCTGGGCAACACGGTGGTGGAGGTCGAGCACCTCGACAAGGGCTTCGAAGGCCGCCAGCTGATCAAGGATCTGTCATTCACGTTGCCGCGCAACGGAATCGTCGGCGTCATCGGACCCAACGGCGTCGGCAAGACCACGCTGTTCAAGACCATCGTCGGCCTCGAGCAACCCGACAGCGGCACCGTCAAGGTCGGCGACACCGTCAAGCTGAGCTACGTCGACCAGAGTCGTGCCGGCATCGACCCGAAGAAGAACGTCTGGGAGGTCGTGTCGGACGGCTTGGACTACATCGAGGTGGGTCAGAACGAGATCCCCTCGCGGGCCTACGTCTCGGCCTTCGGTTTCAAGGGACCCGATCAGCAGAAGCCGGCCGGCGTGCTCTCCGGCGGTGAGCGCAACCGGCTCAACCTGGCGCTGACCCTGAAGGAGGGCGGCAACCTGATCCTGCTCGACGAGCCCACCAACGACCTCGACGTCGAAACGCTGAGCTCCCTCGAGAACGCCCTCGAGCAGTTCCCCGGTTGCGCCGTCGTGATCAGCCACGACCGCTGGTTCCTGGACCGCACCTGCACGCACATCCTGGCGTGGGAGGGCGACGACGACAACGAGGCCAAGTGGTTCTGGTTCGAGGGCAACTTCGGCGCGTACGAGGAGAACAAGATCGGGCGACTGGGTGCGGAGGCAGCGCGTCCGCACAGGGTCACCCACCGGAAGCTCACACGGGACTAATGTTGTCGGCTGTGCCCGGCCAACGGCGCCTGGCCTACAGCTGACCCAGGAGTCGATCCGATGACGGAGAATTCCGGTGCGCCCTCTCCCATTGACTGGACGAGCTTGCCACCGGATCTCGTCGGCCAGCTCCGGCAGGTCTATCTGGGCACTTTCCGCGGCTCGCATCGCGAGAACCCGAACGGAGACGCCGGCACCGGGTCCCTGCCGCCGAACATCGACGCGGAGTTGGCGGCGCTGCTGCTCGCGCAGTTCGAACTGGCCGCCCGGCGGCTGCCGGGCGAAACGCCGATTGCGGTGTACGACGGCGATCACCCGGGCGGCTTCGGACCGGCCCTGCAGATCGTTGCCGACGCTGGCGAATCGCTGATGGATTCCGTCACCATGCTGCTGCACCGACTCGTCGTGCCGTACGAGGCGATCATGAACCCCCGATTCATCGTCCGCCGCGGCGCCGCCGGTGAACTGCTCGACATCACCCCCGGTGCCGACGATGCAACGGAGTCCTGGATCCACATCCAGCTGGCACCCACGGTCGGGCGGCGCGCGCTCGCCGAGGCCCAGCGGATTCTTCCCGACGTCCTGGCCGACAGCCATCAGGTGACGGTGGACTCTGCGGCCATGAACGCCCGGCTGATCGGCTTGGCCAACGCGCTCGACGCCGACTCCGGCACCCACTTCCCGGGCCCTGACCGACGCGACGTCGCTGACCTGTTGCGCTGGCTGGCCGACGGGCATTTCATCCTTCTGGGTTACCAGTCCTGCCCGGTGCGCGACGGCCGGTCGTCGGTGGACCAGGACAGCCGGCTGGGCGTCCTCCAGTTGCGCGAGGAGGACCTGCCCCAGCTCACCGACAATGACGAGTTGCTGGTCCTGGCGCAGGCAACCATTTCCAGTGATCTGCGCTACGGCGCCTACCCCTACATCGTGGTCGTGCGTGAGGAGCAGGCCGGCAACGGCGGGACCCTGACCACCGAGCACCGCTTCGTCGGGCTGTTCACGGTGGCTGCGATGAACGCCAACGTGCTCGAGATCCCGCTGATCTCCCGGCGGGTGTACGACGCCCTGGCGATGGCCGACAAGGACCCCAGCCAGCCCGGGCAGCTGTTGCTCGACGTGCTGCAGACGGTTCCGCGTTCTGAGCTCTTCGCACTGAGCGCGCAGCAGCTGCACGACATGGCGATGACGGTCGCCGACCTCGGATCACGGCGCCGCACGCTGCTGTTCACGCGCGCCGATCAATTCGGGCACTTCGTATCGTGCCTGGTGTACCTTCCCCGCGATCGCTACACCACCGCGGTCCGGCTCGAGATGCAGGAAATCCTGGTCCGCGAGTTCGGCGGTGTCAGCATCGAATACGCGGCCCGCGTCAGTGAATCACCATGGGCGCTCGTGCATTTCACGGTCAAATTGCCGGAGGGCACCCTGCGGCAGCACGTCGATGTCTCGATGGCCAACGAGGACCGGATCCAGGAGCTGCTCACCGCGGCGGCCCGGACCTGGGGTGACCGGCTGCTCGGAGCGGTGCCCTCGGACTCGATCGACCCGGGCTACGCCGAGCATTACGCCACGGCCTTCTCCGAGGCCTACAAGCAGGTGGTCAGCCCGCTCGAGGCGATCGATGACATCGCCATCATCCAAGAGCTGCACGGGGATTCGGTCCGACTCGTATTCTCCGACGGCCGCGACGGCGAGGACGCCAGGCTGACGTGGTACCTAGGCGGGCGCTCGGCGTCGTTGTCCGAATTGCTGCCGATGCTGCAGTGCATGGGTGTGGTGGTACTCGACGAGCGTCCGTTCACCGTCACCAAGCCCGACGGCCTGCCGGTGTGGATCTACCAGTTCCGGGTGGCGCGGCTGCCTACGATCGCCGCGGCGTCCGACGGTGAACTCGACGCTGTCGCAAAGCGATTCGCCGACGCGGTGACCGCGATCTGGCAGGGCTGGGTCGAGGTCGACCGGTTCAACGAACTGGTGTTGCGCGCCGGGCTGACCTGGCAGCAGGTGGTGATCCTGCGGAGTTACGCGAAGTACCTGCGCCAGGCCGGTTTTCCGTACAGCCAGGCCCACATCGAGTCGGTTCTCAACGGTCACGCAGGCACTGCAGCGTCGTTGGTCGAGCTGTTCGAGGCCGTGTTCGACCCGGCCATGGACGAGGCGCACAGACTCCAGCGCGCACAGGCTGCGGCCGGCGCCGTCGCCGCTGACATCGATGCGCTGGTGAGTCTGGACACCGACCGCGTGCTGCGGGCGTTCGCCTCCCTGATCCAGGCCACCTTGCGCACCAACTACTTTGTCACCAGGACCAATTCGGCTCGCGCGCTCGGGGCCATCTCGATGAAGCTGAATCCCGGACTGATCGACGAACTGCCGCTGCCGCGGCCGCGGTTCGAGATTTTCGTGTACTCACCGCGGGTCGAGGGCGTCCACCTGAGGTTCGGGGCGGTGGCCCGCGGTGGGCTGCGCTGGTCGGATCGCCGCGAGGACTTCCGCACCGAGATCCTCGGCCTGGTGAAGGCACAGGCGGTCAAGAATGCCGTCATCGTGCCCGTCGGCGCCAAGGGCGGTTTCGTGGTGAAGAATCCCCCGCTTCCCACGGGCGATCCCGCGGCCGACCGAGACGCTGCCCGCGAGGAGGGGGTGGCCTGCTACCGGCTGTTCATCGCCGGCCTGCTCGATGTCACCGACAACGTCGAGAAGGCCTCGGGCGCCATCCAGCCGCCGCCGCAGGTGATTCGCCGCGACGGCGACGATGCTTACCTGGTGGTGGCCGCTGACAAGGGCACGGCGACGTTCTCCGACATCGCCAACGGTGTGGCCGACTCGTACGGCTTCTGGCTCGGCGACGCCTTCGCCTCGGGCGGATCGAACGGCTATGACCACAAGGCGATGGGCATCACCGCCAAGGGCGCCTGGGAGAGTGTCAAACGCCACTTCCGGGAGATGGGGGTCGACACCCAGACCGAGGACTTCACCGCGGTCGGGATCGGCGACATGGCCGGCGATGTGTTCGGCAACGGCATGCTGCTGTCCGAGCACATCCGGTTGATCGCCGCCTTCAACCACATGCACATCTTCCTGGACCCCGACCCGGATCCGGCGGCCAGTTTCGCCGAACGTCGTCGCATGTTCGACCTGCCGCGCTCGACCTGGGACGACTACGACAAGTCGCTGATCTCCGCCGGTGGCGGCGTGTTCAGCCGCGAGCAGAAGTCGATCCCGATCAGCCCCGAAGTACGGGCCGCCATCGGTCTCGCCGACGGCGTCACCGAGCTCACCCCGCCCGCGCTGGTCAAGGCGATCCTGATGGCACCCGTCGACCTGTTGTGGAACGGCGGTATCGGCACGTACGTCAAGGCGGAGATCGAGTCCGACGCCGCTGTCGGCGACCGTGCCAATGACCTGGTTCGGGTGAACGGAAACCAGTTGCGCGCCAAGGTGATCGGCGAAGGCGGCAACCTCGGCGTGACATCTCTGGGTCGGGTCGAATTCGATCTGGCCGGTGGCCGGATCAACACTGACGCGCTCGACAACTCCGCCGGCGTCGACTGTTCCGATCATGAGGTCAACATCAAGATCCTGGTGGACTCGCTGGTGACGCACGGGCGGATCGGGCGCAAGGAACGCATCGCGTTGCTCGAGTCGATGACTGACGAGGTCGGCAGTCTGGTGCTGGCCGACAACATCGCCCAGAACGATCTGATGGGAACCAGCCGCGCCAATGCGGCCAGCCTGCTCAATGTGCACGCCCGCCAGATCCGGGAACTCGAATCAACCCGCGGGCTCAATCGTGAACTCGAAGCGCTGCCGAGCGAGAAGGAGATCCGCCGCCGCACCGACCTGGGCCTGGGTCTGACCTCGCCGGAACTGGCCACCTTGATGGCGCACGTCAAACTCGCGCTCAAGGACGAGGTGCTGGCCAGCGATCTGCCGGACCAGGAGGTGTTCGCCGCCCGGCTGCCGTCGTACTTCCCGGCCCAGCTGCGCGAAGGGTTCGGGCCCGAGATCCGGGGCCACCAACTGCGCCGCGAGATCGTCACCACCATGCTGGTCAACGATCTCGTCGACACGGCGGGAATCTCGTTCGCGTACCGGATCTGCGAGGACGTCGGCGTCGGCTACGTCGACGCGGTGCGCACTTATGTGGCCACCGATGCGATCTTCGGTGTTGGCCGGCTGTGGCGCCGGGTCCGGGAAGCCGGCCTGACCAACGACATTCGGGTCGACGTCTCCGACCGCATGACGCTGGATCTGCGCCGCCTGATCGACCGCGCGGGTCGGTGGTTGCTGAACAACCGTCCGCAGCCGTTGGCGGTCGGCGCCGAGATCAACCGGTTCGCCGCCGACGTCGACGCGCTGACCCCGCGGATGATGGACTGGCTGCGCGGTGACGAACTCGCTATCACCAAGCAGGACGCGGTGCATTTCACCGACAACGGGGCCACCGACGAGTTGGCGTACGCGGTGGCCACCGGACTGAACCAGTTCAGCCTGCTCGACATCATCGACATCGCCGACATTCTCGAGCGGGAGCCGGCCGAAGTGGCCGATACCTATTTCGCGCTGATGGATCATCTGGGCACCGAGGGGCTGCTCACGGCGGTGTCGGGGCTGCCGCGCGACGATCGTTGGCATTCGTTGGCGCGCTTGGCGCTTCGCGACGACATCTACAGTTCGGTACGGACGCTGACCCTCGATGTGCTGGCCGTCGGTGAGCCAGAGGAGACGGGGGAGCAGAAGATCACCGAATGGCAGCAGACCAACGCCTCGCGGCTGGACCGGGCCCGTCGCACACTCGAGGAGATCTATGCCGACGAGGAACGCGATCTGGCGACACTGTCGGTGGCTGCGCGCCAGATCCGCAACATGACCCGGACACGGACAGGGAGCAACAGTTGAGCAAGCCCGGGTTCGTCACGCCCGTGCCGGTGCGCTGGTCGGACATCGACATGTATCAGCACGTCAACCACGCGACCATGGTCACCCTCCTCGAGGAGGCTCGGGTCCCGTTCCTGGCCGATGCGTTCGGCCCGACGATCACCACGGTCGGCCTACTGATCGCCGAGGTCAAGGTGGGCT
>JAKIXW010000216.1:0-1883 GCA_022708865.1 Acidobacteriota bacterium
CCAGTTGCCCGAGGAGCACCAGGAGCTGCGTGCCGCGATCCGCGCGCTCAGCGAGAAGGAGATCGCGCCGCACGCCGTCGACGTCGACGAGAACGCCCGCTTCCCGCAGGAAGCGCTGGACGCGCTGGTGGCCTCCGGCTTCAACGCCGTACACGTGCCCGAGGAATACGACGGACAGGGTGCCGACTCCGTCGCCGCCTGCATCGTCATCGAAGAGGTCGCCCGCGTGGACGCGTCGGCCTCCCTGATCCCGGCGGTCAACAAGCTGGGCACCATGGGCCTGATCCTGCGCGGCTCCGACGAACTCAAGCAGCAGGTGCTGCCGTCCATCGCCTCGGGCGAGGCGATGGCCTCCTACGCGCTGTCCGAACGCGAAGCCGGCTCCGACGCCGCGGCCATGCGCACCCGCGCCAAGGCAGACGGCGACAGCTGGATCCTGAACGGCACCAAATGCTGGATCACCAACGGCGGCAAGTCCTCCTGGTACACCGTCATGGCCGTCACCGACCCCGACAAGGGCGCCAACGGAATCTCGGCGTTCATGGTCCACAAGGACGACGAGGGCTTCTCCGTCGGACCCAAGGAACGCAAGCTGGGCATCAAGGGATCGCCCACCACCGAGCTGTACTTCGAGAACTGTCGGGTGCCCGGCGACCGGATGATCGGCGACCCCGGAACCGGCTTCAAGACTGCGCTGGCCACCCTGGACCACACCCGGCCCACCATCGGCGCGCAGGCCGTCGGCATCGCGCAGGGCGCCCTGGACGCGGCCATCGAATACACCAAGGACCGCAAGCAGTTCGGCAAGTCGATCGCCGACTTCCAGGCGGTGCAGTTCATGATCGCCGACATGGCGATGAAGGTCGAGGCCGCGCGGCTGATGGTCTACACCGCGGCCGCCCGCGCCGAGCGTGGCGAGGGCAACCTCGGCTTCATCTCGGCGGCGTCGAAGTGCCTGGCCTCCGACGTGGCCATGGAGGTCACCACCGACGCCGTGCAGCTGTTCGGTGGCGCCGGCTACACCGTCGACTTCCCGGTGGAGCGGATGATGCGCGACGCCAAGATCACCCAGATCTACGAGGGCACGAATCAGATTCAGCGCGTGGTCATGTCGCGCGCGCTGCTGCGCTGATTCTGGTTTCTGGTTTCTGGCGTCGAGTCAGCATTGGCTGCGATGTTGTGCGAGTAGCCATCGCAGTGGGCGCTGAGTCGATGTGGCGGGTTACCGCAGGTGCGTGATATCCCCGGCGGACACCGTGACCGTCGACGTGCCGTCGTCGATCTGCAGCCGCCCGAACTCGTCGATACCGACTGCGGTGCCCAACAGTTCGGCGTCACCGGGCAGCAGCGCCCGGACCCGGGTGCCCACGGTCAGGCTGTAACGGTGATAGTCGGCCACCAGGGCCGGGTCCCCGGCACGCCATTGCGAAACGCGGGATGCCAACGCGCGCAACAGATCAGCCGCCAACGTAGAGCGGTCGACGGTGGCTCCCAGCAATTCGAGCGACGTCGCCCGCGGATCGGGCAACTCGTAGGCGGTCAGCGACACGTTCAGTCCGATCCCGACCACCACCGCGCCGGGGTTGGCCACCTCGGCCAGGATCCCGCCCAACTTGCCGGCGCCCACCAGCACATCATTGGGCCACTTGAGACCCGCGTCGACGTGCTCGCGAACGACATCCACCGCCGCCACACCCGTCAGCAGCGGCAGCCAGCCCCAGGTGTCGGTCGGGATACCCGTGGTGTCGACGCCGACCGACATGGCCACCTGCGAACGCGCGGGCGCGGACCACTGCCGGCCGTGCCGGCCCCGGCCTGCCGTCTGGTACTCGGCCAGTAACACCGACCCGGCGATGTCGGGGCGGGCGAGCAGATCGGCGTTG